>JACZYU010000050.1 GCA_022570935.1 Planctomycetota bacterium | reverse complement strand
TAGCAAAGCCCTTTTTAGCCAATATGTGTGTTATCACCGACGTCAACGTCGTCTTGCCGTGATCTACATGCCCTATCGTCCCCACATTCACATGCGGCTTTGTCCTCTTAAATACTTCCTTGGCCATCCCTTTTCTACCTCCAAAAACAACTTAAATATTGTCTGAATTATGCTACGCTACTATAAGTTTTTGCCGGTGCCGGCTTATATTCTAAAGGCTCCATGGTAAATGTACCCCTGCCTTGAGTAATCGATCTTAAAACACTCGAATAGCCAAAGGTCTCAGCCAATGGTATCTTTCCTTTAACTATCCTCAAGTCTCCATCATTTGTCATCTCGACAATATGAGCCCTGCGACTATTCATGTCGCCAAGCACATCGCCAAGGTAATTATCCGGAACCGTAATCTCTATCAGCATTATTGGTTCTAACAAAACAGATTTAGCCTTCTCTACTGCCCTTTTTAAAGCAATCCCTGCGGCATGGTAAAAAGCAAATTCTGACGAGTCAACTGAATGCATATCACCATCCAGTAGAGTCACTTTTATATTTATGAGAGAATAACCACCTGACACACCGCTTTTTGCAGTATCCATAATACCCTTTTCCACGGATTTGATAAACTGTCTTGTAATTGCACCTCCCTTTATCTTATCTTCGAACTCTACAGTCTTTTCTTCACCTACATGTGGTTCCAACTTAATTTCTATACGGGCGTATTGACCACGTCCTCCAGTCTGTTTTACGAATTTTTCATCTATTACAGCTTCGCGTTGCACAGTTTCTCTATATGACACTCTGGGTGCACCCACATTTGCATTTACCTTATACTCGCTCAGCATCCTGTTCTTCAAAACTTCAAGATGCAATTCTCCCATTCCTGAAATTATTAACTGACTCGTCTCATTATCTGTATGAACTTTAAATGTCGGATCTTCTTTAGCCAACCGGGCCAGAACAAAAGCCAATTTTTCTTTTTCTGCTTCAGTTTTTGGTTCTATAGCCATGGAAATAACTGTTTCAGGAAACTCTATTTTCTCCAACAAAACAGGATAATTTTCAGTACAAATCGTGTCACCGGTTCCAGTATCTTTAAATCCTACTATGGCCACAATGTCCCCAGCTGATGCACTTTCCAACTGCTCTCTTTTATCAGCATGCATACTATATATTCGACTTGCCAGTTCTTTTTTCCTGGTCCTTGAATTATAAAGCCTTTGCCCAGACTCCATCCTGCCTGAATAGATACGCATAAATGTAAGGTCCCCGTGCTTATCAGATGCAATCTTAAAAGCCAAGGCACTAAAATGTTCGTCTTCAGTTGGACTCATTTCTACAGCAGAGTCATCTTTAGGATTGATTCCTTTTATTGGTGGGATTTCCAGAGGTGACGGCAAATAGTCACATACCGCATCAAGCAACTGCTGAATACCCTTGTTTTTAAAGGCAGCACCACATAATACAGGCATTAAACCGGACTTAATAGTTCCTTCTCGAATAGCACTTATTATCTCTTTCTCACTGAGGGAGCTTTCACTTAAATATTTATCCATAAACCAATCCACTTTGTCAGCAATTCCCTCTAACATCAACTCTCTATATATTCCGGCATCATCTAACATAGCGTCCGGTATATCACACTCTTCATACGTAGATCCAGTATTGTCCTCTTCGTGAGTGAATATTATAGCCTTCATCTTTATTAAATCAACAACACCTTCAAAGTTTTTTTCTTTACCAACTGGCAGTTGGACTGGAATGACACTCTTATTTAATTTTTCCTTAATTTCGTTAAACACTTTTACAAAATCGGCGCCTATTCTATCCATTTTATTAACGAAACAGATTCGGGGAACATTATATTTATTAGCCTGTCTCCACACTGTCTCTGTTTGCGCCTCTACACCACCAACACCACAGAAAACGCATATTGCACCGTCTAAGACCCTTAGAGATCTTTCAACTTCAATTGTAAAGTCCACGTGTCCCGGAGTGTCAATTATGTTTATTTGATAATCCTTCCAGAAACATGTGGTTGCTGCGGCAGTAATGGTAATACCCCGCTTCTGCTCCTCCTCCATCCAGTCCATAGTCGCAGTGCCCTCGTGAACCTCGCCTAATTTGAAACTCTTACCGGTGTAGAATAGTATACGTTCTGTAGTTGTAGTTTTCCCCGCATCAATATGTGCAGCTATTCCTATATTCCTTAGATTTGCCAGATTTCTTTTTTCCATAATACGCTTATTTTAAAGTTACCATGCAAAATGAGCAAAGGCTTTATTCGCCTCAGCCATTTTGTGAGTATTTTCCCGTTTTGTGATTGACACACCCTGCTTCTTATATGCATCAGATAGTTCATCCGCCAGTTTTAGATACGTCGCTTTACCTTTCTTGCTCCGTGTTGCTTCAAGTATCCATCTAATGCCCAATGATAATTGTCTCTTTCTAGACACCTCAATCGGAACCTGATATGTCGCCCCACCAACACGTTTTGACTTTACTTCAACCAACGGCTTGACATTATTGATGGCCGCCTCAACTATTTCCAAAGGCTCTTTATCTGGAAATCTAGTTTGCAATATATCTGTCGCCTGATAAAAAACTTTCTCGGCAACACTCTTCTTGCCTTTATGCATTAAATTATTAATAAACTTAGTAACTAAAGTACTTTTAAAACGCACATCAGGCTTTAGATAAACTTCAGTGCTTTTATATTGCAGTGCCATGTGTTATCTCCCGCATCATTAATTAACAAATAAATTTACATATTATTTTGAACTTTTTGCCCCGTATTTAGACCTGCCGCGCTTTCTACCCTCCACACCTGCTGTATCCAATTTGCCTCTTATTATGTGATATTTAACTCCCGGAAGGTCACGTACCCTCCCACCCCTTATCAAAACTATTGAATGCTCCTGCAAGTTGTGCCCTTCACCCGGTATATAAGCTGTAACTTCTTTTCCGTTTGTCAGCCTTACCCTTGCCACCTTCCTTAAAGCGGAATTAGGTTTTTTAGGTGTTCGCGTCATAACTTGAAGGCAAACACCTTTCTTTTGCGGACATCCTTCCAAATCAATACTTTTACTTTTTTTCAATATCTTTTTTCTACCTTTTCTTACTAACTGATTTATTGTTGGCATATATTAATCCCTCCAGCTTAATTAGATAACGTTGGTAACAACTCGTCCTTCTCTTCAATCTTATCTTCAGGTGTTTCTTCGACCTCTTTCTTCATACCCAACCTAAGGTATGGTTTGTATCCCGTTCCAGTTGGCACCAAATGCCCGAGAATTACATTTTCCTTCAGTCCTACAAGCATATCCCTACTTCCTTCTAAAGCAGCCTTTGTTAATACCTTGGTTGTTTCCTGAAATGATGCCGCCGATATAAAACTATCGGCTTGTACGGAGGCTTTCGTAATTCCCAACAATAACGGTTCAGCACTGGCAGGCTTGCCACCGCTTTCTTTTACCTTAATATTTATTTCTTTAAACTTAAACTTGTCAATAACCGTGCCTTGTAGTAATTTTGTATCGTTAGTTTCGTCTACCTGCACTTTCCGTAGCATCTGTGAGATAATTATTTCAACATGCTTATCATCTATTGGTACGTTCTGTGAACGATAAACATTTTGAACTTCCTTCAATGTATACTGCTGTAATTCTTCTTCACCACAAATCCTCAAGATATCCTGAAGAACGAGAGGACCTTCTACCAACGCGTCTCCCGCTTTTACACGATCCCCCCTGTGCACCCTCAAATGCTTACCACGTGGAACAAGATGGTCTACTTCCATTCCGGATTCACCTTTAACAATTATTGTCCTTTTACCTCTCTTCTTTTCACCAAGTTCAACTATGCCATCTATTTCACTCATTACGGAAGGGTCTTTTGGCCTCCTTGCCTCAAAAATCTCTGATACCCTGGGCAGTCCACCCGTTATATCTTCTGTTCTCGTAATCTCTCTGGGCGTTTTAGCCAGAAGCGTACCGGCGATAACCTTTGAACCCTCTTCAACCTCTATATGCGCCTTCTCCGGTATTGGATAAAGCCCCTGGATCTTCCCGGTATTGTCCTCAAGAATTATTTGAGGATGAAGATCTCCTTTATGTTCTACAATCACCTTTCTTTTAATACGGGTTACAGCATCATATTCCTTACGCATTGTTTTATTTTCTATTATATCTTCAAAGCGAATTTTACCCCCCATCTCAGCGAGGATTGGAGTCATATGAGGATCCCATTTGATTATTGTTCGTCTTGCTGCAACCTTTTCATTTTCCTTCACTAAAACTATTGCACCAAGCGGTACGGCATGTTTTTCGAGTTGTCTGCCCTTATCATCAACAATGAGTATTTCTCCCTTACCACCCAGAGTAATACGTTCTCCCTGTGGATTCTCTACTACATTTAGATCACTGTAGTTGACCTGGCCTGCCCTCCTGACCTTTATTTCTGATTCTTCAATTGATCGTGTCGCAGTGCCACCGATATGAAATGTTTTCATGGTTAATTGAGTCCCGGGTTCTCCTATTGATTCGGCAGCAATGATTCCCACCGCTGTGCCTTCTTCTACCAATTTGCCTTTAGATAGATCCATGCCATAACACTTAACGCACAAACCTTGCGAGACCTCACATGTTAATGGAGAACGTACGCGAATTTTCTCATATCCCAAAGCCTCAATCTTCTTCGCTTTCTCTTCTGTAATAAGTTCATTTTCCTTAACTATTTTTTCATCCTTAACCAAATCTACAATATTGTTCAAAGACACTCTGCCAGTAATAATCTTGCAAAGGGAAACCTCAACACGGTCTCCCCTATAAACGGCACTCTTACTGATCCCATTAACTGTCCCACAATCAGGAGAGGTGACAATTACATTTTGTGCAACATCTGCAAGTTTCCTGGTTAAATAACCGGAATCTGCGGTCTTTAAGGCCGTATCGGCTAACCCTTTTCGCGCACCATGGGTTGAGCTGAAATATTCCAATACGCTTAACCCTTCGCGAAAGTTTGCTTTAATCGGGGTCTCTATTATCTTGCCTGAAGGCTTAGCCATTAAGCCTCTCATGCCCGCAAGCTGTCTCAACTGCTGGGTACTGCCCCTGGCGCCAGATGCAGACATTAAATATACTGGGTTAAGGTACGACTTTCCGTCTCTTGTGTCATTCTTAAGTTCATCAAGCATCTCTTCCGCTACCTTTTCCCCGGCATATGTCCATGTATCTATTACCTGATTATATCTTTCACCCTCTGTGATTATACCTCTATGATATAATTTTTGAGTTTTTTCAACCTCTTTCTGAGTTTTTTCCAATATCTGAGCCTTCTTCTTCGGCATCTTTAAGTCCATTATTGAAAGAGAAAGACCAGCCTTAGTACACTCTTTAAAACCTATCTCTTTGATTTTGTCTAACAGATCAATAGTGGCCTCTTTGCCGAGTATTTTATAACAATCCTGGATAATACTTTTTATTGATTTATGATCAAGAGGGTAATTATAAAACGGCAGTTCAGGAGGCAAGATTTCGTTAAATACAACACGGCCTACAGTAGTAGTACATAATGTATTCTCGACTTGCCCGCCTTCAGCATTTTTAACAATTCTGTTTGGCTCCAGCCTGAGTTTAATTTGAGTATGAACATCAATCTTCTTTAATGCGTAAGCCATTAACACTTCGTCATAATTACTGAAGCTTCTAAGTTTTTTTTCATCTTGCTCTAGTTTTCCTATGAGGGTCGTCAAAAAATAACAACCCAGAACAATGTCCTGTGAAGGAGTAATTATCGGCTCACCCGAAGCAGGAGAAAAAATATTATTAGTCGATAACATCAGTGTTCTTGCTTCTATTTGCGCTTCAATGGATAGTGGTAAATGAACTGCCATTTGGTCTCCATCAAAGTCAGCATTGAATCCACGGCACACCAATGGATGAAGTTTTATTGCATTACCTTCCACGAGAATCGGCTCAAACGCTTGTATTCCCATACGATGCAATGTTGGAGCCCTGTTAAGTAAAACCAGATGTTTCCTTACCACATCATCAAGAATATCCCAAACTTCTTCATCTTGTCTTACCAACATTTTCTTTGCACTCTTTATTGTATCTGCCAGCCCAATTTCCCTTAAGCGTCGAATTATGAATGGCTGAAATAATTCAAGTGCGATCTTTTTAGGTAGCCCGCATTGGCTTAATTTAAGTTCAGGACCAACGACTATTACTGATCGTGCTGAATAATCAACTCTCTTACCAAGCAGATTCTCCCTGAATCTCCCCTGTTTACCCTTAATCATATCAGTCAGAGATTTCAAAGGGCGGCTGTTGCTGCCCAGGATAGGGCGCTTACCTCTGCCATTATCAAAAAGCGCATCTACCGCTTGTTGCAACATCCTTTTCTCATTTCGAATTATTACTTCCGGCGCATTGAGGTCTATCAGTTTTTTAAGACGATTATTCCGATTAATTATACGCCTGTAAAGATCGTTAAGGTCTGAACTGGCAAAGTCTCCACTTTCCAATAATACCAAAGGCCTCAAATCCGGAGGAATAACCGGAACAACATCAAACACCATCCACTCAGGCTGGTTTCCAGAATCTTTAAAAGATTCAACAATTGCTAATCTTTTTATTATATCCTTGGTTCGCTGTTTGGATTTTGTTTCCGCAAGTTCTATCCTAAGCTCCTTTGATATTTTCTCTAAATCCAGGCCTTGAAGTATTGTCCGGATAGCTTCGGCTCCCATACCGGCATTGAAGCTACCTTCTCCATATTTTTCCTGGGCATCTGCATACTCATCAACCGTCAACAATTGATATTCCTTAAGTGGCGTACTTCCAGGATCTATCACAGCGTAACCCTGGAAATATATAATCCTTTCCAAAACGTTGGTTTTCATACCTAAAAGGGTTCCTATTCTCGAAGGCATTGCCTTAAAAAACCATATATGAACAATAGGCGCCGCCAGACCAATATGCCCCATCCTTTTTCTTCTTACGCGAGAATGAGTTACCTTGACCCCACATCTATCACAGACAATCCCTTTATGTTTAATACCTTTATATTTCCCGCAAAAGCATTCCCAATTACGCTCAGGACCAAAAATTCGCTCACAAAATAGTCCATCTTTCTCTGCACGATATGTACGATAATTTATTGTTTCTGGTTTTTTTACTTCACCATATGACTTGCTCCTGATACTCTCTGCTGACGATAATGTTATCCTCACGGAGCTATATTCGTTTATCTTTTCATATGTGCTAATTGTCATTAGTAAATCCCCATTTATCGTTAAAAAAGAGATAAATTCTAATTGCTTCAATCATGCGCTTTAAAATAATAAAGCACATAACAATCTAACTTGTTTATTTAAAGTCTTTCTTCTTTCTCAAGTGTCAAGGCAAGGCCGAGTCCTTCAACCTCTTTGGTCAGTACTTCGAATGATGCAGGAGTTCCTGCTTCCAGCGTATTCTTACCCTTTACCATCGACTCGTAAATTCTGGTACGACCCTCTACATCATCACTTTTCACGGTAAGAAGTTCCTGCAGATTATAAGCAGCCCCATAAGCTTCTAATGCCCATACTTCCATTTCCCCAAACCTTTGCCCACCGAACCTTGCCTTTCCTCCAAGAGGCTGTTGTGTTATCAAGGAATACGGCCCCGTGGCTCTAGCGTGTACCTTCTCGTCAACTAAGTGATGCAGCTTCATCATATACATATACCCAACTGCGACCTTTTGATTAAAGGCGTCGCCTGTACAACCATCATATAATGTAGTCTTACCGTCCTCCGGAAGTCCTGCTTCTTTCAAAGTCTCCCTTATTTCATATTCTTTTGCCCCATCAAAAATAGGTGTAACAGCCTGGAAATTCAATTTTTTTGCAGCCCAACCCAGATGTGTTTCCAGGATTTGGCCCAGATTCATCCTGGAAGGAACTCCAAGGGGATTCAGAACCATCTCAACCGGTGTTCCATCCTCCAAACATGGCATATCTTCCACGGGCAGGATCTTGGCTATGACCCCTTTGTTGCCATGCCTTCCTGCCATTTTATCTCCAACAGACAGCCTCCTTTTCGTTGCAATAGAAACCTTTGCCACTTCCAATACACCACTTGGTAATTCATCACCTCTTTTTAATTGACCTGTTTTTGCAATTTTATCTTCCTTCAAAGACTCAATTCTTTCATTATGCTCATCACAAATTTTCGACGCTCTTTCACTTTTCCTCTTATTACTACCAGAATCAAAGCCTCTAATATCAAACTGCTCCTGTAATTCAAGAATACGGTCGATATCTGTCCCGTATGATACTTTCAAAGGCTGGCTTGTCTCCAAATTTACAAGTGCACCATCAAAAACCTGTTCCAGCTCTTTTATCATTTTCACAAATTCTTTTGATATTGCTTTATCAAATTTAACTTCTTCACCTTTTATTTCATTCGCAATTTTTTGTCTTTTTTCGTCTGACAGATGGGCCCTTCGAGAGAAAAGCTGTGTATTTATAACAATCCCTTCTACACCAGATGGCACCTCCAAAGAAACATTCTTGACGTCCTCTCCAGCTCTGCCAAATATTGCATGTAAAAGTTTTTCTTCCGGAGACAGCTCGCTTCTACTCTTTGGAGCAATCTTTCCCACAAGAATATCTGAAGGTTTAATCTTCGTTCCAACACGAATTATACCGTTTTCGTCTAAATTACTGAGAGCTTTCTCGGAAACATTTGGTATATCCCTGGTAAATTCTTCCTTCCCAAGTGTTGTCTCCCTGATCTCCACCTCAAATTCATCTCTATGAATTGACGTATAACTGTCGTTCTTGAGCAAACTTTCACTAATCACGATAGCGTCTTCAAAATTGTAACCATCCCATGTCATAAAGGCCACCAACATGTTTCTGCCCAAACTCAATTCACCATTACAAGTAGAAGCACCGTCAGCAATAATTTCATCCTTTTTTACCTTTTGCCCCTCTGTCACTATAGGTTTCTGGTTTAAACAGGTTCCTTCGTTTAAGCCAACATATTTCCTTAGATTGTATATATCACTTTCATTAATAATTATTTGTTCACAGTCAACTTTAGTAATAGTACCGGCATTCTCAGCGCGAACAACCATACTGGAATTCTGTGCAACCATCTTTTCCATACCTGTAGCAACAAGTGGTGGCTCCGTTATTAGTAACGGCACGGCTTGTCTTTGCATGTTTGATCCCATTAATGCCCTGTTCGCATCACTATGTTCAAGGAATGGGATCAGGCTTGTAGATACTCCTACCAACTGCTTCGGTGATACATCTATGTAATCAACATCCTTTACATTTACAAGCTTGAAGTCCCCACTAAAACGTGCAAGGACCTCCTTGTCTCCTTTAGCTCCAAAACTCGACTGAGTATCTGCCGGTGCAAGAGTTTTGCCTTCTTCCTCATCGGCACGAAGGTAAACAATCTCATTTGTCAGTTTGCCGTTTTTGACCTTTACGTATGGAGAAATTAAGAAACCGTAATCATCAGTTGATGCATATATACTTAATGATGCAATCAATCCAATATTTGTACCCTCCGGAGTCTCAATAGGACATATTCGTCCATAGTGCGAGATGTGAACATCTCTAACCTCAAATCCGGCCCTCTTTCTATTAAGTCCACCTGGTCCCAAGGCACTTAATCTCCGTTCATGTGTAAGCTGTGCTAATGGATTGGTCTGATCTAATACTTGTGATAGCTCACCACGGCTAAAGAAATACTCTATTGCTGAAAAAATTGTTCTGGAGTTTATGAGAATCCTTGGCGTCAACTGCTCAAAATCCTTAGTATTCATCCTTTCCTGGACTGTTCTTCTTAGCTTAAGAAATCCTCTACGTAATTCTTCACCAAATAACTCATCAAGAGTTCGGAGGCGCCTATTACCAAGATGATCTATATCGTCGATACTTCCTTCATTTTTTCTAAGTGTTACGAGATACCTGATGGAATTTATATAATCTTCAGGTTGTAAAGTCATTTCATTATCAGGTATTTTCTGCTCTAATTTTCTATTTAATCTAAATCGCCCTACAAGACCTAATTTATATCTTTTTGAATCAAAAAACTTATCATGAAACAATTGCTTTGCCTTATCCAATTGCTGAGGATTTCCAGGCCTGAATCTTGTATAAACCTTCAACAACGCATCTTCATGAGATTCTGCATTATCGGTTTCCAGAGTATTAAGTATCAAAGGATCATCCATACTCTTGATAACTTCAATCTTCTTAAGATTTGAATCCGATATAACATTAACCATATCTTCAGTTATTTGCCTTCCAGCTTCCAATATAATCTCACCAGTTTTAGGGTTAATCAACCGGCCAACTAAGTACCTATCTTTAAGTTTTTTTATCGAAGCAGAATCTTTAATACTGACTGTTTCCGTTTCGTAAAAAAGCCTGATAATGTCTTCGTCTTTTGAATATTTTTCTGACATTGCTCTCAGGAAACATGTCGCAGGAAATTTACCACTTTGATCAACCCTGGTAGTCAAAACATCTTTTTTTCCAACTTCCACCTCAATCCAACTGCCACGCTCCGGGATGATCCTGCAAGAGTGCATTCTCTTCTCTGCATGCAGGTCCTCAACAAAATCCACACCTGGCGACCTATGAAGTTGAGTTACGACGACTCTTTCTGTTCCATTAATTATGAATTCACCACCGCCAATCATAACAGGAATTTCTCCCAAATACACCGCCTCTTCAACAGGCTCTTCCTTGTTTAATCTTAACCAGACCCTCAAAGGTTTGCCATAAATCAACTTCAATTTCCTACATTCATCCGGACCGTAACGTGGTTTCCCTATCTCATATTTTATATATTCTAAATTAATCGTTTCGTCGTAGTTTTTTATTGGAAAAGTCTCTCGCAAAATGGCTTCTAAACCTCGATTCTTACGCTTATTCGGAAGCACATCTTCCTGCAAAAAAGCAGCATATGACTTAGTCTGAGTCCTGATCAGGTCAGGCACCTCAATCACGTCGGTAATTTTACTGTAATTTCTTATGTTTCTCTTTATCATTTTCATACTTTATTTTGTAGTATTCCAACAAAAGGTTTTTTAATTTACTACTTTACGCAAGTTCAACCACCGCACCCGCATCTTCTAACGCTTTTTTAACCTTCTCCGCTTCATCCTTTGCAACACCTTCTTTTATGGATTTTGGTGCGCTATCTACCAATGCTTTTGCCTCTTTTAATCCAAGTGAAGTTTCTGCACGAACAGCCTTGATAACCTGAATCTTGTTCGCACCAATTTCCTTGAGAACAACATCAAACGTTGTTTTCTCTTCCTTAGCTTCTTCTCCGCCAGCCGGTGCCATACCCACCGGAACCGCCATTGCCGCTGAAGCAGAAACACCAAATTTTTCCTCAAATGCCGTTACCAACTGAGAAGCCTCAAGCAAACTCATTCCTTCAACCAGCTCAAGTACCTGAGTAATCTTTTCAGTAGGCTCAGTTTTTTCTACTTCTGTATCTGTTGCCATAATTTCCTCCTTTTACCTTTTAAACATTCTTTATATTAAACTTCACTTTTCTTTTCTTTTATCGCATGCAAAACTCGACACAGGCTACTTGCCGTGGCATTGAATACATTTGTCAATTGGACCATAGGTGCCTGTATAGCAAATACTATTTGTGTCAAAACCACTTCTCTGGATGGAATAGATGCCAGGATATTAATATTGTCAAATGACATTAACTCTCCATCCACCCATCCACCTATAATTTTAAAGTCTGGTATCTCTTTAGAGCATTTCTTCAGCATTTTGGCCAGCTCTACAGGATCATCGTCACTTGACGCAACAACTGTTTGGGCATCAATCATTTGCCCAAGCTCCGAAATCCCTGCTTCCTTAAATGCTATAGCGGCAAGAGAATTCTTTACAACCTTCACCTTGATATTTTTCTCCCTCAGATCGCTCCTCAACACATTTGACTGATGAGCGTTTATTCCCTTAAAATTCACAAGAATAAGGTTTTTCTTACCCTTATAGTCAGTTACAAGCTCATCAACAATTAATTTTTTTAACGCTTTAGACATTTTTAAAATTCATTAAAATATTTGACTATGAAGCCAGTGCAACACTTACACTAGGACTCATAGAAGATGAAATAAATATTTTTTGAACAAAAATTCCTTTTGCCGCAGGTGGTTTATTGCTAACAATATGCTTTATAAAAGATCTAATATTGTCGACCAGGTCTTCTTCAGGAAAAGATGTTTTCCCCACAGGCACATGAACATTACCACCAGCATCTGTTCTATATTCTATCTTACCTTCCTTAAATTCTTTGACTGCAGTTTCAACATCATTCGTTACCGTTCCTGACTTTGGGGACGGCATCTTACCCTGTGGGCCCAGAACTCTGCCTAGTTTACCCACTTTGCCCATCATATCTGGTGTTGAAATTGCCACATCAAAATCTAACCACCCACCCTCGACTTTCTTCAGTAAATCATCACCGCCAGCTTCGACGGCACCTGCCTTCTGTGCCAGCTCTATTTTGTCCCCACTGGCAAAGACTACTACCCTGACTTCTTTTCCAATCCCTTTCGGCAGGGAGAATGACCCACGAACTATCTGATCCGAATGCTTAGGGTCAACGCCTAATTTCATGACAATGTCCACAGTTTCGTCAAACTTAACCTTGCTAAAAGTTTTCAGGACTGAAACCGCTTCTTTCAGTTCATATTCCTTCGATTTCTCGACCGTTTTATTTGATTCGACGTAACGTTTACCTCTAAACTTCATTATTAATTTCCTTTACACATATACAAAAGATTTCTAGCCCTCTACTTTTAAGCCCATAGACCGTGCAGTACCTTCGATAATCTTCCCGGCCATATCAAGGTTTCTTACATTAAGGTCCGGCATCTTTACTTTTGCGATCTCTTCAATCTGTGACTTTGTTACTTTGCCTATCTTGTCCTTGTTCGGTTCCGAAGAACCTTTCGCTATCCCCGCAGCTTTTTTGAGCAATACGGCAGCTGGAGGCGATTTTATAATAAAAGTAAATGACTTGTCCTTAAAAACTGAAATTTCTACAGGTGTTATCGTTCCCTGCAAATCTTTGGTCTTCTCGTTGAATTGAGTAACAAATTGGCCAATATTCACCCCATGCTGTCCTAACGCAGGACCGACAGGGGGCGCTGGTGTAGCTTGCCCTCCGGGGATTTGTAATTTTATTTTAATATCTACTTCTTTTGCCATTAAATTCTCTTCACTAAATGATATATACTATATTGCCTCTACTTGCCAATATTCCAATTCTACAGGTGTGGGTCTGCCAAAAATCGTAAGCGTTAATTTTAAACATCCGCTAGCTGGCAAGACTTCTTCCACCTCTCCGTCAAAATTCTCGAAGGGGCCTTCCTTGACCCTTACCTTATCTCCCTTACTAAACTCTATCGTTGCTTTCGGCTTTTCTTCCCCTCGTGCTACTCTTTCTAATAACTTCTCAACTTCACTATTTTTCATTGGTATCGGCTTTCTATCTCCACCAATGATATCACCTGCGCCAGGAGCCTCACGAATCATATACCACACTTCTTCCGGGATTTCACCTTTCTCATCAACCTCTATTTCCGCCATTATATAACCCGGATATACCTTCCTTTCGGCTACTCTTTTCTTTCCACCTTTGATTTCAGATACCTTTTCACTAAGCACTAAAATCTTTGGGATAAGAGCTTCTATTCCTTGGATTTTAATACGTCTCTCCAAATCACTTTTGACCTTATCCTCTTTGTTACTTTGCACACGAAGCACAAACCACTTTTTCCCCATAACATAAAACAATAATTCTTATCAAAACTAGAAACGCTATACATTCCTATTTATCATTAACTACTATTAATTACTCTTTCCTTAGAAACTCTTTAAAACTTACCTGGCAGGAAGATGGTGGGCCTTACTCAGCTATTTCTGAATTAGCGGTGTTCGAATAGACGTGATCTCAAATCTTAAGATTATTCAACGCTATTATCCCTCAACCCCAGACATAAAAAAACTTACTATAATATATCTATAGCTTTCATAAACGTTGACACTACCCAGTCAACACAGAAAACATACACCCCCAAGACTACCAAACATACGATAACAACAATTGTTGAGCCAACTAATTCGTTCCTTGTCGGCCATGAAACCTTTTGAAGTTCTGCCTGTATTTCTATAAAAAACTCCACCGCTTTCTTGGACCTATTATCTAACCCCTTAAGCCCTATTTCAAAGCCAGTTGTAAATAAACATATAAATATGCCGCACAAAACAAAAAGGGTACATGAACCAGCTACCCCCCAAGTCAAACTTATATCCAGCAAGGGCACCCTGGCACCGGCATAAAATTCAGGAAGGTCTATCAATGCCCCATATAAAGAGTATGCGGCAAATATTGCAGCAAGACCAAAAAGTCCTGCTACAGCACTCCTTGCATATACACCCAGTCCCTTT
Source organism: Planctomycetota bacterium (assembly GCA_022570935.1). Classification (GTDB taxonomy): domain Bacteria; phylum Planctomycetota; class Brocadiia; order Brocadiales; family Scalinduaceae; genus Scalindua. The sequence goes on along the minus strand of JACZYU010000050.1, from coordinate 430 downwards.
CTATAAATTTGAAATGTCATATTCGCTACCCTACTCTTTATAGTAAAATTTTCTGGCAGGTCTGGAGGGATTCGAACCCCCAACACCCGGATTTGGAATCCGGTGCTCTAGCCGATTAGAGCTACAGACCTTTCTTTCTATTTTTTCTGCTCTTTATGTATTGTATGTGATCTGCAAAACTTACAGAACTTTTTAAGTTCCAGACGTTCAGCCTGTTTCAGCTTCTTGCTTGTTCTATAATTCCTACTACTACATTCTGTACACGCCAAAGTTATATAGTTCGCCATTACGCTTTACTTTTACATTATTCAATAATTTTAGTAACAACACCCGCCCCTACCGTCTTTCCACCTTCTCTTATCGCAAACCTCAACTCCTTATCCATCGCTATCGGCGTTATCAACTCTATCTGCAAATTAGCATTATCCCC
>JACZYU010000049.1 GCA_022570935.1 Planctomycetota bacterium | reverse complement strand
TATGAAACGTTTGTTGATATGCCTGGATATACTGTGAAATGTTTAATACAAAAGTGCGGACTTCTGAGCAAGTGCTATAACTTTTGCGGGGAATATGCCCAGATATAGTGTACCCCATACTGTTATTATAAGAGCAAGAATTACAAAGGGCGATAGTGAAAGCGGTTCAAATTCGCGCACAGGCTTCTTCATGTACATTACGACAGTTACTCTTAAGTAATAATAAACCGATATTACGCTATTTACCACCCCAATGATAGCCAGAATGATAAATCCATTTTTAATAGCAGCGCTGAAGATATAAAATTTCCCTATAAATCCAACCAATGGCGGTATACCGGCAAGTGAAAACATAAATATGCACATTGTTACTGCTAAAACAGGATGTTTGAAGCCGAGACCGCTGTAGTCTTCTATATTAGCGTTCTCTTCTCCTTTTCTTCCAAGTACGATTACCACGGCAAATGCACCCAGGTTCATAAATGTGTATGCCAACATATAAAAGAGTAAGCTTGACGTTCCAAAATCGCCTCCTGCTATAATGGCTATAAGCGCATATCCCGCATGCGCTATACTCGAATAAGCCAGCATCCGTTTTATATTTTTTTGTGCGATGGCCACAAGATTACCAACAGTCATTGTAAGGACAGCCAGCACCCATAATATTATAGACCACTTCGGTTCCATATCAGGCAACGCCACTAAAAATACCCTTGTGAAGACCGCAAAGGCAGCGGCCTTTGGCCCCACAGACATAAAGGCGGTAATAGCAGTCGGAGCCCCCTCATAAACATCAGGAGTCCATTTATGAAACGGAACGCATGCTATCTTAAACCCAAAACCTATGATAAGTAACGATGTGCCTGTTACAATCATTGGATTTGATAATGAAGGGTTGTTAGCCAGGAAAGAAGCAATTTCCTTAATGTTCGTAGTGCCGGTCGCACCATAAATCATTGCTATACCATAAAGCAGGAAGCATGTAGCAAATGCTCCAAGTAAGAAATATTTCAGAGATGCCTCGTTTGAACGAACACAATCTCGCCTGAAGCCCGCAAGCACATAAAGCGATATGGACATTATCTCAAGTCCGAGGAAGATGGTTAGCAAGTCAGCCCCACCTGCCATCAACATCATGCCCATAGTGGCAAACAGTATCAGTGTATAGTATTCACCATAATTAATACCTTCTTGCTTTATATAGCGAACTGATAAAAGTATTACGATAGCAGTACTAACCAGGAAGATAAGATTAAAAAAGACAGAGAAATTATCTACCACAAACATATCACTGAACGAATACACAGTTTTACCCATTTGGGTAAAGGCTACCATGCCTGTCAAAACAACAATAAGAAAACTTATATATCCCAGACTATCCTTGAATGTCTTTCTAAAAAATACATCTGCCACAAGTATTAACATCGCAGAGATGGTAATAATAAGGATAGGCGAAATACTTTTAAAATCTAATGGTGGAATTACTATTTCCATAAATTAATCTACCTCTATCGTATGTTCTGCGCTCTCATCTTCTTTAATAGCAACCGAAGCCTCTTCGTTTTCGATTTTGAGCTTGTTTAGTGTTATTTTATATTTCTCATCCACCTGTGTCAAAAGGTGGTTTACAGAAACATCCATTCTGGATAATATAGGCTTCGGATAGATACCAATCCAGAAGACAAGTATAGTGATTGGCAGTAATATTGCCCATTCTCTCATATTTATGTCTTTAAGCTTCTTATTTGCGGGATTTGTAAGCTTGTTAAACATAACCCTCTGAAACATCCACAGCATGTAACATGCAGAAAGGATTACACCCGTAGTAGCCAGGACCGCATAAAGTACATTAGTCTTGAATACTCCAACCAAGATTAAGAATTCACCTACAAATCCATTTAATCCGGGTAACCCAATAGAGGATAATGTCATAATCAGAAAGAAAACTGCGAATACCGGCATACTTTTTGCGATACCTCCGAAATCAGTAATTAACCTTGTATGCCTTCTTTCATATAACATTCCGACAAGTAAGAATAATGCCCCGGTACTCAAGCCGTGATTGATCATCTGGAGTATACTGCCTTCCATTCCCTGAATGTTAAATACAAAAATACCCAGCATAACAAAACCCAAATGGCTGACGCTGGAATACGCAACCAGCTTCTTCAGGTCTTCCTGTACCATTGCCACAAGCGCGCCATAAATGATTCCCGCAATTGCCAACCATGCGATGAGGGGTACAAACTGATGACTTGCGTAAGGGAACAACGGCAGACTAAATCTCACAAAACCATAAGTACCCATTTTCAATAACACACCCGCCAGAATAACGCTTGCGGCAGTGGGAGCCTCCACATGAGCATCCGGCAACCATGTATGAAAGGGGAACATTGGAACCTTAATCGCAAATGCAAAAAAGAATGCTAAAAAGAGCCAGAATTGCGCTCCCATCGGGATGTCGAGTTTATAAATCTTTAGCAAATCAAATGTGTATTCACCCGTTGCATTATAATTCATAAAGTAGATTACAATGATGCCAACCAGCATTAATACGCTTCCCGCCATTGTAAATAGAAAAAACTTTATTGTGGCATAAATCCTTTTAGGGCCTCCCCATACTCCAATTAGCATGTACATTGGGATCAGCATCAACTCCCAGAACACATAAAACAGAAACAAGTCAAGAGATATAAACACTCCCAGCATACCTGTTTCCAATATAAGCATCGCTATCATGTACTCTTTGATTCTGTCTTTTATGTTCCATGATGCCAGGATACAAATGAGCGTAAGGAAGCTAGTCAGGAGATAGAGAAAAAGGCTTATGCCATCAATTCCTACATGATAACTGATACCAAATTCTTTTATCCATGGTACATTCTCAACAAACTGAAATTCAGCTGTATTTAATTTAAATTTGAAGAACAGTGGCAACGAGATTATAAAATTACCTATGGCAATAACAAGAGCAATACGCTTAATTTTCTCCTGTTTCTCTCCATTTATAAACAGAAGCCAAATTGCCCCTAATAATGGCAAGAACGTAACAATGCTAAGTATCGGTAAATTCATTATATTAGAACCTTAAAATTAAAAACGTTTATAAAAGTACCAGTGAACAAACAATTATGATAACTCCGCCAAATAATATAGATAATGCATAGTTGCGCACATATCCAGTCTGGAAGAGCTTTAATACCTCACCTTTCAGTTCGACAATCCTGGCAATTGCATTTACGAAACCGTCTATAATCTTCACGTCTACAATCTTCCAGAGAATAAACGATGTTTTCACAGTCGGATTAACAATAGTTGCATCATATATTTCGTCAACATAATACTTGTTATATATAATTTTGTAAATCAACTTAAACTTCCCAGCTATCTTTGCAGGCAAATCAGGGTTTTTTATGTACATCAGGTACGCTATTAGTATACCTGCCACGGCAATACCGGTCGAGATCCCCATCATAGAAAACATCAATCCTTTTGATACATGATGCAAGGAACCTCCATCAACCATTCCATGATGCCCGCCGCCTATAACCGGTGCAAGAAAACTATTTATAGCGCTCGCTGTCGGAAAGCCAATAAACCCGCCGAGGATGGCAAGAAGGGCTAGTACGAGTAGCGGTATAAGTATACTCATGGAAGGTTCATGGACATGCTCCTCTACACGCTTAGACATATTTGATTTTCCGTAAAACGTCATAAAAAGCAGCCTGAACATGTAAAAAGCAGTAAGTAATGCGGCAAATGCTCCCAGACCCCAAAAGAGTAAACTCCCCCTGGCAAATGCTTCAAGCAGGATTTCATCCTTACTGAAGAATCCGGCAAAAGGCGGTATTCCGGCAATTGCAAGTGTTCCGATTAGAAACGTCATGTGTGTTGTCGGCATATATTTTTTCAGACCACCCATTTTTCTCATATCCTGCTCACCACCCAACCCGTGAATTACACTGCCTGCACCAAGGAATAACAATGCCTTAAAAAACGAATGTGTAACCAGATGGAATATGCCCGTTACATATGCCCCCACACCACAGGCAAGAAACATGTACCCTATCTGGCTGATTGTGGAGTATGCAAGCACCCTCTTAATATCATTCTGGACAAGACCGATAGTTGCAGCAAATAACGCTGTAACTCCTCCTATTACAGCCACAACCGTTAATGAAAATGGTGCCAGAGTAAACAGCACATTGCATCTTACAACCATATAAACACCGGCAGTCACCATTGTAGCAGCATGTATGAGTGCACTGACCGGGGTTGGACCTTCCATAGCATCAGGTAGCCAGGTATAAAGTGGTATTTGCGCAGATTTACCTATAGCGCCGACAAACAATAAAAGAGTAATCATTGTCACTACAAAACTACCCATTTGTAATTGTTCAGGCGCTGCATGAAAAACTTCGGTAAAATCTATAGTATTAAAGGTGACAAAAATCAACATAATGGCAAGAATAAAGCCGAAGTCACCAACGCGGTTTACTATAAAGGCCTTCATACCCGCACTGGATGCAGACTTCTTTTCAAACCAGAAACCAATTAGCAAGTATGAACACAAACCAACACCCTCCCAGCCTATAAACATGAGGAGGAAATTATTAGCCAGGACAAGTAGCAGCATTGAGAATGTAAACAAATTCAGATATGTAAAATATCTGGAATATCCGTCGTCCTCATGCATATAACCTACAGAATATACATGGATAAGGAATCCAACGCCCGTTATCACCAACATCATCACTACGGAAAGCGGGTCTACCTGTAAGCCGGCAATCGCTTCAAACGTGCCAGAACCGATCCATGTAAAATAGTCCTTCTCAAACACTCTGTGCTCAGGAGCGAGTTGCAGCAAGTCAATGAATATGAAGAAGGAAAGAATAAATGATATTCCTATCGTTGCACATCCAATTATACCGACTACAGACTTACTAAGTCTCTTCCCTAGAAGTCCGTTTATTACGGATCCAGCGAGCGGAAGCAATAGTACAAATCCAATCATATCCAAATATGTACACCCAAAGAAATTTGGCATTATTCTATCCTTTTACCACTTCATTAAGTTAATATCATCAACATTGACAGTCGCTTTATTTCTATAAACGGCGATTATTATTGCAAGCCCTACTGCCGCCTCTGCCGCTGCAACCGTCATTATAAAAAAGACAAATATTTGACCATCCATAGAATCCAGTTGACGAGAAAATGTAACAAACGCCAGGTTTACTGCATTCAGCATTAATTCAATACACATAAAAATAACTATGGCATTTCTTCTGATTAAAACGCCTACTGCTCCTATTGAAAACAGAATGCCGGACAATATCAAGTACCATGACAATGGAATCATTATGCTTTTTCATCCTCAATAATTTTCTTTTTTGCTAATACTATTGCACCGATAATGGCCGCAAATAACAAGATTGAAGCAATTTCAAAAGGGAAGACGAATTTAGTAAACAACAGTTTACCTACAAGCTGAGTATTTCCGATCTGACTTATGCTTTCCGGCGTATACTCGCCTTTGACACCCTGGAAAACGGTTTTCACGCTTACAACACCAATCATAACTACCAGTATAAATCCCAGGATGATGGCTGAAGATTTTTGAAATAACAGATTGTCCCTCTCTCCTTCTATATCTGCTTTGCTTAAATTAAGTAACATTATTACGAAAATAAAAAGTACCATTATAGCGCCAGCATATACCATTACCTGTATTGCAGCAATAAACTGTGCATGTAACAAAATGTACAATACTGCCAGGGAAACCATTGTTTGAATAAGAAATATTGCACTATATATCGGATTCTTCTGAAAGACTACGCAAAGTGCACAGACAATCGTTATCAAACTAATTATTAAAAACAGTAAAGCTTCCAGCATATAATTTTACCCTAAAATTAGTTATTTTCTCTTCTTTAACGGAACTAATAATTTATCTTTATTGTAAATATGGTCTTTAATGTTATCAGTAGCCAGCTCATAATCTTGTCTTAAGAATATAGCATCCTCCGGACATACTTCCTCACAGTACCCACAGAAAATGCAACGGAGCATGTTTATTTCATAAGTCTTTGCAAAACGCTCTCCCTGTTCATTTTCACCACCTTCAATTTCAATGCATTCTGCCGGACAAACTGTAGAACAGAGACCGCATGCTACACATTTCTCTTTTCCGTTTTCATCCCTTTGTAGTTCGTGCAAACCCCTGAAACGCGGATATGGCGTCCATTTTTCGTCAGGATACTGCATCGTCACTACTTTAAATGGATTCAGGAAAGTCTTTAAAGTAAGCGCTAAACCCTGTAGTAATGGTTTTATCATATGAACTTTTCCTCACAACCTGATAAATCATAACAAGGCCATAACAAGCCCTGTTATTAAAATGTTTGCTAATGCAACCGGAAACAGGATTTTCCATCCAAACTTCATTAGCTGATCATACCTGAATCTGGGGAAAGTAGACCTCAGCCATATGAAGAAGAATATGCACAGAGCCATCTTAATCAAGAACCAGACTACAGGCGGTAAAAATGGGCCTCTCCAGCCACCAAAGAAGAAAGTAACGCCAACCGCAGACACTGTAATAATATTAGCGTACTCGGCCATAAAAAATAATGCAAACTTCATACTGCTATACTCTGTATGGAAACCCGCAACCAATTCGGTCTCTGCTTCTGGTAAATCAAACGGGCATCTATTTGTCTCTGCAATAGCACTTATTGCGTATATTAAAAAGCCTATAGGTTGTAGTATAATAAACCAGCATTTAGCTTGAGAATTGACAATATCTACAAGGCTTAGCGACTGCGAAATCATAATAACACCTATCAATGACAGACCCAGTGAAAGTTCATAACTTATCATCTGCGCCGCGGACCTCAATGCACCAAGCAAAGAATACTTGTTATTAGACGACCAGCCCCCTAGTATGATACCATAGACACCTACCGAGGTAACAGCAAGGATAAAGAGTATGCCTATATTTACGTCTGTTATTACCATATCAATACTTATGCCTGCTATGCTTATCGTGTCCCCAAAAGGAATAACTGCTATGGACAACAGAGCGGGAACGACAGCGATCACAGGTGCCAGGACGAATATAACCTTGCTGGCTTGCGCGGGAATGATATCTTCTTTGAAAATTAATTTAAGTCCATCTGCAATAGGCTGAAGCAATCCATGCCATCCTACTCTCATTGGCCCAAGCCTGACCTGCATATGAGCCATTACTTTCCTTTCCACCCATATAAGGTAAGCAATGATCATTAACAGTATTCCAACGACAATGCATATTTTAATCGTCGCGAGTATAGTAAATATAAGTGCATTTAACATTATGTAATTTCCCTACAGCCTAGTTATCACTCTCTCGTTGCATTCTTTGGCCGCAACATTCCAATATGCCGGTAGTTACTTCTACAACTCCTATCTTCTGCCCGCATTCCTTGCAAACGTAAATCACACCGTCTTTTGGTTTAGGATGTACTGATGTCCAGGTCGCCATCATACTCTTCTCAGCAACCAGCTTCATTTCCTGCCCGCAACAGACAAGCACTCCAAACCCATCTTCAATGACTACAACTTTTTGCCTGCAAATCTCACAAAAATATGTCTGTCCTGTTTTCTTCATCTTTTACTATTTTGTCTTAGAAATTTTTACATTTGTATATCCGTTAACACGCAGATTGTTAATGGGCGCCCACTCATAATCCTCCGAAACAAAGACAGCACCTTCCGGTACCCTGCTCGTAATCTTTGCCTTAAGCTTCATCTTGCCTTGAGCAGACTCAATTTTAACCATATCTCCGTCCGCAATCTTCGTCTTACGTGCATTTTTTCCATTAATTTCTATAAAACATTCAGAGGCAAGAGAAACAAGTGAACTCGAGTTTCTTGAATAAGTCCCTTGATGCCTTAAACTGTAACCTGTTAACAGTATGAACGGATAATCTCTGTTCTTCTTTATAGCAGAAGATTTCCTTTTGGAAATCGTAAAAGTATACTTCAAGGGTTTAAATTTATCGTATGCTGAAGATACCCAGCGGAATCCATCCTTTTCCAAATTGTTATTTTCAATTCCTTCATATATCGAAACACATTTCCCTATTTCATTTTTAATCATCTCAGGAGATACATAATAGTATGGATGTCCCATCTTTTTAGCCAACTCACACACAATCTGCCAATCAGGTCTGGATTCTCCCACCGGCTCTATGACTTTGTTTAATCTCTGCACAGTCATTCCCATATTTGTAAATGTACCTTCCTTCTCAACATATGTTGATGCGGGGAAGACAACATCTGCAAGTTGTGCAGTTTCTGTCAAGAAGTTATCCTGAACAACGACAAAATCGGCTTTCTTAAAAGCCACTTTTACCTTCTTACCATTTGGATAACTCACGATGGGATTTTCTCCCATGACATAGAGGGCTTTAATTTTACCTTTCGAGGCAAGGTCAAAAACATTATCTGAATCTTCCATAGAGACATCATCCGGTAATTTCACACGCCACGAGTCTTCAAACTTTTTCCTGTTTGCCTTGTCATTTATATCCAGATAACCGGGTAGAAAGTCTGGGACAACTCCCATATCGTTTACACCTTGAGAATTATTATTAGCCCTGGAGAACACAAGTGAAACCTTATCAGAACCGCCGGCATTTATCAATGCACAAAGGTCCATCAAAGCCTTAATCGTATTCTCAGCCAAAGGATCTTCTTCTATATCCTTACCACAGATAATATAACATTTTCCAGGCTTTGCCAATAAACCTGAAGCACTCTTTAGCGCCTCCTCAGAAACATTTGTAAGATTGGAAACCTTTCTTATACCCATATCAGATTTCTTTAACGATGAGTACCATTCTTTGAAATTCTCTGTTGAAGCTTCTACTTTTTTCAAATCAACGAGTTTTTCCTTAACTATTATATTACTCAATGTATTAATTAATACTGTTTGTGTTCCCATACTATATTGCATGCGGATATCTTTCCTGGCAATGCTATTAAATTCAATATTTCTTGCATTCGCAACAATTAGTTTTGCCTTATTTCCCCGTATTGCCTTTCTCGCCATGCTACCTATTACCGGATGTGCTTCAGCTACGTCTGCTCCCACAAAAAACAACGTGTCTGCCTTTTCTATCTCTTCCACTGACGCCGCTGCAATCCCATGCTGAACTGATTTTTTAATCAATCGATTTAACGAAGGCGACTTTATATTGGATATATTATCTATATTATTGGTTCCTAATACCGTCCTGCAGAACTTCTGGAACAGATAATTATCCTCATTAGTACATTTCTCGGAGCCGATACCACCTATTGCTTTTCCTCCGTGCTCATTTATGATTTCAGTGAATTTTTTTGATACGTGGTCAAGGGCTTCTTCCCATGTCACCGGACACAAGATACCTATCTTTCTCATTAAGGGGGTTTTAACCCGTCTGCTTGAATTAATAAACTCGTGTCCAAATTTTCCTTTCACGCACAGATTACCTTCGTTTATTCCCAGGTCATCATCCGAGGTTATCCTCATTACCTCATTCTTTTTGGTGTTTACTACAACAGTACAGCCAACAGCACAGTAAGTACAAATCGTTGATGTCTTTTTCAATTCCCAGTGCCTGGCCCTGAATTTAAGAGTTCTATCCTGCCATGAACCTGTAGGACACACTGATACACAACCACCACAAAAAGTACAATCCAATGGTTTATTAAAAGCAGTACCAATAACGGTCTTAAAGCCCCTGTTCTGATAATCTATTGCACCAGCGCCCTCGATTTCCTTACACACTTTAACGCATCTACCACAGAGGATACACCTGTTTGTATTATATTCCAAGAGGGGGTTGTCCCTCTTCATCGGTTCGTCCAATCTCGCAGTCTTAAATCTACCAGCGGACAATTTAAGGTCATGAGTAATATCCTGTAATCCACACTCTCCGGACTTATCACATGTCGGGCAATCAAGAGGATGATGTGCCAGCAGGTATTCCATAACTGATTTCGTATATTTATCAGTCTCAGAAGTTTTAGTTTTTACCACCATACCTTCAGATACGGGTTGTGCACAAGAAAATCTATGCCTTGTCCTGCCACGTTCAGTTACCTCAACCATACAGAGTCTGCACCCGCCATACTGAGTTAATTTTGGATGATAGCACAACCCCGGAATATAGATTCCGTTATTCTTTGCTGCCATAAAGATATTAGTACCTTTAGTAACAGTCAGATTCTTACCATCAATTTTAAGCCTTATATCACTCATTTTATTGCCATAAAATTACATTTCTCATAACACAGATTACACTCTATGCATTTTTCCTTATCAATAAATGCAACTTCGTCACGAGATCCTGTTATTGCATCTACCGGACAATTCTTGACACAAAGCATACACTTTGTACATTTGTCAGGGGCAACCGTATACTTATGGAGTGCAACGCATGTTGCAGTCGCACATTCCTTATCCCGAATGTGCGCCAGATATTCATCGCGAAAATATCTTAAAGTAGATTTAACAGGATTTGGTGCTGTTTGTCCTAATCCGCAAAGAGACATAGTGCTTATCTCATCACTCATTCGCTCTAATACATCCAGGTCTTCTTCTTTACCTTCTCCCTGTGTAATCCTGATAAGGATGTCCAGCATAAGAGTAGTTCCAACTCTGCACGGAGGGCATTTACCACAGGATTCGTTTACACAGAAATCAAGGAAAAATCTTGCCATATCAACCATACACGTGGTTTCATCTACCACAACAAGGCTCCCTGACCCCATCATAGCTCCAGCTTCCAGCAATGATTCAAAGTCTATGGGTTTATCAAGATATGATTCCGGCAAGCAACCTCCTGAAGGCCCACCAATCTGTACGGCCTTGAATTTTTTCTTCTTCGGAATACCGCCGCCAATATCAAAGACAATCTTTCTTATGGTTATGCCCATCGGAACCTCGATCAGGCCCGTATTTTTAACATTTCCTGTAAGTGCGAAAATCTTTGTACCCTTACTCTTTTCAGTACCGATCTTTGAATACCATTTCGCACCTCTATTAATAATAATGGGAACATTAGCAAATGTTTCAACATTGTTCAAACAGGTTGGTTTGTCCCATAAACCAGCTTCCACTGATTGCGGCGGCCTGGTTCTGGGCATGCCGCGTTTACCTTCGATAGAGTATTGCAGCGCAGTTGACTCACCACATACAAAAGCGCCCGCACCCTCTTTTATAATAATATCAAGACTATAACCACTGCCTAAAATATCCTCACCCAAAAACCCATTTTCCTTCGCTTGTCGAATTGCGATGTATAATCGTTCGACAGCAAGTGGATACTCGGCTCGTACATATAAATACCCTTTCGTGGCGCCTATTGCATATCCCCCGATAACCATGCCTTCCAGTACTACGTGAGGGTCTCCCTCCATAATACTTCTGTCCATAAATGCCCCGGGATCGCCTTCATCTCCATTACATATAATAAATTTTTCATCAGCATCATATTTAGCACATGACCCCCATTTCCAACCGGTCTCAAAACCGCCGCCACCACGACCTCTAAGTCCTGCAGCACTTATCTCGTCTATCACCTCTTTGGTAGTCATCTTTTTCAGCACTTTATCAAGCGCTTTGTATCCGCCTTTTATAATATATTCATCTATATTTTCAGGATCGATTGTCCCACAGTTACCAAGGATCAGCCTTTGCTGGTTATCATGAAATCTATGATAATCATCCTTTGCCAACCACTTCTTCACTGGTGTATTGTTCTCAAGGTGATCTTCTATAATTTGAGGTACCATGTCCACGGTAACTCTCTCGTAAGTAAGGGCCTCCTTTCCCGGCACAGTAATGTCAACAAGAACATCTCTGGCACACAAACCCCTGCAACCTGTTTTTGCAGTCTTGCAGACACGTTTCCCTATCCCTATTGCGGTATCCAGTCTTTTGCTTTTAATTACTTTCTTAAACTTTTCAAAAACCTTATCGCCCCCTGCAGCTATCCCACCTGTTCCCAGACAAACAGAAATTACTGATGGGTTACCATTTCCACTGCTTTTGGCTTTTGTTTTAGTTTTCTTAATTTTTGTTCTGCTAACCATTCTATCTTTCCGAAAATTAATATATCGTTAACATCATTTATATATGATAATACTTTTGCTATTTCCAACTACGCCTTAGACTCTGTGTACCCATCCAGAATATCTGCAAGTTTGTCGGGAGACAGGGTACCATGTACGTCCTTGTCAACTACAACAACCGGGGCTATTCCACATGCGCCAAGGCAAGACACTTCTTCAAAGGTAAACATCCTGTCCTCTGTAGTTTCATTCGCATTTATCTTAAGTCTATCTATAACCTTAGCAGAAAGGTTCTTGGCCTTCTTGACATGACATGCCGTTCCGCAACATACCTTAATTATATGTTTCCCCCGCGCTTGTAAATGAAATTGGGCATAAAATGTGGCAACCCCAATAATCTCGCTAAGGCTCAGATTCAATCTTTCTGAAACAAGATTAATGACAGGCTCTTGTAAATAGCCGTATCCGTCCTGGATCTTTTGTAAAACAGGAATTAAACACCCATCTACACCTCTATACTGATCCAGTATTTTTTCCGCCATAGACAAATCTACGGTTTCGTCTTGTACAGTTTTCTTTTTCGCTTTACCCATTATTTCAATCTCTAAAATATTTAACGGTCGATTTCGCCTAAGACAATATCCAGACTCCCGATTACAGCAACCACATCAGCAAGCAAATGGCCTTCTACCATCTTTTGAAGACTCTCTAAATTAACAAAAGAAGGCGGCCTGATTTTAATTCTGTAAGGATTCTTTGTTCCATCACTGACTATGTAAAAACCCAGTTCTCCCTTGGGAGCTTCAACACAGGAATACACTTCACCGGCAGGAGGACAAATACCTTCAGTTACTATCTTGAAATGATGTATCAGTGCTTCCATACTTTTTTTAAGGTTTTCTTTCTGAGGCAAAGCAACATCAGGAATATCTGCAATATAATCACCTTTGGGTAAAGTATCCATAGCCTGACGCACAATTTCATTACTCTGGCGCATCTCTTCCATCCTAACAATATAACGGTCGTACACGTCACCGTTCTGACCTATAGGAACTATAAAATCCATTTCATCATATGATGAATATGGCTCAGATTTTCTTACATCCCACTTTACTCCAGAACCCCTGATACTAGGGCCGCTTAACCCATAATTTATTGCATCTTCAGCAGAAATTACTCCAACATCTTTTGTCCTCATTAACCATATCTTATTTTTTGTCAGGAGAGTTTCATAATCCCTTATTCTGGCAGGAAAATCATTAACAAATTCTCTTACCTTTCCAACAAAACCGTCAGGCAAATCCCTGGCAACGCCTCCTATCCTGACGTACGAAAGGTTCATTCGCGCACCGGCTGCCATTTCAAAAATATCGTTAAGAGTTTCCCTCTCCCGGAAACAATAAAAGAAGACAGTCATTGCACCTATATCAAGGGCATGAGTTGCAAGCCATAAAAGGTGTGACGATATTCTTGTAAGTTCACACATAATTATCCTTATATACTGTGACCTTTTGGGTACTTCTATATCCAGCAATTTCTCTACGGCCAGGACATAGCCCAGATTATTAGACATAGGTGCCAGATAATCCAAACGGTCTGTAAGGGTAATAAACTGATGGTATGTTTTATATTCGGCAAGTTTCTCCACACCACGGTGAAGAAACCCGATATGAGGCGTAACCTTAACTACAGTTTCTCCGTCCAGTTCCAGAATGAGTCTCAAAACACCGTGTGTACTCGGATGCTGAGGACCCATATTGATAGTCATAATCTGTTGGGTTGCTGCTGCCGTCATTTTTCCCCTTTTCTATAAACTTCCCTGAGAGAATTTGGTTGCCTGCCTTTGAGAGGAAAATCTTTTCTCAAGGGGTAACCTTCAAAACCGTCCGGTGTTAATATCCTCTGTAAATTTGGATGCCCCTCAAAGATTATACCAAACATATCGTAGGCTTCTCTTTCATGCCAGTCCGCTGTCTTCCAAACATCTGTAACTGTATCGATATTTGGATTTGAAGCAGGTATCTCTACCTTAAGTCTTACCCTGTGATTCTGCTTCATAGAATACAGGTGATAAACCACTTCAAAGGTATCACTGCTATCAAGACGTGATTTGTCTACACCGCACAAATCCGATAGATAGTCAAAAGCTGACTCTTTATCGTCACAAAGGAATTTAGCAACTCTTCCGATATAGTCCTTATCTATCGATATCGTTAATTCCCCTCGGAATGTTTTAACCTTAGTTACAGCATTCGGGAACTTCGCTTTTAATCTTTTTCCTATCGCACTCACGTCAGCCATGGTTATCTTATTACCTTCAATTTAATGTATTCTCTATTGCCTGCATAAATATGTAGAGGCAATTCACGAATCGTACCTGCTCAGTCATCCAGGACGGATTCTTTACTTATTTTCTTCTGTAATTCCATTAATGCATGAATCAGCGCCTCCGGTCGTGGAGGACATCCTGGTAGATAGATATCAACAGGTATAATTTCACCCACACCCTGGACTGTAGCATATGTATCAAAAATGCCTCCGGAAGATGCGCATGCACCCATTGCAATTACCCATTTCGGCTCGGGCATTTGATCGTAAATTTTCCTTGTCACAGAAGCCATTTTATATGTAACAGTACCGGCAACAATCATCAAGTCAGACTGGCGCGGTGAAAACCTGAATACTTCAGCTCCAAATCTGGCCAGATCGTACCTGGGGGCTACTGCTGACATCATTTCAATAGCACAGCATGCTAAACCAAAAGGCATTGGCCAAAGCGCATTTTTCCTTGACCAATTTACTACTTTATCAAGCGTTGTAGTAAGTATGCAATCACCAAAAAG
>JACZYU010000196.1 GCA_022570935.1 Planctomycetota bacterium | reverse complement strand
CTTTCTGTAAATCATTGATATCTCTTTCCAGTGTCTTGATCATCTTTCCAAGGGAAACATATTTATCTTTAATGGTTGAATAATCTTTGGTTATCCCCCTTTTCTCCAGGCTCAGATCATATCGCACGGCCTCCAGCTCCTTAGTCTTGAAATCCAGCTTTTTAACATCCTGCTCAAGCTCATTCAGTTTTTGCTTTAGTGATGCTGTCTCAGCAACCTTGTCCCTGTATTTATCCACAAACCTTATGGAGACCAATATGCACACTACGCATATAACGATTAATACAACACAAGCAACAAGGATCCTTTTGATTTTATCATCCTGCCCTGATTTCATAACCCTCATAATTATTCTCTTTGATATTTCTGCTCAAGTTTAATATATTAATACGACATAAACTTTACAAGCAAATTCTTAAGAAAGAGGATATTCAGTTGACCGATAATGACAAGAAAACACCATTATATGATGTACATGTAGATCTCCGGGCAAAGATTGCAGATTATTATCATTTTCTTATGCCTCTGCAATACAGCGGCATTATAAGTGAACACAGATGCGTAAGAAACAATGCCGGCCTCTTCGATATTTCACACATGGGAGAAATAGTTATAGAGGGAGAAGGAGCAACGGAATTAGTTCAAAAGATTATAACAAATGACATCAGTAACCTGCCGGACTATAAAGCCGCATACTCTCCTATCTGCGATGAAGAAGGAGGCATTCTTGACGATATTATCGTTTTCAAATACAACCTTAAGAAATATATGCTCGTAGTAAATTGTGGCAATACCAAAAAAGTCAATAAATGGATAAATGAATTTAAGACAGATAAGGTGAATGTTAACGATGAAAGCGATATAATATCCCTTCTGGCCGTTCAGGGGCCAAAGTCTGAAGAAATCATACGGCTGGTATGCGGAGATGAATGTGCAGGGCTCTCTCGTTTTCAATTTAAAGAAATAACTGTGGACGAAATGCAACTCACAGTATCCAGAACAGGTTACACGGGCGAGGATGGATTTGAGATATTTGTCGACAATTCACATTGCGTAGACTTATGGAACATATTACTTGAAAAAGGTAAAGACATGGACCTGAAACCCGCAGGCCTTGGTGCAAGAGATACCTTGAGATTAGAGGCCGGTTACCTGCTCTACGGATACGATATCGATGAATTCATAACACCACTGGAAGCAGGCTTAAGCTGGACTGTGAAGTTTAATAAGACAGACTTTATTGGTAAAGACTCTTTATTAAGACTGAAAAAGTATGGATTAAAACGAATGTTTGTTGCATTTAAGATGCATGATAAGGGAATACCAAGGACAGACAATGAAATAATACACAATAACAATGTTGTAGGCAAGGTTACGAGTGGGACGTTCAGTCCTTCCCTTGAAATAGGTATAGGCTTTGGATATGTTCTCAAGCGCTTTGCAGAACACAAAAGTCGGGTTAAGATAAAAATCAGGGGAACAGATTACCCTGCTCAAATTGTAGATACACCTTTTATTGAAACCCCACTGAGACGTAGCCACAATCAAAATAAAGTTTGAGAAAATCCGAATATCGAATATCGAAATACGAAACAAATGACTCAAATTTTAATGTACCAAACCACCTAAACAAATGATGTTACATGCTGTCTTGAATTTTGAGAATTTGAATTTCGATATTGTTTCGGATTTTGTGCTTCTGATTTCGGATTTATTTTCAACAGATTATAAAAAACTTTACAAAAAAAATAGGATTTTACAGAGCTAAGCTCAGCTTTGTACGTCTGCAGTATAGAAAGGTGGCTAAGTGGATTTTCCAGAAGATTTATTCTATACAAAATCCCATGAGTGGGTAAAGAAAGAGGGTAATAATAAGGTCAGAGTTGGTATCACTTCTCATGCGCAAAGCGAGCTTGGTGATGTTGTGTATGTGGAATTACCTGATTTAGATAGAATTGTCAAGGCTGGTGGAGCATGTACTGTTGTCGAATCAGTTAAGGCCGCATATGAAATCTATTCACCGGTATCCGGTAAGGTTTTAAAAACAAACAACGATCTTGAGAACAATCCGCAATTAGTAAACGAAGACCCCTATGGCAAAGGGTGGTTTTTTATTATAGAAATAGAAGACCCTCAAGAATTAACCAAACTTCTATCAAACAAGGATTATGAAGAACTGTGCCAGGCAAAATAAACTATACTCCCAACACTGAGTCTGACATTAAATTAATGCTTAAAGAAATCGGCGTTAATTCAATTGAAGACCTTTTAGTAGACATACCGGAAGAATTACTTTGTAAACAGATAAACATATCCTCCGGTATGTCCGAAATGGAATTAAAACATTTTCTCAAATCATTAAGTGATAAAAACGCAAACCTGAATAAATACACTTCTTATCTTGGCGCAGGTGCATACGAGCACTTTATCCCAAGTGTGGTTGACCATCTAAGCAGTAGAGGAGAATTCTACTCCTGCTACACCCCCTACCAACCTGAGGTAAGCCAGGGAACCCTGCAGGGAATTTATGAATTTCAGAGTGTGATGTGTGAGTTGCTGGCAATGGACATAGTCAACGCCTCAATGTATGATGGAGCTTCGGCCCTGGCGGAAGCTGCTGTGCTGGCCATTAGACACAAACAGAAGAAGAACGTACTGGTCTCAAAAACCATTCATCCTGAATACAGAGAGGTATTATCAACTTACCTGCAGGAACTGGATGCCAAACTCATAGAGATTGAAATGGAGGACGGCATTACATCCGTCTCAGACCTTGAGTCCAGAATTGACAATAATACAGCTTGTGTCTTAATCCAGACACCAAACTTCTTTGGATGTCTTGAAGAGACTGAAGAACTTGTCGGATTAACCCATAAAAAAGAAGCCCTTTTTGTTGCATGTGTTAATCCCATGTCATTAGGCATAATCAAACCACCGGGGGAATACGGCGCTGACATAGCAGTTGGAGATATTCAGGCACTGGGAAATTATGTTAATTACGGTGGTCCGCATGCCGGTTTTTTTGCAGTCACCGAAGAGTTTATGAGGAAGATGCCGGGAAGGCTTGCGGGCGCTACTACAGACTCAAAAGGCAGGCGTGCTTATACACTAACACTCCAGTCAAGAGAGCAACATATCCGGCGTGCAAAGGCGACATCGAATATCTGCACAAATCAGCAGCTCCTGGCACTCAGGACATGCATCTATCTTTCGACATTAGGCAAAGCAGGGATGATAGATGTCGGCAATCTGAACATTCACAAAAGTCATTACGCAGCCGACAGATTATGCGAGCTTGACGGAATAGAGCCTTTTTTCGACAAACCCTTCTTTAACGAGTTTGCCATAAAGTTTTCCGGTGACTGCAAAATAGAAGAAATAAACAGGCTCCTCTTTGAAGCCGGAATAATAGGTGGTCTTGATTTATCACACTTCTATCCTGACATTGAAAACACCATGCTCATGTGTGTAACAGAAACAAAAACAAAAGAGGATATAGACGAACTTGTAAATGCTATCTCAAATATTATTTAGTGTATCGTTTCATTGAATATCTTTAATCTAGTATATAGTAGCCGTCCGCCTGGGCGGACGTAAAAACAAGGGATCTATGAAATTCAATGCTAAAGTACACAAGAGAAGAACCATACGGCTAAAAGGATATAATTATTCACAGCAGGGTATGTATTTTATAACAGTATGTACGTATAATCACCATTTTCTGTTTGGGCATATTGCAGAAGAGAGAATGATATTGAATAACGCTGGGAGATTTGCAAATAAATGTTGGTTAGAAATACCAGAGCATTTTCCGCATGTAGCATTAGATGAATTCATTATTATGCCTAACCATATTCATGGGATAATAATCATTAATGGTAAGAATGTAGGGGCGAA
>JACZYU010000195.1 GCA_022570935.1 Planctomycetota bacterium | reverse complement strand
TCTTTGACTACACCGAATTCATACGGTCCCCATGTAAAGACCACGTTAGCCTTATAAGTATCCAGTATCATATCGGCAAGTAAGGCATAATTTAAAGGAGGCCATTGTTTGTATGACCCGAACTTGCTTGTACCGGGATGAATAATAATTATAGGGCGAGATGGGTTAATGTCTGTTTTGATAAATTTAGAGATGTATTTCTTATCCGCCTTGAAGACAGGAAGTTTTGGCCTTTGAAATCCGTTTTCAATGCCAAGTTCTTTCAGCAGAAATAGATTTTTGTCTATCCTGTGCATCTTCTTTCCCGGTGGAAACACCTGATACCGAGTAGTTAAATAATTAAATTCCTTACAGTACCCTCTTCCAAATCCGACCCTTTTTCCTGATCCCGTTATCAGATTCATTATCCCGCTCTTGAGGTTGCCCTGAAAGTCAATGGTCAGGTCATAATGTTCTCCCCGAAGTCTCTTGTAAAAGGAAATAATATCAGATAACGTGTTAAGGGTTTTATTAATCTTCAGTATTTCCCTTTGCCACTTCCTTCTTGGAAATACTATAACCTCATCAATATCAGGGTGACCTGTCAGTATGTCACTTGCCTTGTCCTCTACCAACCATGCTATTTTTGACTCCGGGAAATGAGAGCGTAACAGCTTGAGTGCGGGGAGTACGTGGATTACATCTCCTATAGCGCTGAGGCGGATAATCAATATTTTGTCCGGTTTTTTAGTTATTAACATACCCATGGAAGTTATTTTACAGATTTTCAGTCATGAATGGAAATGTTTACTGAAATATATTTGGAAGAAGCCCGGTTTGTTTTCCTTTAAGTCTTTTTTGACATAGCAATCACACTTTAGTATAATCCCTCAACAATGAAGAAAGTGGAACTGCCTGATTATTTTTCAACTTTGACCAAAGGGGAAATAACCTTATATATCAAAAAGGCGTATGAACAGAGGTTATCAGCACAAGAGATTGATATGCTATTTAACCTGCACAAATATACTGATAAATTAAAGGTTTCTTACCACGGAAGAACACCATGTAAAACCCTCATAATGGAGAGTATTGATAATGAGAGTTTTGTAGTGAGAGATTACTGGCATGGCGGGTTGTTTGGAAAGATATTAAGGGACATTTTCTGGGACAGTCTGCGTCCTTTAAGGGAGTTGTCAATATGTGAGGCTGCTGGCAAGAGCGGTATTAAGACTTCAGAGGTAATTGCAATTGTTAAGAATAGAATTCTGGGGCCTATTTTTAAGTGCCGGTTGGTTTCAAAGGAGATAACAAACGCCATAGATTTAATGGAGTTACTATTAAACCCTGAGAAAAATAAGTTAGTTGTACGAAAGAGACAAATTATTAATAAAGTGGCAAAAGCAGTAAAAGAGATGCACGATGCAGGTATTTATCACGCTGATCTACACCTGAAAAATATTCTCGTTCAATCTGCTCCTGGTGGGAAAGATATTGTGTATATAATAGATTTAGATAAATCCAGGCAGTATGAAGAGATTAGCCTCCATAAAAGAATGAGGAACATAATGCGTCTGGACAGGTCAGTTGAAAAAATGATAAGAAACAATAAAGATGTGTTTTGCCAAAGATCTTCGTTTCCCATATCTAAAACTGACAAATTAAGGTTTTTGAAGGAATATTTAAAAACAGATAATAAATCTGAAAAACCACTTAGATATTACCTTCAGTCTTATAAGACATCTCATAATCTTCATAGATTGTGGTGGAGTGTGTGGGATTTTAGAAAGTGATATCAACTTCGAACTCTAAACTCCGAACTAAATCACGAGGGACGAAAGACGAAGGGCGTTTAGCGAACAAACATTAAGCGAAGGGAGACTTGTTTGTGATTATATCTTACATCGTTGGAATTATTATTTCATACTTGATCGGAGGTATTCCTTTTGGTTATTTAATAGCCGTTGCAAAGGGAATAGATATCCGGACACAAGGTAGTGGAAATATAGGCGCTACAAATGTCGGCAGAGTACTTGGGAAGAAGTATGGATTAATAATATTCACGCTGGACATGCTTAAGGGGTTTGCAGTCGTATTTCTTGTGCCTGCGGCTGTTAGCAGTGCGGTAAATATTCCAACGACGACTGAAAACCTGCTGGTGATTCTCTGCGGCTTTTGTGCGGTACTGGGTCATGCCTTTCCCGTGTATTTGAAGTTTAAGGGAGGTAAGGCGGTTGCTACAAGCTTTGGAGTGTTTTTATGGTTGGTGCCAATATCTATAGCTATCGCATTTGGTGTCTGGCTTATAACCGTAATAGTGACACGTTACGTTTCTCTGGGCTCAATGATAGGCTCCATGGCGCTGGCAGGAACCATTGTGGTAGTTGTGAATTCTCCTTTTGGGGACAACGTGTACCTGACGGCAATGTCTGTAGCGGTTGCTATTCTCATAATTGCAAGGCACTCATCTAATATAAAGAGAATTATTGCAGGAACAGAAAAAAAGGTTTTTTCAAATGAACAATAATATGAAAGATCAGTTTGTTTTGAAAGAAAAGAAGATTTTAATTGTTAAAGACGATCCGGACCATGCAGATTGGAAGCAAATATTGCTGGTATACACTGAATTTATGAAAAAATCCTTAATTCAATGACATTGATGAAAAGGGGGCATTTACTATGGATTCAACGGTTAAAGTGAAGGCAAAAATAATTATTAGTCTCTCCCTGATAGTAGGTGTTATTCTGATAACATCTACCACTTTCCTCAAGACTGGAAAAGCAGAAAAACATTCTGTAGTTTCAATGCCTGATCTCTCCAATCACCCAACCTACTCCAACTACAAATTCAATAATACAGAAGACGTTGTTAACATAGGCGTCCAACCTATTTATTCACCAACCGGCTTTATCTCTGAGACCATGAAGCGTGATGCCGTCCTGAACAAGGAATTGTCAAGATCAGGAATGAAGCTCAGATTCTACGCATTTCTAAAAGGGGATGACGTAAACTATTTTCTTAGGCGAGGTGATATTGATGTTGGTATAGGCGGTGACATGCCTGCAATCACGGCCGCTGCAACTCTGGATATTATTGTTCCCGCCTTGATTCAGCAGGGTTTCACCTCTGTAATAGCTAATCGTCCCATGTTAATTAGAGAATTACGTGGTAAGAAGATTGGCTACGCATTCGGCTCTAATGCACATTATGCATTGCTGAAAACACTCTCTTCTGACGGGCTTAATGAGGCACAGGTTAAACTAATCCCCATGGAGGTAACTGAAATGCCTGAGGCATTGCAGACAGGAAAGATTGAGGCTTTCTCCGCATGGGAACCAACCTCCACAATCACACTAACGAAGTATCCGGAAAGCGTTGTAATCCACCGGTATCTAAGTTCAGGATATATATATTTTGTGAAAACCTTTTCAGACAGGCATCCTGAAGTGGTTCGACATATAATAGCAGCCGAAATTCGTGCGCTCCGATGGATGCAAAGCAACAGACAAAATCTATTGCAAGCCAGCGAATGGGCAATACAGGCAGGTGAAGATTTAACAAATCGCAAACTCGAACTCTCTGTAGAACAATACGCATCCCTGGCTGAAAGTGACATTCTGGGCTTAACCTCAGCGCCCATCATTCCACAAAACGATCTCAGGCAAAACGGTCCGCTGCACATGGAATTTGAATTTCTCAAAAACCTGGGCAAGATTCCTGATACTACTAATTGGGACAAGGTATATAACAGCTTTGATCTCCAGACCATGATCGATGTACTTGCACACTCCAGAAAATACAAACTTAATGAATTTGATTATGAATAATAAAGAAAATAACTCTTCGAGCCAGAGGCTCTTCTGAGCCGGAGGCTATAAGGAATCTAGGAATGCAGGAAAAAAAGCAACAAAATAATTTAGGCGATCCGGATAAAAAAGG
>JACZYU010000048.1 GCA_022570935.1 Planctomycetota bacterium | reverse complement strand
ATAATGTCCCAACGGCGGCAACGTTCACCGAATGAGTATAGGTATAATATTCATGTATTGCAATCTTAAGCAGGCTGTGTGCAGCTCTCCCTTCTCTAAGAATGTAATCAACCATGTTGTAAGCAAATGTCTTAGTCCTTTCAATATTACTGTTTTTCGGATCTTTGAATAGGTCTTTAACCAGGTTTATCGCTGCACCATGCACGATTTTCGACCTCTCATCGGAAGGAATTCTTGTGTCAAATATAATATCTTGAAAATTATTTTCCAGGTATTCATAATATGTCTGCTGATCTTCCTTTTTAATAAAAAGCCTGCTGATATTTTCTTCTATCAGCATTTCTCTTTTGGCATTCTCAAACACTGCATCTCCCCTGCAATATAATATATATCGACTATCAGTACTTGTTTTCACAAGTAAGTAAAGGTCACAACCAATTTTCGTATCAATTCTCAAACTGTTTGAGCTAATGGACAAATAATCAGACATTTTTTTTTATACCTCTAATATAATGATTATCATCAATTTAAATTTTTCAGCTACTACGATACAGCATACTTCGACACATCATACTTCCTTCGTTTTTTCCGTGGATCCCGTGGATCGTAAGGTCCTAAAAAGCGTACAAACTCTTTAAACAGTTCCGTATCAAAACAATGAAGCATATTATCCTTCATCTCCCTGAGAGCGGCAAATGGCCTTATTGCATCTGCATACGACCTCTTGGCAGTTAATGCATCGTATACATCTATTATGCGGGCAATCTTACCACAAAGATGAATTTCTTCTTTTTTAAGCCCATACGGATAACCACCGCCATCATCGTCCTCATGATGCTGTATGGTTATTATACGTTCCTCTTTAAACTCAATCCCTGTTTCTTCTAATACTTCTATCCCATATTCAGGATGCTTTTTTATTATATCGAATTCTTCTTTTGTCAATTTCCCCTTTTTATTAAGTATATCAGTACTGATCCTGGTCTTGCCAACATCATGCAAAAGTATCCCTGCACAAAAACCTTTTAACTCCTTCACTCCCAGGCCAAGCTCCTGTCCAAACAAAGTCCCTACGGCTGCAACATTCACAGAATGCGTATAGGTATAATATTCATGTACTGCTATCTTGAGCAAGCTTTCCGCAGCTTTACTATCTTTAATAACGTAATCAACCATGTTATGGGCAAACTCCTTCGCCCTTTGCACGTTTCCACTTTTAGGATCATTGAAGAGGTCTTTAATCAGATTAGTAGCGGCACCATGCACGATTTTTGTCCTTTCCTCTATCGGAATGCTTGTATCGGATACGATATGTTGGAAATTATTCTCCAGGTACTCAAAGAATGCCTGCTGTTCCTCTTTTTTTATATAAAGGCTTTTGATACTCTGTGCCACAAGCATGTCCTTTTTGGCTTCGTCAAAGACTGCATCTCCCCTGCAATATAATACAAATCGAACCTCAGCAGTTGTCTTTGCAAGTAAAAAAATGTCACAACCAACCGTTGTATTCGTTCTTAAACTGCTAGGGCTGATCGGTATATAATCTGGTGATATTTCGTGTTCCATTTTATTTTTCGGCTACATTTATTGTCCGGGAAACTTGAATTCACAATCACGGTACAAGTCCGCAATATACCTGTCAGTAAGGCTGGAAATTTATTAGTAGAGACATAATTCGCAAAACGAATGCCGAAGAAACCCTTAAGTCTATTTGACAGCTATTTTTATAATAATATTACGTTGAAGCATTAAACGCCTTCTGTCCTGCCAATGGCTATCCGGCTGGAGCTATTACACAAATATTGACTGAAGGGGTAATCGGGAGTGGGTTTTTGCCGGAATTTCCCTCACAAACCCAGCTAAAAACATCATTTAGGGCATAATACAAATTATGCAAATCAAACTAATTTTGAGGCCGGAGCAGAAATCGGAATTACCTTGACATTATTTAGGTACTAAAATAAACTACAAACTGTATAAAAATACACATGTTACACTTCTTTAAGTTAGGCTCCATCTGTTATTTACCACCACAAAAGCACAAGGTTTTATTGACCTTATGTGGCATAATTTTCCAGATACCCTCAAATCAAAAGGAATATGCAAGAGGAAAGTAAAGAAACCGGAATAGTAAAAACACGCAAGAGAAGATGGCCGATGATAGTTGGTATATCCATCGGTAGTGTAATCGGTATTCTCGGAATAATAATCTTACTAATCCCGACTATTGTCTCCTCCGACATGGTAAAGAACAAGATCATAAATAATCTGGAAGCAAGCTTAGGCCGTAAAGTACAGATTGATGACATAAATATGAGCTGGTCAAGTGGGTTTGACATAAAAAACATTCATATTAAAGAGAGAGAGGGCCTTCAGGGAGACACGTTTATTAAAGTAAACAGGATACTCTGTGATATTGATTTCTTTCCACTCATAAGCAAACAAATCAGAATAAACAATTTGATTATTGATAGCCCGGAGATTGTTTTACAGAAAGGTAAAGAAGGTGTATTCAGTTATGAAGATATAAGCAAACCTGCAGAACCAATGCCCGCACCTGAAATAGTTGAAAAGCCAGTCCCTGAGATATCCAGAAAACCAGTTGAGAAGCCGAAATATACCCCTCTGGTTATTCCAGCATTTTTATTTGATACCAAAATTAAAGCAAAAATCAGTAACGGAAAATTTACGTTCATTGACCACCAATTGCAGGAGAAAACGATCATAAGGGATCTGAATATCACTTTAAACATTGACTCTCTGAACAAACCAATTGAGTTTAATAGCTCCTTTGACATTGAAACAAAAGGCGAAATAGAACACGCTGATATCTCACTAAACTTATCATTGGCAAAAGATGGAGAAATAAATCTCAGAAACGCCAAGGGTACATTTAACATGAAAACCGGTTTTGCGCAGATAGCAGCAGATTTTGATATGACAAGGTTCATGGGTGAAGGTGGCATAGGCCTTGATTTCTCCATGAACGTTGACCTGGGAAAACTTACCAATAAACTTGCAGGAATACTGGGCTTGCCTGAAGGTATGCAGATAGAAGGGATTATCTATTCGAAAGTTAAGGCTGAAGGGCAACTTGAGAAAGTGATAGGCATAGACGGCAATACAGAAATAACAAATCTGAATATTACTGGCGGGCCGCTTGGAAATAATCCTATACGACAACCAAGCATTAAACTAATCCAGAATGCAGGTATCGATATATCCAACGATAAGATTACCGTTCACAAAATCAGTATTGAAACAAACTTTGCAGAACTGTTCCTTGCAGGCATGGTCACAGATCTTAAAAATACAAGAAATTTAGATTTTAAAATCTTCCTGAACCTGGACATAACAAAACTAATGAGCGAAATTGGCGGACTGCTGCCTGAGGATATTGAAGTTGCTGGAAGCGTACAATCAAACATAAAACTTAAAACCCGGCAAAGCAGACTGGAAGTAGAAGGCACGACAGATTTAAGAAACTTACTTGTAAAGATGGGGGCAGTTGGCCCTATAAAAGAACCAGAGATTCAAATTATATATAATGTGAAATACAATTTACAAAATAGTAATCTCGAATTAAATAACCTCAGCGTGAAAACAAGCTTTGCAGAAATAAAGTCTTCGGGTACTTTAAATAAAAACAAAGAATTCGAATTAAACATGCTTTTGGCAATCGATATAGAAGGACTCACACAGAATCTCCAAAGTATTGTATCTTTACCTCAGGGCTTAAACGTTAACGGAAAGATTGCTGCAGATATTAATGCAAGTGGCGCTGTAAAAAAAGAATTAAAACTAAGCGGAACAACTATTTTACACAACATAAATGCCGCAGGAGGACCTCTTAAGAATAACAGGATATCTAATCTCGACCTTAAACTTATACATACACTAGATTATAACATTACGGAAGATTCTGTAAATATCGAACAAATGGATATCGTATCTGACTTCCTCGAAATGAAATCAAAAGGGAGAATAACAAACCTAAGCAAGGAGAAGGTTATTGATTACGAACTTTCCCTGAACGTGGATTTGGATAAAACAACCGCTCAATTCGCAGGGATGTTTCCACAGGATTTAAACGTTAACGGAAATATTACTGTAGATATTAATACCAGCGGCTCTGTCAAAAAAGAATTAAAACTAAGCGGAACAACTATTTTGCACAAAATAAATGCCGCAGGAGGACCTCTTAAGAATAACAGGATATCTAATCTCGACCTTAAACTTATACATGCACTAGATTATAACATTACGGAAGATTCTGTAAATATCGAACAAATGGATATCGTATCTGACTTCCTTGAAATGAAATCAAAAGGGGGAATAACAAACCTAAGCAAGGAGAAAAATATTGATTTCGAACTTTCCCTGAACGTGGATCTGGATAAAACAACCGCTCAATTCGCAGGGATGTTTCCTGAGGGTATAAATATGATGGGAAAGGGCATTGTTGACATGGACATCAACGGAAAGCTATTAGCAGAAGAAAATGAGAATTTATATGAACAAATGAATCTCCATGGAAGTATATCCATAGACAAAATCAAATATGATGCATATGAAATAAAAGATTTTAAAGCAAAACTCCTCCTGGATGATGGTTTCTTTACAACAGAGGATTTCACTTTTATGTTAAATGAAGGCCTGGGCACCGTATCGGCAAGTGCAAACCTTAAGGAGGAAAAACCTTCTTTAGTTTTTGGTATGACATTAACAGACATGCTTATTAATCAAAATATGGATTTACTTGCATACATAGTCCCTGTCCTTGCAGCGCCAGATGGTAAGATATCAGGCAAACTAAGTATGATGTTCAACGCAAAGGGCAATGGGCTGAACTGGCAGGACGATTTAAGTAAAAGCCTTAATGGTCAGGGAGAAATTGATATTAAGGACGGCTACATAAAAGGAGGCTCGATAACATCCAAAATTCTCAAGACTTTTGGTAAGGGAGGAGAATACAAATTTGATAATATCTCTACCAGGTTTGTAATTAAGGATAGCAAAATATTTAACGATGATATAAGCATCAACGGCAAAGATTTTAACATTGGCTTATCAGGGTGGACTTCATTCGACGGACGATTAGAATATTCTGCAGACGCTCAGGCAATGGGCGATCTTATAGGTGGAGATCTCAAAAGGTTACTCGGTGGTATGAGCAAGGACTCAAAATTACCAATAGTAGTCACGGGAACAATAGACAAACCCAGGCTTGCATTTAAATGGCCAAAACCCCAGGAAATTGGTAATATCCTGCAAGGATTATTAGGTGGTTCAAAGGACTCGAAACAACAAACTGAGAGCACAAGTGAACCGACGCAAACAGAGACTGCAGAAGAAGAAGCTCAACCGAAAGAGAAAATAGGAAAAACTGTGGAAAGGCTCTTTAAAGATTTCTTTAAATAAATCAGCAATCCGCCTGACTCTCTCATCCAGGCGGCAGGAAAGGAGTTAATTAATGAACTGGCTGGACTTCCTTCTAATAGGAGTTATAGCGACTGGAACTCTCTTTGGGGTAATAACAGGCCCTCTCTGGCAAATTTATCGAATCTCTTCAGTTGCAATTTCTCTCGCGGCTGCTCTCTTATTTCATAAACTACTAAGCAATATCTTAACCGGCATATTCAGCCCTGAAATTTCTGACGCATTAGGCTATGCAGTTATCTTTGGTGTTATATTAATCCTAACATATGCAATAGGTAACCTGTTTAGAAAATTTATTACAAAAAGGAAATTTGGATTCAGCGGAAGGCTTATTGGGGGAGGTATCTCATTCACAAAGACAGTAATGACGTGCTGTATAATTATAGCAGGAGTTTCATTCTGGGGAAACGAGCGGACAGGAGAAACAATTGGCAACTCCCTGGTCGCAAATAATATCAAAAAAGTAACAGAGAAAGTTGTTTCCAGAGTTCCACAGAATGTTAAAGATATGTCAATAGTTGAGGAAAAAACCAGTGAAGAAAAACAAAATTAATTACTAAGGGGAGCAATCAATGGCAAAGTTACAGAAGACAGAAGATCCTGAAAAGGGAAAACCAGATACAGGGAAAAAGGACCAGGCTCTGGAAAGAGCTGTATCGCAGATTGAAAGACAATATGGT
This sequence comes from Planctomycetota bacterium, assembly GCA_022570935.1. Taxonomy (GTDB): domain Bacteria; phylum Planctomycetota; class Brocadiia; order Brocadiales; family Scalinduaceae; genus Scalindua. Next base: position 9,132 of record JACZYU010000048.1, on the reverse strand, counting down.
AAGGGGACAATAATGCGTCTCGGTTCAGATGATAAACTTGATGTGCCCGTAATATCAACCGGCTCGCTTTCTCTTGATCTTGCCCTCGGTGTGGGCGGTGTGCCACGTGGAAGAGTAATAGAAATCTTTGGGCCTGAGGCCTCCGGAAAGACTACCCTGTCACTTCATATCGTTGCCAATGCACAAAAAAACGGAGGCACGGCAGCCTTTATCGATGTTGAGCATGCCCTTGATCCTGACTATTCAAGGAGGCTGGGCGTAGACCTTGACAGCATGCTGGTAAATCAACCCGATACGGGAGAACAGGCACTGGAAATTGCCGAACTCTTAACGAGAAGCAATGCTATTGATGTAATTGTCGTAGACTCCGTCGCCGCCCTCGTACCAAGAGCAGAACTTGAGGGGCAGATGGGTGACTCACATGTCGCGCTGCAGGCTAGATTAATGTCTCAAGCACTCAGAAAACTTACTGCCGTAATTTCCAAATCAAAGACATGTCTAATATTTATCAATCAGATACGTGAAAAAATAGGAGTGATGTTCGGTAATCCGGAAACAACACCCGGCGGCAGAGCATTAAAGTTCTATGCCGCTGTCAGGATTGATATCCGTAGAATTGGCAGTATCAAGGATGGAGAACGTATTATCGGAAATAGAGTAAGAGCTAAAATTGCAAAGAATAAAGTTGCTGCGCCATTCAGGAAAGCAGAGTTTGACATAATGTTCAACCAGGGTATTTCCAGGTCCGGCGATATTATTGATCTTGGTGTTGAAGAGCAGATAATAGAAAAAAGCGGTACATGGTTCTCATATGGAGATATACGACTGGGACAGGGAAGAGAAAACAGCAAGAATTTTATCGACAGCAAGCCCGAGTTACTTCAAGAAATTGAACAGGCAATAGCCAAAAAGACAAGAGAAAATAAATGAAACACATTGACTCATAGAATAAAACATAGTAAACTAAAATATTAGGTAAAGATTTCGCAGTTTATACTCATCTGAAAATAGCTTTCGGAGAAAATCCGAAAAAAATTGTCCGAGTATAACTGCAACCAAGCTTTGGTTTTTTGAAAAGCCAAAAACCAAACCGGTTTTAGTATAAATAAATTAGTTATTGAGGTGATATAAATGATTGGTATTTCAAAGTTGTATTGCAACACCGTTGAACCTTCCGACGCATTAAGATATGGCAGGGATTCAAGCAAATTACCCTCACATCTTTTGCAATTTTCCAAGGATAAAAAGCCCGTAGTTGTATGGAACGTTGGGCAGAGATGCAATCTTAAATGCGTCCATTGCTACTCTCAATCAAAGGATATTGAATATTCGGGTGAACTAAATACAAAAGAGGCAAAGGCTATGCTTGACGGCCTCGCAGAATACGGTGCACCGGTAATCCTCTTTTCAGGGGGAGAACCCCTAATGAGAAAAGATTTAATGGAGCTGATAACATATGCCAAAGATAAAGGTTTGAGAGCCGTTATAAGCACAAATGGAACCCTGATTACTGAAGAAAAAGCAGAAGAATTAAAACAATTTGGCCTTTCATATGTTGGAATAAGCCTTGACGGTTTAAGGGAAACCAATGATAAATTTCGTGGTATTGAAGGAGCCTTTGACGATGCACTGCAGGGGATCAGGAACTGCATGAAGTTAGGGATTAAAGTAGGACTCCGTTTCACCATTAATAAAAGAAATGCGCAGGATATTCCCGGAATATTCGAACTCATCGAAAAAGAAAAGATTCCAAGGGTTTGTTTCTACCACTTAGTCTATTCCGGAAGAGGCTCCCGATTGATGGAAGAAGATTTGTCACATGAAGAAACCCGCAATGTTGTTGACCTGATTATAGACAAAACAAAGGAAGCACATGACCGTGGACATAAAATAGAAGTTTTAACGGTAGACAATCATGCCGATGGGCCGTATATATATCAGAGATTGCTTAAGGAAGACCCGAAGAGAGCGGCTGACGTACTTGAACTGCTGAAGTGGAACGAAGGAAACAGCTCCGGACTCGGACTTGCCTGTATAAGCTGGGACGGCGCCGTGCACGCTGACCAGTTCTGGAGAGAGTATACATTCGGGAATGTGCGTGAACGAAAGTTCGGTGAAATATGGGAAGACAAATCAAATTCACTCCTGACAAAATTAAAAAATAAAAAACTCTATGTCAAAGGCCGATGTTCCAAGTGTAAGTGGCTTGATATATGTGGCGGAAACTTCAGGGCACGTGCAGAGGCATACTATGGTGATAAGTGGGAACCGGATCCGGCATGTTACCTGACAGATGAGGAAATCGGACTACTTGTGGATGAGCCTCTAACGGTTAAATAAGAATTCACCGCAAAGACGCAGAGATCGCAAAGTTATTCTTTAGAAAGCAGATGATGGGGATTTCTGAATAGCGTTGAAATTTTGTTGTAGAAAATAAGCTCATATGAAGTTTCTTCTCATTTTAAAGCTTTTTCTTTGCGTCCTCTGCGCCTTTGCGGTGAAAGATATAATCAGGATGTATCCAACAGTGCATGTTCTACTGCTTTAGGTAATTCAATCAGGATAAAATTGTCCTTTGGATAAACATAATCTTCTCCAGACTCATCAATCACCCTGAGGTAACCATCGTTAGCGGCAGACTTGTCAGGTAGGATTTTGTAAACTTTGCGCAATTCTAAATCGCCACAATCTTCATTCCGAATACAAACTGCAAACTTTTGTTGTTTACGTTGCTTCATATCTTTTTGTCCAAAAAACGTTTGATCTTGAATCGCTTTTTACCGATACCATGTGCCTCATACCACCGTGAAACAAACGAATCACAACGTCAGAGTATTCCCTTCTTTAAAAGGATTTCCTGCGCCTCAAAAAGGAACTCATTAAGGCTTACTTTTCTTGAACCTTCTGTAGAAAAGTCGTGACTATCCGGGTTATCATCAGGATGTCTATGCCAGACCCCCCGTCGTAGCAGTCTCTGCCAAATATTCTATTACGACCAACAACCGTTACATAACTAATAAGGTTTTTTTGGGTATTCCGGTATATCTGAATAAAACATTCTTCGCTAACATCCAGCCGGATTTTAATGGTATGAGCGGTTTTAAGGATGGTTTTGACCTCTTGGATAAAGAAGAATCCAGAGGTTATTTTTTTGACTTCAATTTCAATCTTATTAATCACTAAACTTTTTGACACAAATCTTCCATATCCTTCTGGAGGGTTTTCATGGCATCAAGGGCAGCATCCCAATCGTGGTAATCACTTTCAACTTCAAAGGAGTATCCTTTCTCTTTTATCACCTCTTTTTTTTCAAACTCCTCAAGTGTCATCCCGTATTTCTTCTGAAACCCCTTGTCAATAAGCAGATACTCAGCAATTCTTCTTCTAATTTCCTTGTCCAGTATCTTCCGTAATTTGGAAGAAAGATAATTGGCGGGCTTTAACTCTTATTTTCCGGAATTTCTGAATGATAATTTCAGAACACCTGATCTCATGTAAATGAGAAGTTAATGAGTTAAGTGCCATAACCTCTTTATTATCAGTAAGTAATGTTATTTCCTGCGAGAGTATCCTGAAGATTCATTTCGGATTATAAAAAGATACTTTATAATACGGTATTTTAGAATACACCGAATCAGGAGGACTGAAATGGGACAAACATTACTGCCGATCTTTCCATCGGAATCTACGCAGATAAATGGAATTCTTTCTTTCGTTAAACGAGAAGGAACGGTATGGTATTTTCATGGTTGTATGCCGGTGTTTTCTCATGACGAGAAAGATTACCGCAGTTTTAACATGTACACAAGTCAACTTGTAGTGGTAGGCCAGTGCAAGCAGGTAGATATAATGAAAGCATTTGGTGTGAGTGAGATTAGCGTTAAAAGGCATGTGAAGAAATTCAAGGAAGGAGGTCCAGGCATATTTTTTCAACAGCGTTCAGTGCGAACAACTACAGTGTTGACACCTGAAGTACTGAGACGTGCCCAAGAGATGTTGAACGAAGGAAAGAGTCACTATAAGGTGTCAGAAGATTTGTGCATAAAGCCCGATACGTTTTATCGTGCTATACATGCGGGCAAGCTGGTTGAACTAAAAAAAAAGTTGAATGCAAAAGTGAACGCAGTATAGAAGAAGCACAATCCGCAATGGGTATGGGCTGCACCCGAGTCGTAGAGCGTGTTATGGCTTCGATAGGTAAACTTTCGGAGGCGCCATCAAGATTCAAAGCGTCGCTGGACGTATCCAATGCAGGAGTGTTATGGGCGTTACCTGCGCTGCTTAGCAATGGATTATTACGTCATACAAAGGAATATTTTAATCTTCCAAAAGGTTTTTACAGCTTGGTTCATGTATTTCTGCTGTTGGGTTATATGTCGTTGTCGAGGGTAAAGACAAACGAGCAATTGCGTTACAGTAGTGTAGGAGAATGGGGTTTGCTTTTAGGGTTGGATAGGATACCGGAAGTACGTACATTACGAGATAAGATAAAACATTTATCAGAGACAGGGCAAGTAGCACTATGGTCGGCTATTGTTTCCAAAGATTGGATGGAGTCACAACCGGAAGCGGCAGGAACTTTATATGTAGACGGTCATGTTCGTGTTTATCATGGATCGCAGACAAAACTGCCCCGTCGTTATGTATCGAGGGAGCGGTTATGTTTGCGTGGGATGTCAGACTATTGGGTAAACGATCAACAAGGAAGGCCATTTTTTGTCATTAGTACGCCATTTACGACAGGGTTGCCGGATATGTTGAGGAATGAAATTGTGCCCAGATTGTTGAAAGATGTTCCACCGCAACATACAGAGGAAGAGCTTACGATGGATAAGTATCTTGCACGCTTTACGCTGGTATTTGATCGAGAGGGATACAGTCCGGAGTTTTTCAAGGAGATGTGGGAGAAACACCGAATTGCCTGTATCACCTATAACAAGTACCCTAAAGAGGACTGGAGGGTTGAAGAGTTTCAAGAACAATCGGTGAGTATGCCTAATGGAGAATGTATTACCATGAAGATATCTGAACGTGGGAGTTATATCGGGGGAAAACAAAAAGGGCTATGGGTTCGCGAAATACGCAAACTCACAGAATCAGGCCATCAAACATCAGTGATTACTACAGAATTTAAGTCGGAAGCGTCTGATTTGGGCCTTCGTATGTTTGCAAGATGGTCTCAGGAGAACTTCTTCAAATATATGATGGAACACTTTAATATAGATAGGCTTATGTGCTATAAAGTGGAACGTACAGATGAGACGAAAAAGGTAGTTAACCCTGCGTATAGAAAAATCGAGGGGCAGATAAAGAGCAACGCAGGAAAGCTTGGTAGAAGACTACGACAATTTGCAGAAATAACATTGAGCGCGGCTCCAGTACCAGATGAAATTGAAAAATATGAAAGAAATAAAGGAGAGTTGATAGAGGAGATAGATCTTCTAAAGGAAGAGCTTGCAGGATTAAAAGAAAAACGTAAAAAGACGAACAAGCATATACGTTTAGAAGAATTACCTGAGCAAGAGAGGTTCTCTCAACTGGAATCTACCAGAAAGCAATTTGTTGATACGATCAAGATGATTGCCTATCGTGCAGAAACAGCAATGGCAACTATTTTGAGCAAATCACCAAGTCATGTTGATGATGCACGTGCACTGCTTCGAAACATTTACACGATGGAAGCTGACATTATTCCTGATGAAAAAGAACAGATCATGAGGGTAAGATTGCACCATCTTGCCAACCCGTCGTCTGACAAAGCAGCTCGGCAATTAGCTGACCATCTTAACGAAACTGAAACAATCTATCCGGGCACAAACCTAAGATTGCACTACGAATTGGTATCAGATTAAATCCGTGAGATCAGGATCTCTGAAATTAAACTGGAGTCCTTGTCGTAACGCAAGTGGTGGCAGGTGCTTATCTGATGGTGTTAATGTGGAGAAGTCGTATTGTTTTTTTAGTCGGTACCATGTTTGCTAATTAGATTTTCGCTAAATTGACTTTAAATTCAATACAAAATGCTTAAAAAAAATAAGCATTTAAGCAAATACCGAATTAAAATGAATATTTATTTACAACATTTTAACCTTGTCGTAATCTTTTTTTGAGGGGGGAGATATTTTATGAAGAAGAGAATTTTATTAGCGGGTTTTTCTGTTTTTGCAATTGTGGGGATGTTGTTTGCAATGTTCCCTCAGGATTCACAGGCAATTCCGCCATTTACAAGGAAGTATAAGACTTCGTGTACTACTTGCCACTGGGCAAGTTTTCCAAAGCTTAATGCGTTCGGCAGGGCATATCGTGCAAATGGCCTGAGGATGCCGGGCGGTGGTGATGAAGTCTTTGTAAAGGATGAACCGGTAAAGTTGGGAGCAGACGTCTGGTCAAGATTATTTCCCAAGGCTGTATGGCCAGGTGAAATACCGGGGTTGCCACCTCTAAGTCTTGGTATGAGTTCTGGATTCAAATATATAAGGGAGAGGCCAACAACCCCAATGGGTAGTGACACTGGACGTCGTAACAGCAAGCGAGACTCTTTTTTTGAGGGTATAGGGGAGATAGAGTTGTTCACCGGCGGGACAATGGGTGAGACTATATCATGGTTCGGAGTTATGGCACTTTATGAAAATTCAGGCTTTGGTGGTAGCAAGACAGAAATAGACAGGATTTATTTCAATTATGCACCATTTCTCTTTGGTGAACAGGGGTATGTTAATGTCAGATTTGGTCAATTCGAGCCGCGCGTAGTACCTGTGTCAAACCATAGAAGGCAGATTAGAATAACACCTTATTTAATGGACATATTCCCTATTATACCAGCAGGAAACTTCTTTGGCTTTGCACCCAACCAGAAGGGTATTGAAATATATGGTAGTTTAAACGGTCCGGGTGGCAAGGGTGGCCTTGAATGGGCAGTAGGTATCGTTAATGGTCAGCCGGGAGGGGCGTTAGAAGCATTTGAAGGTGCTGTTGGAACTTCAAAAGAGATTCAGGAGAACGTAGAGGGTAGAAACAATGGAACATTTGATGTTAATAATGGGAAGGACTGGTATGTTACGGCCTCATACAAGATTGGGGGCATGGGTGTACTTGGTGAAGCGTCGGTGGATGACTCGTTAGTGGCAAAAGAGAACTGGCAGGACGACTCAATCACCATAAAAGGTTATTATTATCAGGGTACTACGGGTGCTTTTGTCAATAGTGCTACTGTACCTATGGGAAATGCTATGACTGGTAATGGTTGGGATGGTGATGCTAATAGCTTCAGGCGTTATGGTATCGTCGTTGATGCCAACTGGTGGAACTTTAACGTCATAGGAGCAGCCTCATTTCTTGAGGATGACCTGACAGGCGAAACAACTTTTGGTGCAATGGGGACTATGCCTATGGAGACAGGTGATAAGTTTTATGTAGACATATACACGGCTGAGATTCAATATGTTGCCCTCCCATGGCTCATACCTTCCTACAGGTTTGAGAATGTTAATCCTGATTACGATGTAAGGTCTGTCAAGTCGTTTAACAGACATTCCTTTGATCTTGCAATCCTTGCAAGGGCGAATATGAAGTTCCTTGCTGGTGCCACTTTTTCATCCTATCCAGATGAAAGATCAGGAGTTGGTGGAGAAATTTCGACACCTGACATGCCACCATTGGACTCAATTGCGAGGCTTGGTGTAGATATTCTTTTCTAAACAACTAATAGGTTGGGATTATACTCATGATGAATTAAGTAAGGTAGGAAAGCATGTTTACACGGTATGTTATAAAAATGGCAAGGTTTGCTTGCCTCAGCAAACCTGCCATAAACACGGGTTGTGTCCGTGTATAAATGTAGGATGCATTGGTTTTTAATGTGATTACGATTAATGAACAGAAACCCGGGTCAAACAATAACCTCCCCGTTTTGGCTTGGGTTTCTGTCATTTGCAGAAGAACATTTTCTGTTTTAAATGGGGGAAACAGGTTATTGTTAATAAATTATGGTTGATTGTGGCCATTATCATTCGGATTATTAAAACTCTGGAAGGAGGTCTGTTTTTATGAAAAAAATAATTTTAACAATATTTGCTTTTGTAGCATTAGTTCTGTTTACGGCAAATCTGAAGGCGGAAGATGTACAGGGGCAGTTACAAGCGGCCATAGCGGGATTAAAAACAGAGATAAGGTCTGACGTTACGGTGGAAAATCCTGGAACCATTACGGGTTAATAGTAAAGTGCAGAAGGGTGAGGCACTCCGGGGATGCGGTTGTTTATATTGAGAAGGTCGGAGATAACAAAAACGATGCACCGGTTGAACACGGTATTGTGGGCCAGATGAACCTGGTTTTTATACCTCATGTAATAGCTGTTCAGAAAGGCACAACAGTTGATTTTCCAAATAATGATCAGGTAAGACATAATGTATTTTCGCCTCCCGATTGCTGTAATCAATTTAATTTAGGAACGTATGATGTTGGCGCTTCAAAACCTGTTACATTTGATAAATCGTGTGAGGTACCTCTCCTTTGTAATGTTCACGCAGAGATGTCTGCATTTGTGGTAGTATTCGATAATCCATATTTTGCAGTTACTGCGAAGGATGGCAGTTACAAGATTAATAATGTACCGCCTGGGACGTATAAGTTGAAGACATGGCACGAAAAACTCAGATCTGAGGAAAAAGAGGTAAAGGTAGAAGGCGGCAAGACTGTAGAGGTGGCCTTTGTATTGAAGAAACGAAAATAGACGCCGTCTGAAGTTAAATAATATCTTACAAAAAAACAAATCAGTTTTGTTTGACAATGTGTCGACAGAAGATTTGGTTGATTATTTAACAACTGACATTTTGTCAAATGTTGATAGGTTTATGACGTAATTGATGGCATGAGGTTATTTTGAGTTTTGTGTATCTTGTAGTATTATAAGGTATTTACAGAAAGAAATATAATGACTATGCTCCCCCTTGGCAATTTGGCATTATACTTGCAGAATAAAGATAAAGATATATAAAGATAATTACTTATTAAAATAGATTTTTATTTTAATCATTTTATTCGCAAACGAAAGGGGAGATTTAGTATGAGGACTTTTTTGAATTTCTTTGTAGCTGCTTTGATTGTATCGTTTTTTTGTGTTCCTAATCTTAT
>JACZYU010000047.1 GCA_022570935.1 Planctomycetota bacterium | reverse complement strand
CATTCAACCAGCAATATTTTGCGAAGCAAAACCAAGAAGTTAGCGACTGAAAGGAGCTAAATTCTTTTATTATGAAACTTACCATTCTCGGTTCAGGGACAGGTATCGTTACGGCAAGGAGAGGCTCATCCGGATACCTTATAAACATTGCCAATAAGACACTGCTGCTTGACAGCGGCTCAGGAACCTTAAAGAAGATTGCAGAGGCGTCTGTAAACTTCAAAGACATTGACTATGCAATCTATACACATTTCCATCCGGATCATGTTACAGACCTTATCTCACTCCTGTTTGCACTAAGGATTCCCAGCAACTACAAGGGCAAAGATCTGACAGTAATCGGCCCTGCCGGTATGAAGGAATTTCACAGGAAACTGACTGAAACCTTCAATAATTTCATCGAGTCCAGAGGATATGATCTTACTGTCAAAGAATTACCGGGAGGACATCTTGACGTTGGAAACTTCAGGCTTACTTCAAGCCTCATTAATCATCACGAGGGCAGTCTCGCATACCGTATCGATTCGAAAGACGGAAAAAGCCTCGTATATTCCGGTGACACTGATTACTGCAAAAGCATTGTTGATCTGGCACGTGATGCAGACGTGCTGTTACTGGAATGTTCCTACCCCGAACACATAAAGGTGGACGGACACCTTAATTCAACACTTGCAGGCAGGATAGCAAGGGAATCAAACTGCAAGAAACTCATACTGACACACTTTTACCCAATCTGTGATGATTACGATATTTTGGGTCAATGCAAAGAGGAGTTTAGCGGAGAGATAATATTAGCTGAGGACCTGATGACTATTGAGGTTTAAATTCTAATTATAGTAGTGTAAGCAGTATAATTGAGACATGAAGGTGAACCTCATTAGTAACAAAAAACTGAAAAAACAAGTTGATGAAATCAGGAAAACTTTATATCAGGTCAATTTTCCCTGAGAAGCCGTCCTGACCGGTGCATCCAATCCCTGCTCAATCATCCATTCAGGAAGTTCAGGTTTTCTGGTTTTATCCTTTTTGATAAACGGACTCAATAGCAATCTGAAAATATCTGAGATCGTCATATATCGGCCGAACTTGCGAAGGAGCCTGAATGTGGCTATGGGACGACGGAGTATCAGGTAACCAAACAACCGCTTATATCCCTTTATCCTTGCCTGCTGAATCACTTCGCTCGGAAGAATTGCTGGATCGATGTCTGAACACTTGAACCACTTATGCCAGTCGCGTTCATCATCAATAATACCCCTTTCCACATAGTCCTGCCATAGTGGTGTTCCACGGTAGGCGCATAACCGGCTAAAGCTAAATGTGTCGAGTTTAAGTCGAGCGGCAAATCGAAAACTCTCCAGAATATCTTCAAAGGTTTCACCCGGAGAGCCGACCAGAAAAAAGCCGTGCGTCGTTTCAATTCCGTTATTTCTGGCTTGTTTTACGGCATATTCTATCTGTTCAAGGGTCTGGTTCTTTTTCAGGCGGTCGAGTACTTTCTTTGTTCCGGCTTCCACGCCAAAGGCAAGAAAAGTGCAGTTAGCCTTTACCATCAATGGAAGTTCCTCAACAGCCACCGAATCAACTCTGCCCTCACATCCCCAATGAAACTCCAGTTTCTTGTCGATGATACCGTTGCAAATGGTCTCTATGCGTTTACGCTGCATCAGGAAATGGTCGTCGGTCAGGTAGATTGATCTGTAGCCTTCATCATTCAACTGCTGCATTTCGCCCAGGACATGCTCCGGTGAGCGGCTCCGCCACTTGCCACGTGCGAGGGATGGAATATCGCAATAAATACATTTGAAAGGACAGCCGCGTGTGGTTTGCATGGTGCAGAAACGATCTAGAGAAAGAACTGCCGGCGTATCCATTGGCATCGATTCGATGTATTCGATGGGTAAGCTTTTACGGTCAGGATAAGGAAACTGGTCAAGGTCACTAATCAGGGGGCGGTCAGGGTTATGGACCACTTCACCATTGAGTCGCCAGGTAAGGCCGCCGACTACTTTCAAATTATCCAGGTTGTCGAGGTACTCAGGAATCAGCTCTTCACCTTCCCCCCTGCCAACGCAATCGATGTATGGCACATCTTTCAGTATCTTAACAGCATTTACCGTTGCAAAAGCACCTCCGACAATAATGGGTGTTTTTGGCGCTGCCTTCTTTAGCCTTTGCGCCATACTCTTCACAAGAAGGTAACAAGTAGTTGAAAGAAATGAAAGGACAATTACATCAGGTTTTTCATCTTTCACTGCCTGCTCGATGTGCTCTTCCTTCATCTGTGGGTGGCAGGTATCGAACAGGGTTACCTCGTGTCCGTGACTGCGAATTACCGGTGCCAGTGTTTGAATGCCAAGTGGAGGGAAAGCCATCACCTCAATGCGGTCACTGTTTCCTGATCTCCTGAGTTTCTCAGGAAGAATATTGTAATAATCCTCGTCTCGGATGTAAATGAGGTAAATCTTCATAAACTAATCATTTGATTAAAAGATGGTAAGAGCAGGCAAGACAAGAATAACGCTAAAGTCATTATAAATCAAGAGGAATGCAGGATGTGCTGTAAGGCTGAAAGGAAAAGGGGTCACCCATTAGTCCCTCAGCATCAAGGCTACCCGTCTGATCAGTCTTTCGGGCAGGAAGCCACGAGTTACATAAACATGACCAGGCCTCTCTTTCGAGAGGAGTCCAGAATTGAATCCCGCCAGGGCGGACGTGGACGTTCGCTACAGCGAATCTGCTTTGGCATGACCTCTCGGAAGATAGGCCTGTCGTCAGGAAGGAAATGACATTAAGTGTGTTTTAATATTTATGACACAGCCTGAAAGTGTAGGAACTGTGAAACGATGAAAAACAAAAAAAGGCGTTCCTGCATCTGACTAACACAAGAACGCCTTTTTCAAAATACTCTTTTAATCCGAAAACAAGCTGGATTCCTTCCGAAAGAAAGGACTTACCCTGCTCCACGTTCTTTTTTCTTTTTGGGTTGTTCTCGATGACTCTACATGGGCTCTTCTGACTTTGAATATTTATCAGGATTTGCGTTATATTCGGTTGCACAACCCTCACAGCATAAATGAGCGGTCTTTCCACTGTGTTCCGCATCTACCTGCTGACCCTTGCTGTCTGCGGCCTGCCCGCAAACCGGACATACATCACCAGAACTTTCACCGGCAGCAACCTCCATGATGCCGTCTTTTGCACCATCCTTACTACCGTCATTCTCACCCGTCTCAATACCGCAGCAACTGCCGGCAAATACCGTATTACCAGAATTAAAAGCTACTAACAAAAATGCAATAACGACAGCACCCATAAAAAATCCCATACGCTTCATAAGGCCGCTCCTTCTTCTTAAAAATATAAATATTGACTAAATTTCATGTAAATCTAAATAGCATAACAGCATAATTAACATGAAATATGCCTGATTAGTTCCCTGATTTCGGGCAAATAAATCTGCTTAGCTTAGATATTCTATTCCTTAATTTCTTGACATAACATCATATATAAATACATTGTAAATGTTTTATTTGCATTCTTTGCCTGTTTTTGTAAAATTAGATTTCTTTTTTCACGTAATCCTTGAACAGTACAATTAACAGAAAGGCAGTTTCTATTAAATGGAAAAGGTTAAATTAACCATTAACGATAAAATTTGTGAGGCTGAACCAGGCAAGACCATACTCGAAGTAGCCAGGGAAAACGACATATCGATTCCTACTCTTTGCTACGATAAACGTCTCGATCCATACGCTGGATGCAGAATATGTCTGGTCGAAGTCGAAGGGGCAAGGCAGTTACTGATATCATGCGTATCCAAGGTTACTGACGGCATGGTTGTGAACACAGAATCTGAGAATGTACGCAGGACGAGGAAAGGGGTCCTGGAATATATCCTGTCAGACCATCCTCTTGACTGTATGACCTGCGAGGCTACAGGCTGCTGCGAGCTTCAGGATGTCGCATATTCCATGGGCATCAAGGGAGATAAATTTAGAGATGAGGGCAAAAGAGGAGGAGTTATCCCTGATAGAAACGAGCTTATTTACAGGGAAACACCCAAGTGTATAAGATGCGGGCGTTGTGTAAGGATATGTGATGAAGTAACGCAGGAACACGCAATAGAGTTCGGAGGCAGAGGATTTAAAATGTGGGTTGCCACGCCTTTTGGTGAGTCACTGCTGGACGGCCCGTGTGTCCTTTGCGGACAATGTGTATCAACATGTCCAACAGGTGCTCTGTATGAGAAACAGGCGATGGGCAGAGGCCGTCCCTATCAGGTAAAAAAGGTCAGATCAACATGCGGCTACTGCAGTATCGGATGTCAGATTGATATCCACGTCGATCATCAGGGAATAAATAAAATAACCTCGGAAGTGGGGTCTACACCAAACAATGGTAACCTGTGCATGAAAGGCAAATTTGCCTATGACTTCATAAGCCATCCGGACAGGCTTGATACCCCCATGGTAAGAAGGAATGGAAATCTCGAAAAGGCAAGCTGGGAAGAGGCATATAGCGTTATTTCTGAAAAGCTGAAAGGCATAAAATCAAAATATGGAAAAGACTCTATTTCATTTATAAGTTCAGGAAGATGTACGAACGAAGAGAATTACCTGATGCAGAAATTCGCAAGAGCTATTATCGGTACTAATAATATTGACCAGTCAGAGACAGAATGCCACGCCCCAACCTTAAACGCCCTGAGAAGTACTCTTGGTCTGAGCACTACAACAAATTCAATCGAGGAAATCTCAAGATCCGATGTGATATTTGTGATTGGCGCTAATGTTACAGAATCGCATCCCATAATAGGGCTTGAGATAAAGAAGGCAGTGCGTAATGGAAAAACTCTGATTGTAGCTGATACACGTAAGATATGGCTGGAAAGGATCGCAAACACCTTCTTAAATATTCAACCCGGGACAGACACCGCTCTCATCAACGCCATGATTGACGTAATCATCAAGGAAAAACTCCATGATGAAAAGTTTATAGAAAAGAAGACAGAGAAGTTTAACACACTTAAAAATGCAGTTGCAAAGGAGGATATTAAGAAAATCGTAAAACTAACCGGTATATCCGAGGAAGCAATCAGGGACGCCGCCAGAATCTATGCAACCGCAGAGAACGCCATAATATTATACGGAAATGGTATAACACAACACAGGTCTGGTATTGATAATGTAAAAAGCCTTGTAAACCTCGCCCTGCTGACTGGTAATGTTGGTAAGGAATGCGCGGGGATATACCCGCTCCTGGGTCAGAACAATGGCCAGGGAGCTTTCAACATGGGCGCTTTGCCCAATTTCTACACAGATTTCCAGCCTGTCTCAGATAATACGGTTCGCAAGAAATTCGAGAAGATTTACAAAACCTCATTACCTAAAAAGAAGGGCCTGCAAATCAGGGAGATGTTTAATAGCGCACAAAAAGGGGAGGTTCGGGCTATGTACATTATGGGCGCTGATCCCCTGATGAGTGAACCCGATACAACAAAAGTAAAGAAGGCACTAAATAAACTGGAGCTATTGATAGTACAGGATATATTTATGTCAAATACGGCTCAATATGCTGACGTAATACTACCGGCAGCCTGTTTTGCTGAAAAGGACGGTACATTTACTAATATTGAGAGACGCGTTCAGAGGATAAAAAAGAGTGTTGAACCACCGGGCAAAGCAAAAGCGGATTGGAACATAATATCTGAACTCTCCACTTACATGGGATATCCAATGAATTATGATTCACCGGAAGCCGTATGGGAGGAGATCAGGAAGGTTTCACCTAACTTTGCCGGAATCAATTATGAAAGACTCGAAAATGGTGGTATACAATGGCCATGTCCAAAAGCCGACCATCCCGGTACAAAATTTCTGTACGAGAAAAAGTTCCTAAATGGAAAAGCAACATTTTCCACAACAGAAAGCAAACCATCTCTTGAGAAAACTGACAAGAGTTACCCGTTTATTCTCAGCACAGGACGCACTCTTTATCACTTTAACAGTGGCACCATGACTCACAGGGCAAAGGGAAGCGTTCAAAAGCAGCCTTATCCATTTGTAGAAATATCACAAGAAGATGCCGATAATGCCGGGATAGAAGATGGAGAAATGGTCAGGATAACGACTAAACGCGGCCAGATTTCTCTTGCGGCCAATATCACGAACCGTGTAATGCCAAAACAAGTCTGGATTCCATTCCACTTCATAAGCGCTCCGGCAAATTTACTTACAAAAGATCCCTGCAGCACTTCACGTACAAACGGCAATCCAAACCTGATGCCCGAATACAAAACCTGTGCCGCTAAAGTAGAAAAGATACAATAGTAGAAAATAGAAATCCTGAAAGATAAACTGGTCATCTGGCTGAGCCGTTATTGGGACACAATGTAATACTTAACTTATCTTGCCTATCCTGTTATCCTGTCAAAAAACTATCTATATATTATGAAAACATATGACTTATTGATTATTGGAGGCGGACCCGGAGGTTATGTTGCGGCGATTAAGGGTGCGCAACTGGGGCTGAGTGTAGGACTGGTAGAAAGGGATAAAGTCGGAGGCGCCTGCCTGCACAAAGGTTGTATACCCACAAAGGCCCTGATCCAGTCTACTCATTTATTCGAACTATGTAAAAGGAGCAAAGAGTACGGTGTGATTACAGAAGGTGTCAGTGTGGATTTTGGTGAATTCCACAAACGAAAGAACCTGGTCGTAAACAGATTATTTGGCGGTATCGAACACTTACTCAACAAAAACAAGATAGACCTGCTAAAGGGCACTGGTCAAATAGCATCTACTGATAAAGTTCTCGTCAAGGAAGACGATAAAATCAAAGAGGAAATATCTGCAAAAAATATAATTATCGCTACCGGTTCTTCTCCAATGGTTTTTGACGGCCTGCCCTATGACAAAAACAGAGTGTTAACGAGTGATGATATTCTGGAGTTGGAAGAGATACCATCTTCACTCCTGATTATCGGGGGAGGCGCAATAGGGGTAGAATTCGCTTATATCTACAATGCGCTTGGAAGCAAGGTAACAGTGATTGAGATGATGGACGAAATTCTTCCGACAAATGACAAAGAGGTAGGGAGTGCATTGAGAAAGAGTCTTTCGAAGAAAGGTGTAACCTTTCTCACTCAGACTAATCTAAACCTTATTGAAATAAAAGAGAACTCGGTTGAGACAACGGTCAAGAGGAATGATGGAAACACAGAAACAGTTCAAAGTGAAAAAGTCCTGCTTGCCATGGGCAGAAAGCCTGAAACGAAAGATTCAGGTCTGGAAGAACTTAATCTTGAATTTAATGGAAGGTTCATAAACGTAGATGAGAACATGCAGACAAGCCGACCCGGTATTTATGCGATTGGTGATGTCAGCGGCCAGCCTCTACTTGCCCATCTGGCATCTGCACAGGGTCTGCTCGTTGCGCATAATATTGCCGGAGAGGACTACCCGCCAATAAATAATAATACAATCCCGAGTGTAACTTACACCAATCCACAGGTCGCAAGCGTTGGCATGAGTCAGGAAGCGGCGGAACTCGAAGGTTACGATGTAAAGATTGGCAGATTCCCATTCATGGCTAACAGTAAGACCCAGATAATGGGTGAAGGAGAGGAAGGGTTCATAAAGGTTATTACCGACGCATCAAGCGGAGAGATCCTGGGCGTGCACCTGATTGGCCATGAAGTAGGAGAATTGATAGGGAGTATGTCCATTGCCATGAATCTGGAGGCAACAAACCTGGAAGTCAGCGCCAACATCTTCCCGCACCCCACACTCTCAGAAGTATTCGCTGAAGCCTTTCATGCTATTGAAGGTAAGGCAATACATATCTGATAATAAATCAGGAAATAATTCTATATTTATCTACAAACGTCCACAGCATTTTTTATATTTTTTTCCACTTCCACAGGGACAAGGTGCATTCCTTTCCGGACTTTTTGTAACATGCACAGTTTTGTCCTCAGTAAATTCCTTCATATCTATAAAAGGCTTTAAATCTTCAGGTAATTTATCAAAAGTTTCTTCTGCAAGATTTTTAAATTTCTTAAAGTGCAGAATTTTATGAATTTCAGAGACATAATTATACATATCTTGTCTTTTTATTCCCATTTGACCATCTAAAGCTATTGATTTAAAGAAATTTTCCAGAGCGAGGGGGTAATCCTCATTTCTTAAATATGCCACACCTGTATTATATAGAAAATGATTTATTCCTAACTTATCTCCAATTTCTTTTTGTATCTCAAAAGCTTCATCGTACTTTCTTTTTGCATCTTCTAATCTCCCCATTTGACTTAAAACAACCCCAATATTATTTAGAGACCAAGCCATTCCAGGCTTATGTCCACTCTCTTTCCTGATTTTAAGGCTTTCCTCACACTTGTTTTTTGCGCCGTCTAAATCAAAATTATCCCTCATAAGTAAAACAGTACCAATGCCGTCAAGACAATGGGCTATTCCAACTTTATCTCCAATCTCTTTCCTGATTTCCAGACTTTCCTCATGCTTCTCCATTGCATCTTCATAACTTTTCTTTTTGCATAAAACAGTCCCAATATTACCTAATGCCAAAGCCATTCCACACTTATCTCCAATCTCCTTTCTAATCTCAAGACTTTCCTTATGCTTCTCCATCGCATCGTTAAAGAGAGTCATATCACATAAAACATTACCAATATTATTAAGATTATCAGCTATTCCTGATGCGTCGGAGATATTCTTGTTTAAAGCTAATACCTCATTAAGTATTTCTAAAGCCTTATCAAGCTTTCCAAAAGTTTGATTTACAAGCCCAATATCATTTAAGCTTCTCGCTTCTCCTTTTTCAAAATTGATCTTCCTGCAAATATCCACACCTTTTTCAAAATATTCCAAAGACTCTTTAACCTCTCCTTTTCTAAACAGCATTTCTCCATACTTTATATAAGCCATTGCATTTGTTTTCTCATCAACATTTGGAAAGGAAAATGATTTTTCAAAATATTTCGTTGCATCATCCCATTCTCCCCTTATCTGAGCAATATCTCCATAGTAAAGGTAAAATACAGCCAGCTCAATACCTTTCTTTACAATAGCGTTCATCATCTCTTTTAGAAAGTTCGTATGACCGAGGAGTATAAAATCTTCTCCTTTTCCTGAAATCAAACTGGCCAGTTCCTGCAATTGTTCACCGTTTAATAGGTGATAAAAAATCTCTTCTTCAAGTATAATATCAAGTCTTTCTTGTCTTATTGCCTTTAAGTATTCATATGCCTTAAGATGAAGTTTTTCTTTATTTTCCAGGCGGTGGTAACAAAATTCCCGTACTAAAGGATGAGCTCCGTAAAGATTTCCATAACGCATAATCATATGTTTGTCCATCAATTTGTGTAGAATATCCATTCTATCCGGATCATCTGAAATATGCTCAAATGCCTTTGAAAATACCTTGTTTCTAAAGACAGAAAAGTTTAAGAGGAATTCTTTTTCCTGTACTGTGCTTTTGGGATGGTTGAATATTTCGTCAAGGAGCCTGTGACTTAACCCCTCATTTATGTCTTTTGAATGTACCAATTTTTCGATAATATTATCCGTTGTTTCCCCATAATGAAGGAGCTGAATTGCCAAATTTATTGCGAGAGGATGTCCCTCAACCGTATCGCAGATATTTTGCAGGCTGTCATCATCAACTGCTACGTCCGAGTAATATGTGTTTATAACTTTTCTGGCGTATTCAACAGAATTCTCCTTAAGTCCTTCTAATGTTACAGGAAGAACATGTATTTCTCCCAATAGTGGATGTTCACGAGCAATCAGGACAAATCTTGCTTTCCTCAATCTCCTCTCTGAAAATTTGAAAAAGTCCCTAAATGACTCATCCGTAATATCCTGATAATTATCCAGAAAGATTATCTTTCCATCTCTTTCAACAAGGCTAAGGAAACCACTGTATTTTGCGAGTTCAGTTTTATTCTCTCCCTTAATCACATCAGAATAACCACAGTAATCAATAAGAGAATCCAGTTTTGTTTCGGGGGAACATTCGAACCAGACGCTTTTTCCTGTTTGCAAATATTCTTCAACACATTTTGCAGCAAATTCTGATTTCCCGATTCCTCCCAGGCCTTCAATGGAAATCAGATTTGACTGTTTCAATGCTTCTCCAAACCTTTCTAGCTCATCCTTCCTACCTGTGAAAATCTTAGAAGATCTTGGCATGATAGGAGAGATAATATCTTCCGCCTCCTTAATATCAGAGACTACCGGTTCAGGTTCCTTCAATATTTTCTTTAATTCTTTAAGAGCTCCATCAGGCAGTCTTCTTTTGGCACCTGAGCCATCTGTCCTTGTCTGAATATCAATGTCATTAAGGTGTAATAAACCTTCTGTTGATTCTTTTAGTATAGGACGTACCTTATCTAATTGAGTCTTTAGTTTTGTTTCTATAAGTTCTTTAATTAAATCCTTATATTCATTGGCATCTTCAGGAAATTCAAGAGTAAGGCATACTGTTCCTTTGTCAACTCCAACGCTAGCCACATAATGGTGCTTGTACCAGTGAACGGCTGAATAATCTGAAAGGTTGAATTTGGCTGTTTCAAAAAAACCGGCTCGTTTACTCTGCAAATCAAGTTCATCGGCAATCATCAAAAGGGAGGTAAGAAGTTTCGCCCTGACAGTTCTATTTAATGGTTTGGCTGGATTTTTTTCAAAAAAGTCAATACTTTCCTCAAAGAAATCCGTTGCATGTCCCTTGGAAACTTTAGCAATTATAGGAAGATAATCATCTTCAATAATAGGTAGATAAAAGTCGTCTCTCTGGATAGGTATATTAAGTCTCTTCAAGATTATGTCATGGCTTTCTTCTGCATGCCTTTTACGAATAAGTTCATATTCATTAGACGTCAATTTATCTATCGAAATATTATCAACCTTTAAATTTTGCATCCCTATATCGTGCAGATAGGCTGAAGCGAGAAGGATAAATAATTCATGTTCATTGAGCTTTTGAAGTGTATCTTCTAGAGGTGATAGTATTTGACCCAAAAGATGAATTATCTCTTTTGAATGGGAAACGTCATGTTTTGTAAACCAGGGGAGGAGAGGATTATTCCATATTTTGTTACAAGATTTAATTATTTCATCCAGGCATGAGGAGCGTTCAGGATATGATTTGAGCTCTTTTTCTAAATCCATTTTCAAAGACACTCCTATTAAGTCAATAGAATGATGCTGTCCAATTATGCACCTTTATTACTTAAAGCTTTATTTCAGCCACGGCGATCCTTTATATTTTTTTCTAATATATTCCTCACTATTTTCCTCGATAAACCGGTCTATCTCTTCCTTGTTGTCATAATAATAGGAGAGGGCATCGTGCACCTGGGCATGGGTTGTATGCGGATACATAGCCACAATCTCGTCTACACTTTTACCGGTGTTCTCCAACTCAACAATCAGTCTAACAGATATCCTGGTATCAATAATTATTGGTTCTCCACCGTAAATTTTGGGATCGCTTGTGATATAAGAATGAATCGTTTGTTTTGATGCTTTTATAGGCATATAACTTCCTCCTTTGTATTACAATATGTCATTTATAATCTTGTTAGCAGAAATTGTATTCTTATTTTAGAATCAAATCAAATAGAATTTAAAGTAAACTTGTCATTTCTATTCTTGACATGTTGCGACCAAATATTGCAGGACATATCATACCTCCCTTTCGGGAGGAGTCCAGTACTGGATTCCTCCAGAAAGGGAGGGGAAATATCTATCAAGCCGAAAGCCCTAAAAACCATAGACTTAATACAGAATTCCCTATATAATTTGTTGGAATGAGAGACTTAAAATCACAAAGTCAACGATATGCTTAACACACTTAAAAAGGTTTTTGGATTTCAGTCCTTTCGGCCTAATCAGGAATCTATAATCAAGAACATACTTGACAAGAAAGATGTATTTGCCGTGATGCCTACAGGGGGTGGAAAATCACTCTGTTATCAATTACCTGCCAAGATAATGAACGGGACCACGGTTGTTATCAGCCCACTGATCTCCCTGATGAAGGATCAGGTTGATGCGGCCATTGAGAACGGAATTTCTGCGGCCTTTTTAAACAGCTCTTTAAGCCCGCAGGAGATGTCTGGCATATACCACAAACTGAAAAGTAATAATTTAGAATTACTCTACATTGCTCCCGAACGTTTCGCTATGCCAAGTTTCCTCGAAACTCTGAAAACTATTCCCATATCTCTTTTTGCCATAGACGAGGCGCATTGCATTTCCGAATGGGGACACGATTTCCGTCCTGATTATCTGAGCCTCTCCGGTCTTACTCAAACCTTTCCACATATCCCCGTAACAGCATTTACGGCAACGGCCACACCAAGAGTACAAGAAGACATTATCAGCAAGATCGGACTGAGGTCTCCATATGTAATCCGTGCGTCATTTAATCGCCCGAACCTCTTTTATCAGGTAAAAAGTAAGATTGAGATAGAATCACAAATACTGGAATTTCTCAAAGAGCATAAAGACGAACCCGGCATAATTTATCGCACTACACGCGACTCGGTTTTCAGATTAGCTGAGTTTCTGGTAGATCATGGCATCAGTGCCCTGCCGTATCATGCCGGATTGACTGCGGAGGAACGCAAGAGAAACCAAGAGGCTTTCAGCCGGGACAAGGTTACTATAATTGTCGCAACAATTGCATTTGGTATGGGAATAGACAAGTCAAACGTGCGCTTTGTAATCCATGCCGATCTACCAAAAAACATAGAAGGGTATTACCAGGAAACAGGACGTGCAGGACGCGATGGAGAACCTGCCAATTGCCTTCTATTCTTCGGCAGACAGGATATACCTAAGATCAGGTATTTTATAGATCAGATGCCCAACGAAAATGAGCAGTCAATCGCTATGGAAAAACTGAATCAGACGGTCAAGTATGCTTCACATAATGTATGCAGACGCAGACAGCTTCTTGAATATTTTGGCGAAAATTATCCTAAAGAGAATTGCGAAACTTGTGACATATGCACAGGTAATGTTGAGAAGGTTGATATAACGACTGATGCACAAATACTGATGTCTGCCATATCAAGAACCGGCCAGTATTTTGGAATCAGGCATATCATTGATATTGTAGCCGGCGCTGATACAAAGCGTATTAGAGAACTTCAACATAACGAGATCAAGACCTACGGCGCAGGCAAACACAAAGAGAAAAAACATTGGCAATTTATTATTAATGAACTCCTGGCACAGGATGCCATCGTACAGGACGGTGGCCAGTACCCTGTATTAATACTGACAAAAAAGGGTACAGATATACTCTACGGTAAAGAAAGAATCGATGGATTAAAAAGGGAAGAGATAAAGAAGAAACCCAAAGCATTTAGAGTGAGTGGATTTGAGCCTTATGATGAAATCCTTTTTGACAGGCTTCGTGTTCTTCGAAAGAGACTTGCTGAAGAGCACAGGGTCCCTCCATACATAATATTTTCTGACATGACGCTTCATGAAATGTGCATTTACTATCCTGCAACATTGACCGATATGAAATCCATCAGTGGTGTCGGAGACACCAAACTTGAGCGATACGGTACTGATTTTACAGAGGAGATAAAGGCACATCTTGAAGAAAATCCTGATATTTCAATCCCTGACAGAAAACCCGTTACTATACCTGCCAACACGTCACCGCAAAAGGTAAAAGAGGGAACAATCGAGAAGACCTATGAACTTTTCAATAAAGGGCTTTCAATTAAGGAGATTGCAAAGACACGCAATCTCGCAACTTCCACTATCACAGGACACCTTGAAAATCTGATAAGGGATGGCCGTGATATCGAAATAGACCGTCTCGTTGATCCAGCCAAGCGAAACACAATTGAGGAACTATTCCTGACCCTCAAGACGTGGAATACAGGCCCTGTTGTTGAGCATTCCAAAGGCGCCGTAAGCTACGATGAGGCAAAACTTGTGAGGGCTTATGTACAACAGAAAACATCATAGCATGACTACGCCGCTATTAAGTCAATTATCCAAAGACTCAATAGCGACGCAGCATATTTACTTTACAACTCTTGATTCATAGTAATTGTTTCTTTTCGAAACAAACTATTACTAAAAATTCTTGAAATCACCTTCATGCTCTATAATCCTGTTTTCCCCCATTGGGATTAATGCTTCAGGTGCATGACCACCATTACCTTTTACCTTCTTAGTGGTTGGTTTAACATCATGCCTGTAAGCGATCGGCCTGGTACGCACTGGTGATTTCCTGCGAGTATCCAATTCCACATCAACTCTACTACTACCAACCTGTGCTGCCAATATATTGACTTGATCCTTGAGGTTTTGTGCCTGTGCTGACATCTCTTCGCTCGCCGATGCCGTCTCTTCTGCATTAGCCGCATTCTGTTGAGTAACCTCATCCATTTGCTGTACTGTCTTGCTCACCTGATCAATACCCTCAGTTTGTTCCCCTGATGCATTCGCTATCTCCTTCGTCAGATCAGTTACCTTCTTTACATTTTCGACAATCTCCTCCAACGACTCTCTGCCTTTACCTGCAACCTGAACTCCATTTACTGCCTTGGTAACACAATCTTCTATCAGGTCTGAAGTATCTTTTGCCGCAGTCGCACTACGTTGAGCCAGATTCCTTACCTCTTCTGCTGCAACAGCAAAGCCCTTACCATGCTCACCTGCACGGGCAGCCTCTACTGCCGCATTGAGCGCCAGGAGGTTAGTCTGGAACGCTATGCCGTCTATTACCTTGGTAATCTCTGCTATCTTCTTACTGCTTGTGTTTATCTCTTCCATTGAATGGGTCATCTCACCAACTGCCTTGTTACCAACTTCTGCAGCAGTACTGCATATTTCTACGAGTTTGGCAGCCTCTTCGGCATTAGCCGAATTCTGTTTTGTCACAGATGCCATCTCTTCCATAGATGCTGAGGTTTCCTCAAGTGAGGATGCCTGTTCCGCAGAACCCTGCGCAAGACTCTGACTGGAGGACGATATCTGTTCCGATGCCGATGCAACCTGATCTGCGCCCTCTGTCAGTTTTTCAACAAGTTCCTTCAGGAATCTTATTAATGGGCGTGCAAAGAATATCCAGCCAAGGCCAATGACAAGACTGACCATAACTACAGAGCCACCCTGTATCCATAACAACATCGCCATCTTCTTCTCTGAATTTGCCTGATACATACCAACGGCCTCATTCATAGACTTCATTGTGGCATTGTTACTTGTATAAGCATCATCATAGGCAACGATATATTCTGCTGAATTTGGTACAACTT
>JACZYU010000194.1 GCA_022570935.1 Planctomycetota bacterium | reverse complement strand
TGTGACGGCAATTCATAAGGCATTTTTCTATCCTCCTGTAAAATGTAAAATTCTATGGGCTAAATTAGTTACAACTATTCATTCTCCGCCAGGCCGGGGTATTGTTCCATAAGGGGTTTGTTGTCTCTGTTTATGTGTGTCTGTTTTTTCAGGGCTTTCCTTACATATTTCGGAAGATTAAAGAGTGCCTGATGGGTAATACCATCATAGAACCTTAATTCGCCATCGACCCTTTCAGAGATCCTCCGGTCTATTTCCTCCCTGCTTATCTGATAAGGATCAAGATCATTTGTGGCGAGACAGAAACCCCAAAGCAGAGCAAAGGATGGTATATAAGCAGCATACGGGAATACATTGGGAAACACATCTTCAAGGGTCTTGTTAAGAACAGTGTATGTTTTGAGGGCCACAGGAGAAGTGGTGCTTGCCTGGATAGACAATACACCATGAGGAGTAAGCTTTTGCCTCACTATTTCGTAAAATTCTCTGGTAAAGAGTTTATATGAAGGGCCTTCTTCCAGGGGGCATGTAATGTCCATGATGACGGTGTCAAATACATCATCAGAGTCCTCTATGAATTTACGGCCGTCTCCGAAAGTAAGTACCGTCCTTTTATCAGTAAAGCTGCCGTTATGGAAGGTTGGCAGGTATTTCGCGGCACACTCCACCACTTTTTCGTCAATATCCACCATCATGGCCTTGCTGACTGTCTTGTGACGAAGCACCTCCCTCAAGGTAGCACCCTCACCTCCTCCTATGATGGCTACCTTTTCGGGTTTTGGGTGCAGTATTAAGGCTGGCTGTACAAGGGCTTCATGATAGATGAACTCATCCAGTTCAAATGATTGAAATTCATTATCGAGAATAAGACATCTGCCGAAGTTTTCAGTGTCTGCTACTACTATCTCCTGGATGTCCGAATATCCGTGATATATGGTGCTTTTGATGGCGTGCTTGTGGACTTCAAAAGGACTAAAATAGTCATAAATCCATCGTGAAGGAAGGTCTTTCTTCAGTTTATGTCCCCCAACCTGTCCGAGCCAGCCGTTAAAGTCGCCCCTGTGAGCTGTTCCAGGTCCGCCACTCAGGCGGGAACCAAAAAGGGGATGAATGTCTTAAGCAAAGCTGAGCTTATCTCACGTATGTTCCGGTTCGGTCAAATTGTAAAATGAAAACCTACGGTTTTCAAACTTTCCCCGGACAAAAAGCGCCGAGGACTTTCCCTTATTTAAGTATAAAGAATAGCTAAATTATAAAGTTGTTGATTTGCTCCCCATTTTCATGAGGACATGCATTAAACATTTTTCTTTAACACACCGAATGGTGTGGTAAAACAGTCTATAAGGTGACAATTTCCAGTCAAAAAAAGCAAGAGGAGAGTCGCTTAGAGACCAGAATAGACTTTAGACAGCATCGTCTCTTTTTTATATGGAGATCCCCTTTTGATCTCCATGGAAGTGTGCTCTTTGGGCTCGAAAGCCTCCAGTAAGCCCTTAATCGCTAATTGAGGATCTGCGGCTGTACCGCAGGTAAATATATCAACGGCCACGTATCCCTCTATCGGCCATGTATGAACTGAAATATGAGACTCTGATAAGATCGCTACAGCGGTTATTCCCGGAGGATCAAACTCGTGGTGAATTGATTTGACCACGGTTGCCCCTGCATCGCCAGCTGCATCACACATAATCTGTGTTATCTTTTCAGCATCTTCAAGGATTTCCCTGTTACAATCCCACATCTCAAGTAAAAGATGTCGACCGTATGCTTCCATTCTCTACCCCCCTATTCTCAAGAAGAAAGATAAAGAATAATTTGTAGCGATTGTTGCCTGCCAGCCTTAATATTATACAGTCTGACAATCAGAGGTTCTATGACCTTACCTTAACATTGCTTTAAATTACTCTTACAATTTCTTAACTTGCACGGTTGCCTATTACATATAAACGGAAATTATTTATATATATTAGAATTAATTTGTCAAGAAAGTTTTTCTAAAACCTGTTTAATAATGGCCTGATCAGTCGGCCTTTGGGTAAAACTTCAACAATTCCAATGCATGTTTTTATTATTGTTGCGAGTTTGTGTGAAAGCCTGAGTATTACCAGGCCTTTCTCAAATGACAACTTGTCCATTGAAATCAGATCCCAGTATTTTACATTCGCCATATCTTTATCAAACAATTCTCTTAACTCAGGAATCTTATTAAGGTCTATAGTATGCGTGCCATCAGGATGTATCGTAAGTGAATCCTCATGAAAAATGCTCTTTTTTATACCATTTTCCTTTTTGCAAAATATGCTTATTACTGACAAGCTAAACCAGAATAAGATCTTTGAATAGTGTTTATTCACTTTCTCTATTTTTTTATCACCAAGTTTAAAGGTAACTGTCCTTTTGTCCTTATTGAATATAAAACCTTCAACCTTAAACGGTATCTCTATTACGCCTTCAAAAAAGAATTTTTTCAGTTCTATGAAGAAAGACGCATTTCCATCCATACAGCTAACTCTAATTGATTGCAAGTCCTTATCCCCAATGGCCATTTCTTTCACATAATCATTGATAAAATCTTCTTTGATCTTTATCTCTCCCCTGTCAACATCAAGTGATATATTTTTGCCCAGCCTGGCAAGTATTTTTAAAAGCTCAAGATAAACGGGTACCCTTTCCATGATCTTTTCAGAAATGGCCATTGCACCCTTGCCTAATTTCTCCGCTATATCTTTAATAGATGACAAGTTATCATTCATTTTATAGCCTTATCGGCAATGTCCCTGCGATAATGCGCACCGTCAAATGATATTTTACCTACAGCTTCATACACCTTATTCTGTGCTTCCTTTATATCCTCGCCACAGGCAACAACGTTCAAGACACGCCCGCCATTCGTTACAATCTTCCCATTTCCGGATTTAGTGCCGGCATGAAAGACAGATATACCCTCTTGATTCTTTAATGAATCCAGTCCCTTAATTTCTTTTCCATTGTCGTATTGGCCCGGATAGCCACCCGAAGCCATTACAACACAAACAGATGCCTGTGGAAGCCATTCCAACTCTACATTGTCCAGACCACCTGAAATTGTAGCCAGCATTATTGGAACGATATCACTCTTCATTCGAGTAAGTATTACCTGAGCCTCCGGGTCTCCAAAACGAACATTAAATTCCAATACCATAGGCCCTGAAGACGTTATCATCAAGCCAATGTAAATAACCCCCTTATAAGGTCTTCCTTCTCTATTCATAGCGTGAACAGTCGGCACAAGTATGTCTTTCTCTATCTTGTAATATAATTTATCCGTCATAATCGGTACAGGCGAATAAGCTCCCATACCCCCTGTATTTGGGCCTTTATCGCCATCATAAACCGTCTTGTGATCCTGGGAGCTTTCCATGGGTACGATGGTCCTTCCATCCGTAAATGCAAGCAGAGAAATCTCTTCTCCTGTCAGACATTCTTCTATTACAACCTGATCTCCAGCATTACCAAAAACTCTATCCTTCATTATAGAGTCTATTGCCTGTAGCGCCTCGTCATTAGTTTTACAGACAAATACTCCTTTACCCTTACTCAACCCATCTGCCTTTACCACTATTGGCGCCCCTCTTGACAAAACATAATGCCTGGCCTGGCTATGGTCATCGAAACATTTAAAGTCTGCAGTTGGAATACCGTGCTTCTTCAAAAGGAGTTTTGAAAACACCTTGCTATCTTCTAAGATCGCCGCTTTTTGATTAGGCCCAAATACTTTTAAATTATGCTTACTAAAAACATCCACAATCCCATCTACCAAAGGGGCCTCAGGGCCTACAACAGTGAGGCCAATATCTTCTTTAACAGCAAATTCATAAAGTAAGTCTGTTTGATCTGCCGTTATATCTATACATTCGGCGAGATCTGAAATGCCTGGATTCCCGGGTGCACAAAAAATCTTACTTACCTGTGG
>JACZYU010000046.1 GCA_022570935.1 Planctomycetota bacterium | reverse complement strand
GGTACAACAGCCCCATAGCCTTTTGATAAAGGCCTGAAGAACCAATAGTATACTTTATTATTAAAGGCAAACACTGCCCGGTTATAAGGCTGCATCGGGTCTTTAACAAAAGTTACCTCCATCTCAATATCTATGTCTTCTATCTCTTCATCTTCATTGGTTACATCTTTAGCAAGGCTTTTGTCATCGCTCGCAGCTATACCAGGTTGTTCCTTTGAATCAGGCACATCTTCCGCATATACGGATATATTAAACGCATACGTTATTAATGCAAAAAAGAATATTAATAATACTAATTTTCTCATCCGTTTTTCTCCCCTCCTGTGAAGGTGCTAAAAACATTTAATGGTTTTTTATAAATTGTATTTATTTAACCTTTATCTTTAAGGGTTTTATCCCTCATTGCTTTTTATCTAATGTGGGGATTTTAGCAAAATGCCTTTAAATTGGCTACGATAATTTCTGATCAGGTTTACACCTTCAATTATTATTATCGTATATACCCCCAAAATGTTTATATTATTTATTATGTTTAAAAATAATACTAATTAATGCTCTTTTGTCAAGAGATTAATTCTAAAGGGCTTATGACTCGCAGATTCACCAAATATGACTCCCGGGCAACCGTATCTATCTTCCGAATGGTTTAAATACAATTATCAGTAGCGGAAGCAATGTTAATGCCGTTATAATTGCAATAAACATTGCAAGTCCGGTGAGAAGTCCGAAGAGGATCGTTGGGATAAAATTTGAAAAAACCAGGATTGAAAACCCGGCAATGATTGTAAGTGAGGTATAGTACATTGCATTTCCTATACTTCCATGGCAACGATGCATTGTGCTGATGTAATCCCGATCAGTTTCATATTCATCCCTGAATCGATGGATATAATGAATGGTATCATCAACTGCAATACCAATACTTATCGCCGCTATAGTGATTGTCATCATATCCAGTGACCGGCCTACCAGCCCCATCACTCCCAGCACAGCTACAGAGGAAAGTACATTAGGAATAATTGCAATCAGAGCTATCTTTACAGAGCGAAACAGCACCGTAAACATAACCATTAACGCAGCCACAACAAACCCTATAGTTAATATCTGAGACCTGAAAAGGCTCTGAAGCATATTGTTGTAAAGAACCATTATACCGGCCAGGTGAACTTGATTCTCTTGCAATCCCAGTTGGTTCTTTATATCAGACTTGATCTTTTTGAGTAAATTATCCCGTTTTAATCCCTTCAAAGAATCTTTGATCCGTACAGTCAGACGGGCCTGATTATCCGGGATAGAGACATATGGTGTAAGAACCAAATCTTTAAATTCATCCGGCAATTGAGTATAAAGAAGGGCGAGTTGAAAATCATCAAGAGGCTGACCTTCATTAAACTCCTCTGCAATCTTCATCATTGTCCCAAGAGATAAAACCTTGCCTATTTCAGGCAAATTCTCAAGATAATCATGGATTTTTTTAATTAAAGCCATCTTATCAGAAGTAAACCAGTACTTTTCAGAATCATCCTCCTCCTCAAACTCATCAAATTCGTCAAATTCATCAAACTCGTCATCAAAACCTTCGTCAGACTCTGTAATGGTATCTTGATTTGATAACGAAGTATCTTTTACGTCCTGAAAATTCACAAGAATATCAAGAGGTGTCGTGCCTCCCATATCCCGGTCAATAACCTTCATCCCCTGGTATATCTCGGTTGACTTCCGAAAATAATCGATAAAACTGTTCTCCACAGTGAGCCTTGATATACCGAAGGCTGTAATAACTATCATTATGCCGACTGAAATAAATACCGTTTTTGCATAATTATGGGTCACATTTGCAAGAAAACGGGTGAATACTCCGCCAAATTCTCTATGTTCTCCTAATTTGCCTTTTGGGAATAGAAGGAGTATTGCGGGAAAGAGTAAAAAAGTAACTATCAGAGATACAACTAATCCAACACTCATCATCCAGCCAAAGGTAATAACAGGCAAAATATCACAAACGAGCAATGAGCTAAAACCGGCAATTGTTGTTAAGGTAGTATAGAAACAGGGGATAAACTTTGAAACTACTGTTTCTTTAACTAGATCCTTTTGAGACCATTCAGGATTCTGCACCAGCAGTTCTCTGTATCGGACAATCAGATGAATAGTCAACGCCATGGTGATAATAAGCTGCAGAGAGATAAAGTTTGAGGATATTACAGTAACCTCCCATCCAAATATTCCAAGCAGGCCTATCATTGCAAGTACTGAGAGAGCACAACAGAGTATTGGCAGGATTACCCACCGAACTTTTTTAAAAATAACCCCGAGGGTTACAATTAGAAAGATGAGAATACCGATTCCGAAGACTTTAATATCATTTCTGATAAATGTGATCATATCATCGGTGATCATCGATACTCCGCCGAGAAACAACTCAGCATCCTGTCTATAGCCCTCCATTATTTCACGAATAGCAGCAATATCGCTGTGCTTCTCCTTGTCCAGTCTAATTTTGCATTCTCTATATGCAATTCTAAGCTGTTCGAGTTCAGAACGTTCAAGTGAGCTAATGGTATTGCCGGCCTTTTTCTGCCTCAACTCATTACGTCTGGTAATGATCCTTTGAGACTCCTCATCATCAGCAAGATTAATCACAAGCGCAGTCATCTTCAGATCGGAACTGATTATAAGTTCCTGATAAATCGGGCTATTACTTAACTCCGTCCGTGCAAGTTGTAAGTCAACAGCCGGATCCTCAAGGTTCTTGATGTTGTCCATTAACTCCTTGATGGGTACAGGTGGATTTCTTAGAAGTGGAACGTCGAGGATGGTAAATACGGAACCAACACGTTTTATCTCCCTTAATTCATCCCGCAATGAACCAAGGTTTTTAAGCGTCTCAGGAGAAAAGAGGTCGCCCTTGGGTTTATATGTCATCAGCAAGTACTGACTTGTGCCGTATGTCTTGTTTATTTCGCGGAAATACTTATAATCTGCGTCATTCTCTAGTATCAGAGAATCTGCTGATGCATCAAGCCTGAAATTCCTGGCATGAAACCCAAGATACGAGAACAATCCCAACAACGCAAGAATGACAAATATTGGCCTGTTTAAAATATACCTGGAATAAAAATTTAGAAACGATTGCATAAGATGAGTAGTTAAAAGTAGGATGAGAAACTATGAACGGGGATTGTCGCCTGTCGCCTGAGGACGACCCTGTGGGCCAGCTTCAAGATCCGCCCCTGGCGGGATGACGACCCTGGACAAGCTCACAGAGCCGACTCAGTCGGGCTGTTATTATCCTTATCATTTTTTGTTTTCTTTTCTCTCATTTTTGTTAGTAGATCTTCAATCTCACCACTTTCAAGGATATGATTGTACTGAGACCTATATGTATGAATTAGACTAACACCTTCAATTTCAATATCGTATATCCTCCACCCATTTTTGGTTTTGAACATCTTGTATTGCATTGAATATTTCTTTCCCTTGGATAGCAAAACTGTTGGTATCTGCACTTTTTTTTCATTTGCAACAATGGGGGGATGGAAAACAATTTCTTCATCGCTGAAAATATCCAGCTTGTCGACATAAAAGGCCTGAAACAACTCGGTAAAGAGGTTTGTAAACTCAGACCTCTGCTTGGAATTGAACTGGGACCAATGTTTCTTCCCCAGAGATAATTTAGCCATTAATGGATACCCAAAGACTGAATCGGTAATCTCAAGGATCTTGATCTTCTTCTGATCCATTGTCAACTCTTTGTCAGACAGCACTGTAAATACTTTATCAACTGACGTTTTCAATTTTTCTTCAGCTTCAGATTCAACATCTGCAACTGCAGCTTGTGATAACAGGAAAAACAACAACAACAAACAGGAAATCCTTTTCATTATTTACTCCTCTTATAATTAAGGTGGATTTACTTCGCCCCGCTGACAGAGCTATGCTCAGCTTTGGCGTGGCTTCGCTCCCGCCCGGTTGGCTACTGCCGGTTCAGGCTTCATGTCGTACCGGCGGTGAGATTTAACCGGTAATAACCAAATCCACCGATAATAGAATAATTCGCACTAGCTATTCCGACAGCATGTAATTAAATCATCTATAATGAAAGTTGTCAAGTAATGAAAACATTGACATTTATATCAAAATATATAAGTTATGTTCGCCACGGCGAATCCACCCCTGGCACTACCTCTGGTATCAACTTAGCGCCACCATATTTTTGAACGTAACTCATCAATCAATTTGGTTACTTCACGTTCAACTTTTATTGCTTCACCAATCAAAATGTTCATTTCATCTTCAGGAAATGATGCACTTGCCCTCACTATTTCAAGCAAATAAATACATTTGCCGGCATTTTTTAATGAGCGTTTACAATTTGCTATATTTCCGCATAACGAATCTTTCTCATAACCCATGCCATGTCCTCCTGCTATTTTAACAGGAACTATAGATGATGCGGTTACAGCATCTATGGCGTCTTCGTCGGTTTCTATTCCTCTATTGTCTTTAAAATACGCCCTAAGTCTTATACAAAATTCAGAACTTCTTTTATAAGCAGTAATCTTCTTAACATCTTCAACATCTCTTTCTGTTGCTTCATGACATTCAATAGATTCATCAAATATTTGATCTATTTCGTATATATGGCACTCATTATTCTTCTCACAATCATCACACGATTTATTCTTATCATCGCAATCTTCATATTTATGATCCCATCCCATCTCCTTTGCGATAAGGTCATCACAATCGGGATGATTATGTAGAGTCTCGAACAACTCCATATATTTTGCATTGCGGACATCAGCTTTTTGCAGGAATCTTTCCCAATCATCTTCATCCCAGTCATCGTTTTCGTAAAAATCTTCATCTCTCATACCTGGCTTCCTTTTAGAATATTGTAATAACAATCTCTCTTCATCGCCTCAAAACCCAGGTCTTCTATCAATGATATCATTTCCTCTTTCTTCAAACGATAATCCACCCCGGCAGCCCTTACCACATTTTCCTCAATCATTGTGCTTCCCAGATCATTCGCCCCGAACTTTAATGCAAGTTGTGCGATCTTAGAACCCTGTGTCACCCATGATGCCTGGATGTTAGGGATATTATCCAGAAATAAACGGGAAACAGCGAGTGTTCTGAGATAATCAAATCCGCCAATCTTGAAGCCGGTTCTTTTTTCTGCAGATACTGACAAGGCCGTATTCTTTGGCTGAAATGTCCATGGAATAAATGCCGTAAAGCCTCCTGTCTCATCCTGGAGCTGCCTGATCTTATCCAGATGCACGATCCTCTCTTCCAGGGTTTCAATATGGCCAAACATCATTGTTGCAGTGCTTTTTATCCCTGAAAGATGCGCCTCCCTCATCACCTGCAACCATTCGTTTACAGAACATTTGTGAGGGCTTAGTATACCCCTGCATCTATCGGTAAGTATCTCGGCTCCGCCGCCGGGAATCGTATCAAGGCCTGCATCCTTTAATAAGGACAGGACTTCCTTTATTGGTAAATCGTTCAGGATTGAGAAATGAATTATTTCAGGAGGGGAAAAAGAGTGAATATGTATGTTAAATCTCTCTTTGATAGACCGTAAGAGATCAACATAAAAATCAATCTTCAGGTCTGGATGCAACCCCCCCTGCATTAGGATTTGTGTTCCGCCCAGGGAAATTGTCTCCTCAATTTTCCTGAAAAGTTCTTCTTTAGCTAACACATAACTATCTTTGTTGCCTTTGTCTCTGTAAAAAGCACAAAACGTGCACTTGGAAGTACAGACGTTTGTATAGTTTATATTACGGTCTACTATGTACGTCCTGTATTGCTCAGGGTGAAGTTTCCGGCATAATCTGTCTGCGGCAGTTCCCAGACCTATCAAATCATGTGATCCAATGAGATTTACGCCGTCTTCGAAAGACAACCTTTTATGGGAACATATCCTGTCAATTACACTATTAATTGTAGAATTCAATCTTAACCCCTTTATTAACTTCTCCCATTTCCAGGGCGTAATCGTAAAAAGTCTTAAGGCCGCGAATTTCCTGCTCGCCTAAATCATATTTAATAGACTCTCTAAGATACCGGAGGCAACGTTCTTTTTCCATTCCAAGTCTTTTTGCCTCAGTGTCTGCAATTTCGTTTACACACTTCAGGCCATGTTCTTTTGCATCAACTAATAGTTCGCCGAGACCTTTTAATTTGGAGTCAGACTTTGTTACCCAGACTGCGTAAACAAAAGGTAACCCGGTTAACTTATACCATTCTTCGCCTAAATCCAGGATAATGAAACCCTCTTCCCGTACTTTCATGGCATCGTCACCTATGACAAGAAATGCATCCGCGTATTCGCTATAAATTTCACTTTTGTCATCTAAAGTTATGTACTCCGGTCTTAATGAATGCCTCTTCCAGAGAATGATTTTTGTGAGGACACAGGAAGTCATAGAATCTTTGTCCAGGGCAACAGTTTTGATTTGGTCAATCGAAGGCGCTTTAATAAACAGCCTTACGCTTTCAACCAGACCGTTTGAGGCGATAGAGCCACCGGGAATAATTTTATAACCTATACTTCTGAAATAGCCTACAGAAGGCATTAAGATAATGTCTAATTCATTATTTTCAAGCATTTGTGGTAATGCTGAGGGAATGCCATATACAATGTCTACTTCGTCAGCTTTTTCCTGAAAACCATATATAAAAGGTTTCGCATTCATATACGGAACGACACCAATCTTTAATCTTGCCATTATATTGAGTTTCTCACAGGGGCAACCTTAACTATCTAATCGTTGTAGATTGCTCGAATGTTTATTGCAAATTAAAGCTAAAGATTATATCTGTAGAGACATACGGAAGCAATGAGAAAGTATGACATATAAAAGAATTAAGGAATTTAAGAATTGAGGGAATTCCGCCCATAGTTGGCGAGGAAGGATTATTAAGTTACCGCTCAATCAAAACAACCTTTTTTGAGGTCAGGCGAGAGAGGTTTTCTGCGTATGAGAGAATCTCTTCTTTCTTCGGATTTCTGTCGAAGTAAAATTTGCCCAGGTCTTTACCCTTCAAACTCATCAGCCAGTATCCAACTCGTATCCCTTTACCTGTCCCCTTTGCCGCTTCCCTATGCATGGCAACTGTCTTACTATTGCATACATTTTCTACTATAATTTCATCTATTTTAGCAAATTTGATTCTAACCCTCCAAATAGGGATGAAGAAAAATTTGAACCATATACAAATCTCCTCCAGTTTCTTATCTACTAATATCTTTTTATCATAAAAGAGTAAAAAGAACCCAAGAAAGGGAAAACCGAAAAGAGAAATCATTATAGCAAAGAAGAGGCCCTTATCTAAAATAGAACTCGAATAGAACAGTAACCATATGTATATAGTTGCGGCTTTGTACATGACAAGGAATACGGAGCTTATGCACAGCATCATTAT
Source organism: Planctomycetota bacterium (assembly GCA_022570935.1). GTDB lineage: Bacteria > Planctomycetota > Brocadiia > Brocadiales > Scalinduaceae > Scalindua. Next base: position 7,896 of record JACZYU010000046.1, on the reverse strand, counting down.
CCCCATTGCCTTGGGAAATCTGGAACGTTTCATGACCATCCTGTTTTCGTCTATTTCTGTAATCTTTAATGTTACAACCAATCCCATAATTATCTCCTTTTTATAATTGAGTAGATTCTAGCCTGTATCTAAAATGCGTCAACTAATTTTTAAAAAACATTGTTTTTTTATATAAGGGGATTAAAATGGCCGCAAACTACCTTTTAGTTTCTGTTATTTATAATAAAAGTGGATTACCGCCTGCAGTTGGGAAGAAAAATCCAGTCGCCTGTCGCCTGAGGACGACCCTGTGGGCAGCTCCAAGATCCGCCCCTGGCGGTCATGCCTGAGGCAGATCCGCCGTGGCGGAGAGGCCGAATCTACATACACACTATGAGGCTCGTTACTAATGAGTGGAATTACATGGATTGAGATTGATCTCAATGCTATTGAACACAACCTGAAAGCTGTTAAGAGGAAAATGGGAAGTGATACAAAAATCCTCGCCATTGTCAAGGCTGATGCTTATGGGCATGGAGCTGTCAGGGTCAGTCAGACACTGATGGATAATGGCGTAGATATGCTTGGTGTTGCTTTTCCAGAGGAAGGTATAGAGCTCCGGAAAAGTAACATCAATATACCCATACTTGTCTTAAATCCTGTTTTGTCAGAACAAATAGAAGATGTCTTAAAGTATTCGATGGGATTAACAGTTTGCAACCTTGATATTGCAAGAGAATTATCTAAGACGGCAAAAAGACACTGTCGTAATATCAGGATTCATGTAGAAGTCGACACTGGCATGGGGGGAGCAGGATTATCTCCCGACAAAACACTATCTTTCATAAAAGCATTGCAGTTAATCGAAAACCTGGAAATTGAAGGGGTATTTACGCATTTCAATTCATCTGAAGAAAAGGATAAATCTTTCGCACATGAACAAAACAATATCTTTAAAGAAGTTATCAAACAGCTTGAAGATGAAAAGATCAGAATTCCTCTAATACATGCCGCTAACAGTGCCGCCATATTAGACATGCCTGATTCATATTTTAATATGGTAAGGCCCGGATTAATCCTTTATGGAATTTTCCCCTCGAATTATGTTTCGAGAATTATTGACTTAAAGCCGGCAATGAGCGTTAAGACAAGAATAATAAATCTTAAACGCCTGGATTCTGGAAGTACTATTGGCTATGGCAGGACATTTGAAATATTGAAACAAATGACTGTGGCCACAATACCTGTCGGATACAAAGATGGTTTTAACAGGTGCTTTTCAAATCTTGGAAAAGTACTCATAAATGGAAAACGCGCATCAATTATAGGCCGTGTATGTATGGACAGGTGCTTTATAGATGTAACCAATCTTCACGATGTAGAAATTGGAAGTGAAGTTATATTGTATGGAAACCAGGACAATGAAACAATTTCGATCGAATCGGCTGCAGAATTAATAGGTACTATACCATACGAAATAGTTTGCAATATCGGAACAAAAGTACCAAAGAAAATGTATACAACAGTAAAGAATTATTAGAATTATAATAACAACCTTTCGTAACTATACGTTTGTGCATCAATAACTCACTACCATAAAAACATATCTTTTTACTTTCTTCGCAATTCCGCTAAGCCCTTTACTGGTATACCGTTACGAAAATCGGCACGGGATTGTTATTATGTTAAAATCAAGATATAGTACTGCTGACTTGGTCAACATCATATATGTTGTATAATTTTGCAAAAGTAGTACAATAAAATCTCTTTCTGGCAAAAAACAGATATCTTTTTTAGTGTATAAATGGAAATATAAATACTTTAAACTGATAGGCTTGAGAAAGTCTTGACTTTTACTTAGTACATGATAATATTAATAAATTTTGTTCAATCCGTATAAATTATGACTTCTTTTATTCCGCCGGAAAAAATCTCTGAGATTCAAAGATCCTTAAACATAATAGATATTGTTTCTGACTATGTTGCGCTTAAGCAAACGGGAAGAAACTTTCTTGGTTTGTGCCCTTTTCATCATGAGAAGACTCCGTCTTTTACCGTTAATGTTGAGAAGCAGATATATAAGTGTTTTGGATGCGGAGAGGGCGGTACAGTCTTCAACTTTTTGATGAAACAAGAGGCTTTGACTTTTCCAGAAGCAGTTAAAACGCTTGCTGAAAAGGCGAATATCAGGATTGATACTTTTAATACAAAAGAGAAGGATCAGGGAACAAGTACATTGTATGAAGTGAATGAAAAAGCAACATGCTTCTTCACCGATATGTTGTTGAAAACTAAGGATGGTAAACAAACACGGGATTACGTTTCAAGCAGATTGATAAATGATGATTCGATAAGGAAATTCAGGTTGGGATATGCTCCTAATCGCTGGGATTCGATAGTAAACAAAGCAAGAGAATGGGGCATTGATACGCAAACACTTGAAAAAGCAGGACTCGTTATAAACAAGCAGGGGAAGGCTTATTACGACCGCTTCCGCAATAGATTAATGTTTCCAATCTTTGATACTCAAAACAGGCCTGTAGGGTTTGGAGCAAGGGCTCTGGACGACTCCTTGCCTAAATATCTTAACTCTCCCGAGACACCGGTTTTTAATAAAAGCAAGACGCTTTACGGAATTAATCTGGCGAAAGAGTCTATGAACAGGAATCGTAAGGTATTGCTTATGGAGGGTTACACAGACGTTATAATGGCACATCAACATGGAATAGATTGGTCAGTTGCGGCACTCGGCACTGCATTAACACGTGAACATGTAAGGTTTCTAAGACGTTATTGTGACAAAGCTATTCTTGTTTTTGATGCAGATACCGCAGGGCAGAAATCTTCTGAAAGAAATCTGGACATCTTTATAGAAGAAGATTTTGATGTAAATGTTGTTCTCTTGCCCAAGAATTATGACCCATATGACTTTCTTGTTAAGAATGGCAAGCAGAGTTTTCTGGAACAGGTGGAAAATGCTTACGATTTCTTCAGCTTTAAAATAAAACTTTCGGAAACAAAATGGGATATGACTTCAGTTTCCGGAAGAACATCAGCAATTGACGATATTCTATCAACAACTATAAAAATTCCTAATTTTGTAAAGCGTGAACTAGCTATTAAAAAAGTTGCTGAAGAAATGTCTATAGAGGAAAATATTTTGCGTGATCACTTGACTAAGTTCAAGACTTTTAAAAGCAGCCAAATCAATAGAAACAAATTGTATGATCAGAAAGCCTCCAATTTAAACAAATCAAAATCAGGCGATTATCAGGTAGAAATGACTATCTTGAACATCATGATTAACAGGAATGATTTAATAAAAGAGGTTGAGACAGATATAAGTTTGGATAGTTTCAAAAATAAAGAAATTCAGAGTATTGTGGAGAGAATATCTGAAATCTATTCTCAAAAGGGGCAGGTAACATTAAACGATATTTCCCCGATGCTAAATACCTCTGAAATAAGCAGGGATTTAGTTGATATAATCTCTAAACAGGAATCTATAGAAAGAGATCCTGTATCTGGCCAAACTGATAGTAATGAAAAAACGCTTAGAGAATGTATTCAATTTATTAAAAAGAGGGAAAGCAGAAAAAGCAGGGAACAAGCAAGAAAGAAAATGTTAGGCCTGGATGGGTCGAAAAAATACGAACAGGAAGTTGATCAATTGCTTATCGGATATCACAAAGAAAATATTGCTTTTCATGCTTTAAAGAAATCTTGACAGAAAAACTTTTTGTTTTTATTAAACAGGAGACTCTTTAATGGAGAAAACGAGTCAAAAGATTAAGACACTTGTACTAAAGGGTAAGGAAAAGGGATTTTTAACTTACGAAGAATTAAATAATATCTTGCCGGATGACACCCTGACCAGACCTGAAAAGATTGATGAAATATTGATAATGCTGGACGAGTTGGGTATCGATCTTATTGAGGAAACAGAGATAGAGGCTCGCAATGCGGCAGATACAGAAGAAGACGAATTAAAGCCGGATGCAGAGGCAAAGGCATCTGCGGCAGCAAGTGCTTCAGAAAAGATTGATGACCCTATAAGGATGTATTTAACACAGATGGGGGTGATTCCTCTATTATCACGGGAGGAAGAGATCGCATTAGCCAAGAAAATAGAGATGACCAGGAAGATCTTTCACAGAAAAATACTTAAATCAGACTATTCACAGGAAGTTTGTTTAAAGATTTTAGAGGATATCACTAATGGCGAGTTACCTTTTGACCGTACTTTGGCAGTTAATGTTGAGCATGACAATTACAAGGAAAAACTTCTGAAACAATTTCCGGCGCACGCAAAAGCATTAAAAACAATTTTAAAGAAAAACAGAGAAGACTATGGCTATTTAAAACTGAAAAAGACTTCTGCAAAAGACAGGTACAGGCTCCTGAAAAACATTAGAAGCCGTCAGAGAAAAGGCGCTGCAATTATTGAAGATCTAAACATTCGTACTAAAAAACTACAACCAATAATTAAACGCTTACAGGAAATCTCTTCTGAAATGAATAATATTAGGCAACAGATTATATTACATAAAAAGCGTGATAAGGAGAGGGAGAATGGTAAACTGCGAGACTTAAAAACCAGGCTGAACGAATTTGAGGATATGGCGCTTGAGACTCCTGAAAGGTTGGAACAACGTGTTGCATCTATCGAAAATGTTTATAAAGAACATGAAATTGCCAAGCGTAAACTTTCCAGTGCAAATCTCAGATTGGTAGTAAGTATTGCAAAAAAATACAGAAATCGTGGTTTGAGCTTTCTCGACCTTATACAGGAAGGAAACACAGGACTTATGAGGGCAGTTGATAAGTATGAATATAGAAGAGGTTACAAGTTCAGTACTTATGCTACATGGTGGATAAGACAGGCCATAACCCGCGCAATTGCCGACCAGGCCAGAACTATCAGAATCCCCGTACATATGATTGAGACAATGAGCAAAATAAGGAATGTATCAAAAAAATTGTTACAAGAGAAAGGTAGAGAACCCGGTATCGAAGAGATTGCAAAGGAAGTAAAGATATCTGTGTCTGAAGCCAGGAGGGTATTGAAGATTTCAAGACATCAAATTTCTCTTGATAGAACTGTGGGAGAAAGCGCTGATAGCGCATTTGGAGATTTCATAGAAGATGAAAAGGCGGAATCTCCTGTTTCCGCTGCTGCACAAGAGATGCTTAAGGAAAAGATAGAAAGCGTACTGGAGACACTTACATATCGTGAGCGTGAGATTATTAAGCTTCGTTATGGTATAGGAGATGGTTATACATATACGCTTGAAGAAGTTGGTAAAAAATTCATGGTAACAAGAGAAAGAGTAAGGCAAATAGAAGCAAAGGCAGTGCGGAAGTTGCAGCATCCTGTCAGAAGCAGAAAGCTGGAAGGGTTCTTAGATAGCGTCGGGGAAAGTAAATAAAAGACAAATATAATGAAAACAATATATTTCATGGAAACAGGAAGTTCTAATGATTGAGAGTATTGAAGTATTAAAGAGATTACAGTCATTGAAAACCAAGATAAATGAACTGAAAAAAGATCAAGAACGCAGAAAACAGGACGTCCAGAAGAAAAAAACTCAGATAGAAGATAAAGGAGCCCTTGCTGTAAAGAGACGCGAAGAGAAGCTATCAATACAAAAGGAAATTGACAGTAAAGAGTTGGACATGAAGAGTGATGAAGGTGAAATAACTAAATATAATGTTCAACTGAACTCTATCAAAACAAATAAAGAATATACTGCTTTGTGTACTGAAATAGGCAGTAAGAAGGCAGACATGTCTATTCTGGAAGATGAAATTTTGAACTTCATGACAAGATTAGAGTCAGTTAACGAAGAATATAAAAAGTTACAAGAAGATTTAAGGCGTGAAGAAGAGAGTTTAAAAGATCTCATAGAAAGTGTGAATGCAGATGTAAAAGAAACTGATATTGAGATTGAAAAGACTCAACATGATCAAAAGAAGTATATAGACGCCCTGGATGAAAATTCCTTAAATCATTATAACCGGTTATCAAACATAAAAGGTGGAAAAGCTGTAGTTGCTGTACTAGGTAATGTGTGTGGTGGCTGTTCTATGAATATTACTGCACAAACATTGAATTTACTTATGGGTGGCAACAAGTTGGTTTTCTGCCAAAGCTGCAGCCGTATACTTTATCTTGAAGAAAATAAGGGTTCAGAAGCAGGCAAGATGGCCGCTTCATAGACTGTACACATGTGTAGTCTATGAAGAGGAAAGTCCGAGCCCCATAGGATGCAGTGCTCTGTAACACGGAGTGGGAGTGATCCCAAGGAAAGTGCCACAGAAAATATACCGCCCGCCTGAGGTGGGTAAGGGTGAAAAGGTGGGTCCGCTGATTAAGACGGATTAATGTAAGAGCCCACCGCTCTCTGAGTGATTGGAGAGGCATGGTAAACCCCACTGGGAGAAAGGCTAAATAGGGAGGAATAAAGTGATCCGCTTTTTAAACCTCCGGGTAAGCCGCTTGATTCCGATGGTAACGTCGGAACTAGATTAATGGTCATCAAAAACAGAACTCGGCTTATAGCCTGCTTCTGACCTGAAAAACTCTACAATAATTTATCACTATTTAACTTATCTGTTCTGGCAATTTTTTTAAAGGAACCATAGTGTTATGAAAAACATAGCTTTTACATTTGGTACAATAATTCTCACACTTGGCATGATTGGCAATAATGTGATTCTTGGTTCAGATGTTAAGCCGGACAAAAATGTAGTTGCAGTAGTAAACGGAGAAGAACTAAGCCGTGACAAACTTGCCGACCTGCTTATAGATATGTATGGGAATGAAGGGCTTGGCCTGTTGATCAGAAGAACGCTTGTGAGGCAGGAATCAAACAAACGTAATATTACTGTAACAGATGAAGAGGTAGCCGAGAGGATTGAAGCTCTTGTTGGGGGTCAGATCAAACAACAGATGAAAAAAGGTGGCTTAAAGGACGAGGAGGCCCTTAAACGTGAACTCGAAAAGGCCAAGCTAACTTTAGACCAGTATAGAAAAAATATACAGAAAAAGTTTAAACTCACTAACGGCCAGGTAGAAGCTGAAATCTTAGCTGAGAAAATTATAAAACAAACAATTAAGATCACAGATGATGAACTGCGTGAAGCTTATGAGGAACAACTCGGAGAGAAAATCCTCGCCAGACAGATTGTGTTGCGTACTTTGAGAGACGCGGAAAGAACCCTTGAGAGGATTAAAACCGGCGCCGATTTTGAAGCATTGGCAAAAAAGGAGTCAATTGACAGGAACTCTGCCTCACGTGGAGGCAAAATGCGCCCGTTTGGACCAAAAGGAACTATTGGAAAAGCAGTAGCAAATCTGAAAAATGGGGAAGTGAGCGAAATAATAAAGACGGATAGCGGATACCATATATTAAAGATTGAAAAACGAATACCAAGAAGTATGAAGAAATTTAGTGAGGTAAAAGAGGATCTTGTCAAACTTCTTACCGCACAGAAAGTGCAGACAAGAATAAGTCCATGGCTTTTAAACCTTGCCGAAAGCGCAGAAATTACCACGAACCTGCCTGATTAAGGATTTATTATTACATATAATGCTATAAAATAAACTTTATGTTATTTACATGGCCTTTTACGTAATCATTTAGCGATTCTAAAGCAATTAAGTTAGCGATGTCTTTGTTCGTACAAACCTTGTCTGCTTCATCTGTAAATATCGCAACTAAATCCATTATTGTATACACTGGATTGTGTCGTAATGCTGCATTTCCATTTAAGCTTTCTTTATTCTTACCACTGAAGCTGGCAACTTCTGTCAATTCTTGAACATCCGCATCATTTCTCAAATTGTATTGTAATCTTTCCAACATAGCTCTCTTCCCATCCTTTCAAATAGTTTTAAAAACTCCCCAGAGTAAA
>JACZYU010000002.1 GCA_022570935.1 Planctomycetota bacterium | reverse complement strand
CTAAACAATAGAGTTTGCCTGGCGCTAAAGCAGATTCAAGTTTAGCTATTTCACCCTCATTAGCATTGGTAACCTGAGCTCGAAGAGGAATGCCTTTAAGGACATCAAATTCCAGATGCATCTTTGCTGCACGATGGTCTTTATCAAGCCATAAAGCCCATAACATCTTTGGAAGCGCTTTGAGCAATGTACCATCGACAGCAACTACTGTCATGTCGAGAGTTTGTAAACGTTTGTCCAGGTTCAAAGAACCAACCTTGCCGGCAAGTTCGCTGATGATGGATGTAAGGAGTTCAGGGTCAAATATTCTACCTGCAGCCGAGAGACTTCCCAGGCTGGTTCTTTTGATACCGAGCTTACTTTGTACATTCTTTAAAGTACTGGCCTGTTGTATTGAACGTAATGCAGTAAGAATTGGATTAAAGAAATATAGTAACGTAAGGCTTACGTATTGATCATAATGTAGTTTCCGATTGAAACAATCGGCATGGTCGTGAAGCCTTTTAAGAAGTGGTTTAAAAGAGCGTAGGATAGAAAGCTTTTGTATGTCTTGTTCCTTGATATTTTTGCTCTTGTTTTTGGTTTTTGAGTGATTCACAGGTGTAATTGATAACAGGAGCAGGAGAGAAAATCAACAACAAAATATCGTGTAACATATTAGTATGTCGTAAGTTATGAAAGTTTACAACTTACAGCATTAAAAATATTTTCAGGTATTTTTTTAGCGAAGCAGTTCGAGTAAAAAAAATAGAAAAGAATTTTGGACTGCCTGACTGAGAACAGTCAGAGTGAGAGATCGTTAACAAACATCGTGCCGAACAGTATTGGGACAGCGCCCGTTTATATTAAATAGTCGATATATCTGGCTTTATTAATGATCTTTTAAGAACAGCTATTTGTGGCGAGAAAGTTCATATATTTACATCCTTGCAAAAATAAACTTTATTTAAGATTACTTGTCCACATCACTCTATGTGGTATAGTTTTTATGCTGTTTGAATTGAATGAGTTGGAATGATAAATTAATACGATTTTGAAGTCAAGGGAAAAGAGATTGGATTATGCCTGGCTGCCGGGATGGGACTTGGGGGTTGGATTGGCAGCCATTGGGCTGTTACCGGGAGTGAACGCTGGCTAAGGACAGCGATTACAATCTGTGTCGTAGCAATGGTAATAAAACTTTTTGTCTGATTCCATGGTACAACGAAAGACTTTAGCCACAGATCTTCACAGATTTACACTGAGGTTAAAGGCAAGAAAATAGTCGCTATCCCTATTTGTTTGAGCTTTAGTTTGCACACCGCTGTTATTTACGCCGCGTCTTGATTTTACTTTTTAGTTTTTGTTCGAGGCTAAGATGATAAGCATGATAGTCTGCACTGTCCTCAGATTGATCCTTTTCGCTAAAGTTATATGCATTTCCTTTTCGTTTCGGGCCATTGAGCCGAGCATATTCTCCTTGAAATTCGTGAAAGGTATTCCACTCATTTTCATGCCGCTTCTGCTCTTTGTAATCTGTATACCAAGGTTTTCGACCATACTCATCAAATGCTTCAGATGTTTTATTGTCGTAACCAATAACAATTTCTGTCGAGAATGTTACTGACCTTGGGTCTGGCATCAATAGATACGAGCTACCTATTTCATCCCAACGGTTATAGGTCAACCTCTTTTCAGGATATAACCACTCATTTTTTGCAGCGGCAATATAACGAAAAGCACGCTGCTTAATAATATAATTAATAGTGATTACATCTTCTTCATCTAGAATGCGACCGGTTTGAATGTCGGTAAAATTAAATACAGTATCTCTAAAGAGCTGTGCATTAGGTCTTTCTTGTAAAGGATTGCTATATGGGTTTCGCACCCAAGACAGATTAGTTAAGATTAGAATCTTATCAATACTCAACGGAAATATTGTATGGGTTCCATTTAACCATATAACAGGATCATTTGCTCCTCTGCACCGCTTCGAAGCAGGAGCACATTTTTGGTTATACACAGTTACTGGATGATCGGAACAGATAAATTTTGTTTCAGACTGGGAAGCATCTGCGATGCTCCACACACATTCTGTCCAAATAGCACAGTGCATCCCGTGTATTTCTTGCATTTTGAACAACAGTAGGTTTTTGTCTGTAATTTCCGTTATTGATGAAAGAAAAGAAATCCCTTTAGGTGTTCGAAGTTTTTGAGTACTCAAGTAAGGTAGCAACGCATGAAATGCTTCTTTATTTGCACTTGGATGTTTAAATTTGGAAAAATATTCTACTGCTTTTCGCCCGTCATTATCTATTTTACCAAAGAACTTTTGCTCTATTTCAGTTGATTTCCAATCTCTAAACTTAGTTGTATATAAATTATCTATGAAGAAGCAACTTGGCGGCCCCCATCTTAGTAAATTCTTCCTAGTATACATCATGCCGTTGGATAGCTTTATTGTATCAGGTCTTAAATCCAGATAATAGAACTTGTTTTCTTTCTGGGCATCTTCCAGAAAGCGATATTGGTACCATTGAGGAACGTAATGATGTCGCCTGTAGTTTCCCATCTAAAAATCTTTCCTAATTTTCTGAAATCGTTGTTTTATAAAGTGGAAATAGGAAGGAATGGGTCAAATCTCCCCTTGACCAGAACAGATGGGGTCAAATCTTTAATATTGACAAATGATTCAATCAAGACTTAGAAATAATTGATAGCATTTAAAATCAAGTCAAGGGGTCAAGTCTGCCGATAGCTGACCTAGTAAACAACTGTATTCGTAAAATAAAATCAGTTAAGTCATAAGCAGACTTGACCCCATTTCATTTTTCTTTCCTTTCTTCTTCGCATCTTCTAATTACTTTTTTAAGAAAGGATTGGTTTAGTCGACTCTTTGTACCTGAATCATCTCATTCATGCACTCAACTTCGAGCATATATTTTGAACCATCCTTCCATATCTTCGCCTTAGGTCGGTACTTGTATTTGTACTTATACTTGTACTTAACCTGTTGCCACTTTGACCCATTGTCAAGCTCATAAACATTATCTCCGTCCCAACCGTTGAACTCGTCGACAATGCGGCTTTCTTTCTTGAGTTCCATTGTGGTCATCCCTTCTATCAAGTTAACATAACTTTCTATATTAAAGACTATGTTTATTCAAACTTCATAAATTTTAGATTACTTGCCTTGTTTGTTATATTTAGGTTTAGTCTGCGAAATAATATTAGATTCTTTTTGGCGTGCCTCAGATATGTTGGCCATCTGTTCGATTTCAACCTTTGAGCCGGGAATGTAATCTTTACTCCCTGGCAAATGTTCCTGAAGCCTTTCCTGAACACGTCCCCGTTTTGCAACACCCACGTAATTGGTATTCCCACCATCTGTCTTGATCTTATAAACTGTGGGCTTGTTATTTGGTAATTTACCTAGCCCTGATTCATTAAACACTACTGTTTTCTTTCCCATTTCCTTCTCTCCTTATACAAATTCTAACTGATAAAATATTTTGGAACAATTTCTCTACATTGCATTTGTACTTTTCTTGCATTTTACACTATCTGTTTTGATGATAAGAAACTATATGACTATCACATCTCGCCACTTGACACATTATAATTTTTCTATTCTTACCTGATCTCCAATCCTCTTATTATCTGAAACTTTGCGCCACCCGTTCGTACTGTAGTGCGCCTTTAGCGCTACTGAAGGAAGAATAGTTTTATTATACAATTAATTAGATAAGCAAATGGGTTCAATAAATTTCCTTCCAACACTATAAGGTATAATTTTTTTGTGCTGAAAACGTCCGATAATAATTGCTGGATGTGTATTGAATTTTTTTGCAAAAGCCACAATATCCTTACCATTTAGAGGGGCAGCACATAGTAGTTCCTTTTCTTGCTTTTCTGAGAATGTCCAATCAATTGCAAATGCATCTGCTTCTTCTTCTTTTTTTAAATCAATATCATCAAATTTAACATTTTCAATAGAAACATACTTCTTTCCGTGTAATAAAATGTGACCTGCTTCATGATAAAAAGTAAACCAAAATCTATCATTCTGTTTGTAGCGAGCTGAAAGTTGAATTAAAGGCGTGTCACCTATCCATCGGGTTGAACCATGTATTGGCGCTTTTGGTAAACAAGGAGTATAGACAACTTTTACACCCGCTTGTTTGCAGAAATTTTGTAATTGAATAAAAAATCCTTCCGAATGGTGTGCCATTAGATCTTTAATAGACTCCAAATTTTGTTTAAATTTATTTGCGTTGTAAGAAGGTACCTTTAATTCTTCCGCAAGAATTTCTCCTTGTCGTAGCCATGCAGAAACTGCATATGATTCAGTGGTTTGTTTTAATGAGATTCGAAAACATACTTTCAATTTTTGTTCGTAATAATAATCTTCCCAGGCAGTTTTACCCGATAAACCGAAAAATTGAAAAAGTGTGTCTATTTTCTCTTCAATTTTACGAGTTGATGGAACCCAGCCAAAGTTTGCCATTGTAGCATAGGGAAAACATCTTGCCCATTCTTTAGCTTCTTCTATAGCTGATTGGCGCTTATTCCTGGAAACAATTTCATCATACCTGTATTGTTTTTTTAGCCAAAAGTTCGCAGGAATTTTCAATACATTCTCGAATTGAATTGACATATCAGGGGTGATAGAACTGTTGCCTTTAATAATTTTTATAATAGTCTGTTCCGGCTTTTCAGTTCTTAATGCAAACTCCTTTTTGCTCATCCCTATTTCTTCCAATTTTTCATTAAGAGTAAAGCCAGGATGAGTGACTGTTTCCGGGGAATATTCATTTGTAGTTGACATAGCTATCTCTCTTTATGATAATTTTTTATTTCTACTATTGCGACTTTCTTAATCTCTATCCAGATATATTTACCATCTTCATCGATTGGTATCGGATTCTCTTGAGGCACAAATATCAATCGGTATGGCTGGTCTAAATTGCAAGCCCACTGACCTTTTCTGTCCTGAACAAGTTCGTGATATTTACCCGGGACATGTCTTAATTCTTCAAGTGATTCGGCATCATGCAAATCATCAAGTCGTGCTTTGTAAAGTTTAGCCCTTATCGTTCCAAGCTTCCTCTTCGCCAGGGAATCATTATTGGCATATTTTCTAAGTTTGTCATTTCTGAATTTAATATCCATTTCCAGTTTACAAATAAAATAATTAATATCAAGTGTTAATTATAATAGTCATTATGTGTTTGCCATGAAAACTAAAGGACAACTATTTCTATTGAAATTGTTCGTCAACTTGCAGGATAAAAAGGGATAGCACTCACGAATATAAATGTATGTGGAAAATCTTACTTATTCGAAAACAAGTAAAACTATCTTTTTGAAGATATTTAGAATGTGGTAAGAATGATCTGTATGATCTGTAACTACTGTATATTGATCGTTATTATAAAAGAGTGGGGGGTGTTTTGCAATATAAAAGATTATTCACGCTCCCCGGACAAAAAGCGCCGAGGACAAGAAGACACGAAAAATCACGAAAAAAACATAGAACACGGAGAAACGGAGAGGAATAGACAGTTGACAGTTAGAAGAAAATAGTTTGGCAACTAATATTTGATCTTATTTTACTCCAAGGTTGGGAACTTCCATCTTCAAAGTGGCTTTGAACTATGCCTGATAACATATCGGAAAATTGAATATTTCTACTCGCATCACTACTACATGGTATTGTGGTTAAAACGGTGTCTGATTCCATTTGAAACCATAATTGTGTTTGGAGGTAGTCATGCAAGCTGCTTCCACTTGCAACTTTTATACTTCTTGGATCAGGAAGAAACGTAATTTCTTTGTGCTTACTCATTTCCTCTAATAAAGAAAGTCCTATCATGTAGTTATAGAGTTTATTTGCATCTATTCTAATATGATTTTGAACATTCTCTTTTTTAACCGTAATGGACAAGTATCTAATATCACCTGGGTATTTTGAGCAAAGTTGGTTTGCTTTTTCAGCAAACCAATTCCGTTCTACTATAGACAGATCAACCCACTTCTTTTCTATGCTTGTGGGCCAATTGAATTTGTTATATAGCTTTTTGATTATTCTTTTTGGAAGGTGTTTTTTGTCAGGAGAAATAACAAGGCTGGCAATTGTCAAATAACGGCTAGAACCACCTTTGCGGTAAGGTGCGTCAAATTTCCAGCCAAGATCGCCGCTTTCATCAAGATATATTAGCATGAATCTCTCTGAATTCTGGGCAAAAAAAAGCGTGACCCCTAGTTCCGACGTTCTTACAAAACGCTTACGATACACATAGTGCGTCGCAGATAATCTAGGATTTACTCACGCACCTACATTATAAGATGTAATCTGTGCATTTCAAGAATAAAATATAGGGTCAGGCCTGACCCTATATTTTATTAAACATTTATGCAGTAAAGATATCCAACCTTAAAAGTATAGTCAAACACTTTCTCACAGAAGTTAATCTTCCTCTAGGATGTTCGTCATGTAACGCGCCTCATCAATCGTCAATCTTCTTGTTTCTTGTCCATCTTAACTCGTAACTCGCAATTCGTTTCACTCTTGACTCAATGCCAAAAAGAAGTAAAATCACCATTACCCTCACAAAGCTGAGCTTAGCTCTGTGTAAATGGGGATGGGGAAAAGAAGGTTTTATGGTGTAGTAGTATAATCGGAACTCAGTAAATAAACACTTTTTCTAACTTGAGAATCGCAAATGGAATGTAACTCATTCCTTCAGGTTTGAGTTATACTTACTATATCCAAACCCTGCGACCAGGACAATACATGCCATATCTTTTAAATACTAAAGTGGTTCAAGGCTAAAGCAATGAGTTACATCGAACCATTAGAACCAAAAGGGAGTAATGGATTTGCGATTGATTTTGGTAATGAAGGCTCTTTTACTGAGATCTGATAATTACAAAGGAGGTCCGGCAAAGTGGAAAAAATGATTGGTAAAACCAAACTCAATTTAATTCAAGGTGACATAACGCTGCAGGAAACTGACGCCATAGTCAATGCCGCAAATACCGGCCTGCTGGGAGGAGGAGGTGTGGACGGCGCCATTCACCGTGCAGGAGGGCCGAAGATTCTTGAAGAGTGTAAAAAGATTCGTGCAAAACAGGGAGGCTGTCCTACCGGTGAGGCTGTAATAACCTCTGGTGGAAATATGGCAACCGGGTATGTAATTCACACCGTAGGTCCCGTCTGGTCGGGAGGAAACCGCAATGAAGAGCAGCTTCTTCGCAATGCATATTATAACAGTCTGAACCTGGCGAAAGAAAACGGCATTAAATCAATCTCATTTCCATCCATCAGCACCGGTGTTTACAGGTTTCCGATAGATAAAGCTGCAAGGATTGCCCTTACAACGGCAAAAGAATTTATTCAGGAGTATAGCTTTGAAGAGGTCAGATTTGTGCTGTTTAGTGAAAAGGACTTGCAGGTTTATGAAGAAGCATTAAAAGGATTGATGAGTGTAGAGTGAAAGTGACTAAAGTGAGCTAAAGATCAAAGTGAACAAAAGTTGTAAATAACAAAGGATTTTGAATTAAGCTCAAATGTCAAATCAATGCTTAAAGATCAAATAAGTAAATGAAAGGCAAAAGACAGACACTAATTTCAGTAGAGTAACCTCGGGGGTTTAATCCCGAAGTCCTCATCGAACCGTAGATAGAGATTTCCACTAATACGGCTCACCCGCTATTCTCGTCACAAGGCATGCACAGGAGAACCCGATTCTGCTGGTATCAAAGAGGTACATAGCCAAATCTACGCAATCCTGCATAGAGGCTTTCTCCATCTCTGAGAGGTCGGCATCGTCGTTGGCTCCGGTGATTTATAAATGATTTGAAACGTTCTAGTACAAACCAGTTTATATCTCTGAAGCATTTCCTTGGATATCCTTTGCAAAAATAATTCTTCCAACCACGGTTAATTTCATTAACCTTGGCAATAGTATCAGACATCGAGCGCTTATAACCGCTATTTGTAACAGTTCGCAACTTCTCCCGATGTTTGGCTATTGCCTTTATAGACGGGAAGGTATTCAGATACGTTCGGTTTCTACCATGCAAATCCTTATCGTATCGCATGGTAAATCCAAGAAAATCAAGAGCTTCCCCTTGCCGCTTCATTTTAACTACCTTTGTCTTTTTCCGATTTATATTTAGCTTCAGTTGATCTTCGACGATGGCTTCCAGCCAGTCAGTTATGCGTCTGCCCATATAGCGAGCCATTACGACATGGTGAGTCACGCAAGGGACCTTCCCCCTCACGTGCTCTCAAAACCCGGCGTGAACCTCTCAGTTCAACGGGCTTCCATTATCCAACCGCTGGCTTTAAGCCCATCTTCCAATGCGGAAACAACCAGGGTTCCTTACGGGCTATTCTGCCCAAAAAGTACTCTGCACGCCTGCGATGACCTTTCAACCTTTTAAATTTCCGTGTGGCCCATCTAACAAGAGTCCGGTTAAGGTGCCTTAATATTGGATACATCTCCGATTTGTAAAAGCTGCAATAATAATTTATCCAACCCCGGATTACAGGACTAAACATATTGGATAAATCTTCAAGTGACTTATCGCTACGCAGATGAAGTTTCCATTTTCTCGCCTTTTGTCTCATCGCTTTTGCGGCAGCATTACTCACCGCAGGAGAAAAATTGATAAAGAATTTGCCAAAACGATTCTTAGACCTCCTTGGACGAAATGTAAAACTCAAGAAATCAAAGCTCGTGTTCGGGTAATCTTTAACTCGATCATCGTCTTTACAGTAGACTATCACCGTTTTCTCAGGATGAAGCTCAAGACCACATTCAATAAATCTCGCTGACAAAGCCTTCAGTAACAATTGCGCTTCAGCTTCTGTTTTGCAGTGAACTACCCCATCGTCCGCATAGCGGCTGAAAGGTTTTCCTGGATGATTTAGCTCCATCCATTTGTCAAATACATAATGCAAAAACAGGTTAGCCAACAAAGGGCTTATTACTCCGCCTTGCGGCGTCCCCTTGGTTCTGATTTCAATAGAGCCGTCTTCTAACTTAAATGGAGCTTTCAGCCATCTTTCGATGTACAAAAGCGTCCATTTGCAATTCGTGTGATGACGTACTGCTCGCATCAATAGATCATGACCAATGTTATCAAAAAGACCTTTGATGTCAAACTCCAATACCCAATCATACTTCCAACAACGCTTCCTTGTTACTCTTACCGCTTGTATCGCTGATTTACCCTCCCTGTATCCGTAAGAGTCTATATGAAAATACGGCTCCACAAGAGGCTCAAAGTGCAGTTTCACTACCATCTGTGCTACTCGATCTGAGACCGTCGGAATTCCAAGCACTCTTACTCCCCCACTCTTTTTCGGTATTCCTACCGTTTTTACCGGTGGAGGAAAATAACTGCCCGATGACATGCGGTTCCATATCTTGTAAAGATTGTTTTTATAATCTTCACTAAATTCTGATATAGACTCGTCATCTATCCCACAGGATCCTTTATTCGCTTTTACTCGTTTCCAGCTTTCCAATACCAACTCTTTAGAAATTATAAACGACTTTGCTTTACTCAAAGATTCCTCCCAATTAATGGTTGTTCTTTAAATATTGCTGGATAACTCTCCCCCTTTGCTCTGGCCGCATTACTGACCTTCGCTGCTACTACGGGGAAATCCGCCCCTGTGTTCAGCATTGGTACTCTCTTTCTTGTGGGGCTTCCACTTGAAATTCTCCCTTAGCATCTGAACGACAGGTTCCCACGTTCCGCACAAAAGCCTGTGTCAAGTTCACGCCACCTTAATGCCGGACGCCGACCAGTCAGTAAACAGGTTTCTTCTGGACTTATCCCGGATTAACGACTACCCCCCGGTTTTGACGCCTTCTCTACGCTTTCGACACTTCATCGGTGGTTCATTTTCATTCGTCTCCAAGTCACGTACCTGACTCAGTCTTGCTGAGCCTTTTCCCTCAACGCTCACCACATTGGCTCTTGACCAATGCAGCTTGAGGCGGTTTGAAGTCTCCTCCTGCAAGGCGACTCCGAGGGGTCTACCCTCATCTTTTGTGCAGCTAAGAAACTCAGCTAACGCTAAGTTTCGTTCGTGGCACACAGTCGTCGGCATAGCGGATCAGACGCGCATTTGCAAAGTAAAGCGGTGAACCCGGCTGACAATGAAAAGCCTTGTCCAACTCATTGAGAAAGATGTTGGCAAGCAGAGGAGAAATCACGCCGCCCTGCGGCGTTCCGCATGTCGGTTTCGTGAGCTTAGAGACACCTCTGCTCCCCTTAGACTTCGCAAGTTTTTTCGAGAGTTTTCTACGGATTTTTGCAATCCGTGAATTTCCCACGCAACCTTTATCCTTCTGCTCTTCGCTGAAAGGGCATCTCAGCCACATTCTAATGAGCTTCAGAACTGACCGATCACTGACTCGTTTCTTTATCATCTCCATCAGAAGTTCATGGTCTATCGTGTCGAAGTAGGATGACAAATCTGCATCATAAACTTCTGTCCTGCCGTCACGCAGATTGGCCTGTATTTGTCCAATCGCATCATGGGCGCAGCGTTTCGGCCTGAAACCATGAGAACAGTTAAAGAAATCTGCCTCAAATATCGGCTCCAGAATTAATTTCGTCGCCGCCTGCACCACTCTGTCCCGTATACACGGAATGCCCAGGGGGCGCATCTTCCCATTTGCCTTGGCAATATACGTCCTTCTTACCGGTAACGGTCTATACGACTTGCACCGTAATTCCTCATGCAGACAGTCGATAAGACCTGCTGCACCAAGATCGGACTTCTCTATGTCATCAAATGACACATTGTCCACTCCAGGGGAACCGTTCTTCTGCTTCGCAATCTTGTAGGCTGTTTCCAGAACATCACGTCGATAAATACGATCATACAGCGCATAAAACCGAAACTCAGGTTCCTGCTTGGCCTTGCAGCCAAGTTTCCAGCGTAGTAAAGAGAGTTTCAACGGCATATCTTTTTCCGGAATATGACTCCCGAATAATACCTTGCCCGTAGTGGAACGGTCTGCGTTCAAGCGGAACTCCTTTCTATTCTGTAAACATAATAACGGTACGGCCACTTTGCTTGACAGGCATTACCCTGCGTCTTCGCTCTTATTGGCCGCTCCGACTTCCTTCTCCGCAGATAATCAAGTTATTGATTCCCCAACACCTTTTCAATCTCTCGACCTCCGAGAAAATGACGCGGGAAGGATATCCCAGATACCATGATTGTTCTTTCGATGCGCGCTCTCCCCAATCACCCCGACCGTCCTGACATGTGCATTCGTTTATTTCTTCCATGTCTGTAGCAGGCTTCACCATATCCGGCAGGATAGCCAACGGCAGTTTAGTGTAACGAGGCCGAAACAGGTTCACTTTATTAGGGCTCACATCTTCGCTGTCGGAAGGAACCATCCTTCTTCGCATTAACACACTTACCAATACCGCAATGTTTCGCGTGATCCATCACTTTCACACGCCAATGCGCAGCTAATTGGCGAATAAACAATTACCAATTTCAATACGTTTCAATTGAATAGAACAATCCAGCATAGCTGGAGTAAACCGGATTAGCACTAAAAGGTAAAAGCAAATAGATAATTCACCGCACCCGCCACACGAATCGTCGGGCAAGCCCGCCAAGCAGCACGCCGCTAGCCGGTGTTCATAAAAGATTCCTTTAAAGAATACCTGTGGATATTTTCTTCTAAAATGTGGGGTGAAATCACCCCAGGTGAGGGGTTTTCTGCCCCCCCCTTCATAACTTGTTTATATTCCTGTAAATACCGCAAATTTTAGAAACAATTCTCCGAATTGACTGGGAGAAATTCCCCCACCATGCATACGTCAGATTGGAACACCACCACCCTCCCTAAGGTATGTTTTTTATTTTTACAAGCCCCGTACCATCAGTATGTTAGGACGTAGATATTCTTATAGTTTTGGCGGATAAAATAACGTTGGCACATAGTTTGAGACAAGTAGGACTGTGGAAATTAGATTGAGACAGACAAAAGTACAATAGTTTAAACCCATATCCTCCGGGATAGAGATATCCACTGGTCTGACCAAACCAGTGGCTGTCTCAAGTTATCAAGGCAGAGTAATTCTTAAATTAGGAAAATGAGCGATTACTGTGTAAGGGAAAAAAAGGAATTAGTTGAACAGTTAAAAGGGGATTTGATTATGACTACTGCGTTATGTGAAACAAAACACATTTTCGAATTAAGCGACGTAATAGATACAAGGGCAAGTGAACGATTAGATCTGACATTTCAGATAATGTTAAACGGCCATAAGTGCGAGACAATAAACATTAGTACGACTGGAGTTTATTTCGAAGTGATAACAAATGACATAGAGGCATTTTCTCCGGGGAAAACAATCCCTGTTCAGATAAATGCATCTACACACACACCAGGTTTAGAACCAAGATATATCAATCTTAAGGGAAATGGTTTTATTGTCAGAAATGACATAAAAAATATTACCAGTCATGGTAACAGATTGGGAGTCGCCATGAAATTCAAGGATAAACTTGATCTTCAGATGGGCTAATCTCAGGGATTACTGTAATACCAGACAGGTCTCAATTCTTTGTTGAGTCCTGAAAACAGAAACAAATTATTAAGCCTTATGGAGAAGAAGTAAACATTGAAGATAACAAATACAAATCAACAAATAATTAAAAAGCCGGAATTATCAAAGGCTGATACGGCAGAGAACCTGGCCGGTAAAAAAAAGTCAGATAGTAAAGTTGCCGCTGCTCAATCAGCAGCAATTAAGACTGATACCGTCCAACTCAGCCAGAAGAGCATAGATCTTGCCAGAGCGGCAAAATCCGATAGTGGATCCAGGGCAGGAGATACAAATAAACAGGTCAAGGCCGACGGGAAAACTCAAACGCATACAGTACAAAACATTGATGAAAATGTATTAGCTAAATTACTTAAGATGGCGGACAAGAGAAGTGGGATTTTCGGTTCTTCAGGCATAGATGCATCTAAAGAGTCCGGGGAAAAAATAGACTACTTCTTATAGAGTTGATAACCTTGTTAATAATTTTGCATGTATCACCACTTTTTTGTTTTTTATCCTCGCTTGAGTGTACTATTCGTCAAATATAGCAAACCGATTCGCAATAAAGTCAAACAACCACTTCCTTAAATTTTCTGAGCTATCACACCAATCACTGTTAGGGCAATACCTATAGACTAAATAAAGCCACGCCAAACAATCCGCCGGGCAAGCAAAACACCAGAGAATATAAATATTTGTGAAAACTCTTTCTCGTACATCATTTGACGGAATATATGTCTTGTACGGTATTACAATTTTGTAGATTGTGGAAATACTGATGTTTATAATAGAGATGCTATAAACTATAAATCCAGAGGAAAAATGATAGATAACCCCGGTTGGACCCAACCTGAAGAAAGGGCTTACTTTCATCAAATCTCGCCGGATTGCATATCAAAATTAGCAGAGGTAGTCGCAACACTCAGTAAGGGTGAAATAGATATTGAAACCGCTTTTAGAATGTATGAACAGTTACTCAGCGATGAAATAGAAGATCATGAGTTCCTTTCATTTGCTTTAGGAAACCTCAACGAATTGTCTTCGTATATTGCTAAAGGAAACGTAAATATCAAGATTCACAGGAATGATGTTGATGAGTTATGGTTTGATGTAGACGAAGTATGACTTAGCAACCGTTCGACTGAGTTCACGCCGAAGCCAAGTTTGAAGTGTCTGAAGTTGGGGAAAAATAACGGTTTAAACGGTTCAAACCGCGTTTGTTATCAAGGAAATATCAGAGTAGATGAGAAAGAAAAGGGTTTTTATTCTAATCGTAATGTTCGCCATAGCAGGACTGGAAACAATGTCAGGGTGTTCACATAATCAGGAAACACTAACCTTGACAGAAGTGATTAGTGATATCAGAGATAAGTACCCTGATGTTAAACAACTCTGGACGGATGAGCTACATTCATGGCTGACAGGTTCCAAAAACGGTTCTATAATCTTAATAGATGCCAGAGGCATGAAAGAATTTCGCGTGAGTCATATTACCGGAGCAAGAAATATCCCTTATAATACAGACCCCCTGAAACATCTCACAGATATCAAACCAGACAGTCCAATTGTCGTCTATTGTTCCGTAGGTTATCGTTCTTCCCTCCTGGCAAGAAAATTACAGAACATGGGTTTTACGAAGGTATACAACCTGGAAGGATCAATCTTTAATTGGGCTAATGAGGGAAGGCCGCTGGTACAGGATAAAGTTACAGTACACAAGGTACATCCTTATAATGCCCAATGGAGAAAACTGCTCGAGAGGAAATATCATTAAAAAAAGGGACACATCCCATTTACCCACTTAAAAAGTTTTTCTGGTCATACTCGGACTTGGATAAATGGGATGTGTCCCTTTTTTAATTACAACGCCCCTGTTTTTCTTATATCATTGGCAATAAATTCGTCAGCAGCATACGGCCCCCAGGTGCCGGCCCGATAAAGGTGAATATGAGGCAATTCTTCACTGGCCCATCCTTTAAGTATGCCATTCATTAACGTCCATGCTACTTCGACTTCATCCTGCCTGATAAAGAGAGTGCTGTCACCTAATATAGCATCTAAAATCAAGCGCTCATATGCCCCTGGCGGCTCTACATCAAAAACGTTGCTGTAGCTGAATTCCATATCTTTAGGTTCTAAAATCATTTTCGGGCCCGGAACTTTCATGCCTATGGACAGGCGTATACCTTCATTCGGTTGTACCCGCAATGAGAGCATATTAGGTTTCATACGACTCTGTTCCTCTGTCTCCCCATCATCTTTTATATGACTGAAAAGAGCAAGAGGCGGCTGCCGAAATTCAATATTTACTTCAGTAAGGCGTTCTGTCAGTGCCTTTCCGGTACGAAGATAAAACGGTACACCCGCCCAGCGCCAGTTGTCCACATGTAATCTCAGCGCTACAAAGGTCTCGGTCACAGAATTGGACTTTACACCAGCCTCTCTTAAATAATCCGGAATTAATTTTCCATCTATAGTTCCTGCCGCATATTGTCCACGTACGGAATACTCATTAACCTCATTCGATTTAATGGGAGGAATTGCACTTAATAACTTTACTTTCTCATCTCGAACAGCATCAGGCGCAAATGATGCAGGCGGCTCCATGGCAATAAGCGCCAACAATTGCAACATGTGATTTTGTACCATATCGCGGAGCGCTCCCGAATTGTCATAATAGCCACCGCGGCCCTCCACGCATACGGATTCTGCCACTGTGATATGAACATGACTCACGTAGCGCCGGTTCCAGAGCGGTTCAAATATGCTGTTGCCGAAGCGGAACGCCATTATATTTTGAACGGTTTCCTTACCCAGATAATGATCGATACGATAAATCTGGCTCTCATCTAAAATAGATGATAAGCTTTTATTTAAATCGCAAGCGGTTTCAAGGTCTCGTCCAAAAGGCTTCTCAACTATGACTCTTGTCCAGTGATCTTTATCATTCGGATCGGAGATATGTCCGGTCTGGCCAAGCATTGCAACTATTCCGGAAAAAACGTTGGGAGGTGTAGAGAGGTAGAACAAGCGGTTGGCCTTGGCAGAATCCATTCCACGTTCTTCATCAAGCTTTTCTAGTAATTTTCCTAAATCTTTAAAGCTTTCGCTACTATCATAGTTTCCGGTTTGGTAATAGCAACATGAACTAAAGACTTTTAATTCGCTTGATCCTGCCTCAGGCTTAGATCGGGCAAATTCCACTAAGGCATCTTCAATTTCAACACGAAATTGTTCATGAGATTTTTCACGTCTGGCAAATCCGACAATCGTGATCTTTTCTGCAAGTAGACCATCTTTGACCAACTGAAACAAAGCCGGTATTAATTTGCGTTTTGTCAAATCACCAGACGCACCAAAAATAACTATGGTGACAGGCTCGGCTTTCTTCATTTCTTGCCCCTTTTTTGTTTAAAATTAGTATGTATACTAAAACCGGTTTGGTTTTTGGTTTTCTCAAAAACCAAATCTTGGTTGCAGTTATCCCCGGACTGAAAAACGCCGAGGACTTTACTCGCCTGCCTGCCGGTAGGCAGGGGCAAAATAGTTTTCGGTTTTTTCTGAAAACTATTTTGTGATGTGTATAAGATTATGGCTTGTGTTGTATTCACTTCTCCTCCCAGTCAGCATGAAAGGTACCCGGTTTATCAATACGCTCGAATGTATGTGCCCCAAAGAAATCCCTTTGTGCCTGAATCAAATTAGCAGGCAGACGTTCGCTGCGGTAAGAATCATAATAAGCCAGCGAAGCGCTCATAGCCGGCATGGAAATACCCATTTCTATAGCACATTTAATGACAAAACGCCAGGATTCCTGTCTGCTATTTACTGACTCTCGAAACACTTCATCAACGAGTAAATTTGGTAGATCCTTGTTTCGATTAAAAGCGCTGGTTATATCATTAAGAAGCCTGGCCCTGATAATACAACCTGCTCTCCAGATTTTTGCAATTGCTCCTAAATCCATGTTATATCCGTACTCCACAGAAGCTTTTTTAAGCAAACTCATACCCTGAGCATAAGAACAAATTTTAGATACATAAAGTGCATCTCTTGTTGCATCTATCAACTTTTGTGATCCGCCTTCATACTTTTTTGCAGGGCCTGTTAATACACTTGAAGCATACACACGTTCTTCCTTCTGTGAAGAGAGAATTCTTCCATTAACCGCAGCAATTATTGTAGGTATTGATATCCCCAATTCCAGCGCATTTTCGCCCATCCATCTTCCGGTTCCTTTTTGCCCGGCTTTGTCCAGTATTACATCTACTAACGGTCTTCCGGTATCTTCGTCTATCTTCTTAAAAATCTTCGCAGTGATTTCAATTAGATATGATGATAATTCAGATTTATTCCACTCGGAAAATATTTCGTGAAATTCCTGAGCAGATAATCCAAGGGCACGGTCGAGCAAATAATAAGCCTCGGCAATAAGCTCCATGTCACCATACTCAATACCATTGTGTACCATTTTAACATAATGCCCTGAACCCCCCGGACCTAAATATGTGACACAAGGTTCACCATCCTCTTCTGCCTTTGCAGCTACCGCATTCATAATAGGTTTAACTTCCTTATAAGCATCTCTGGAACCACCAGGCATCAAACTCTGCCCCCATAAAGCGCCTTCTTCTCCACCGGAAACGCCCATACCAAAAAAATTAAAACCCTGAGACTCCAGTTCTTTAGCCCGTCTTTCGGTATCAAGGAAAAAAGAGTTCCCACCGTCTATAATCAAATCACCTTTATCCAGTAAAGGAATAAGTTGTTGGATAGTCGCATCAACAGGCGCACCGGCTTTAACCAGTAACATGATCTTGCGAGGACTTTCCAGTGCATCAACAAATTCTTTTAATGTATATGCAGGTTTAATATTCTTGCCGGCGGCAGGACCCGCAATATATTTCTCTGTTGTTTCCGCAGTTCGATTATAAACAGCAACGCCAAAACCGTTGCGTTCCACATTCAGTACAAAATTCTGTCCCATCACTCCCAGACCGATCATGCCAAAAACTTGCTTATTCATAATTTCCTTTCACTAATAATATTTTATGCTTTACTCGTGTTAAATTCGATATGTTCAAGTATTTTTGCAATTGGAACTTGCCCTTTTTCGATTTCTTTTAGTATTTTGCTATTTTCGGTTTTCATATACCGAATTGTCGACATTATTGTTGCAACTCCTGCCGTTGTGGCCACAACAGTTGTACATATTGCTATAATAACACCTATATTTTTTTTATCCCCTTTTTATAATAGTTCACCGCAGTGATCGCTGAGAAAACATAGATAATTGGTGGATTCCCGCCTACCGGCAGGCAGGCGCCCCGCTTCCCCGGACAAAAAACGCCGTGGACTTTAATTCACCCTACATCAAAATCTTCGGGCGAGTTAATTGTTACTTAAAAAGGAAACATAACTTCTCTTGCGTTTTTATTGATTAAAACCATAGCTTCAGAATCCAGCATCCAGTGAAGCGTCCCGTTTTCCGGATTGACCATGGATGCAGGAAATTCTTTAGCCGGTTGTTTAATACTTATTATGCAGAGAAAATAGGGACAGCGACTATTTTATGGCTGGGAATGCCATAAAAAAAAGTAATAAACAGTCGCTGTCCCTATTTTCTACATCTGCGTAGCGATAAGTCCCTTGAAGATTTATCCAATATGTTTAGTCCGGTAATCCGGGGTTGGATAAATTATTATTGCAGTTTTTACAAATCGGCAATGTATCCAATATTAAGGCACCTTAACAGGACTCTTGTTAGGTGGGTCACACGGAAATTTAAGAGGTTGAAAGGTCATTGCAGGCGTGCAGAGTACTTTTTGGGCAGAATAGCCAGTAAGGAACCCTGGTTGTTTCCGCACTGGAAGATGGGCTTAAAACCAGCGGTTGGATAATGGGAGCCCGTTGAGCTGAGAGGTTCACGCCGGGTTTTTAGAGCACGTGAGGGGGAAGTTCCCTTGCGTGACTCACCGTGTTTGCGTAGTTCAGTATGCGGAAGATGCCCAAAGGATTGAAAAAGCACTTAAGGGCAGATTTGAAAGATATGGGCTTGAGATACATCTCTCCGAGGCAGAGACTCTCTGAGTCGGCGACCTGACAAGAGCAGAGCGTTCAGCTTCGGGAGATTTGAAAGTGAGAATGCGAAGAAGCAGAACAGACGTGCTAATACGTTTGATTTTCTGGGATTTACCCACTACTGCGACAAGACCCGCAAAGGAGGATTTAAAGTTGGGCGTAAGACGAGTCGTAAGAAGTTTAAAGCGAAATGCAAGGATATGAATCTCTGGCTTAAATCGATAAGAAACCTCGTGAAAACGAAAGAATGGTGGAAGGTATTAAGGACTAAACTACAGGGGCACTATCAGTATTATGGTGTTAGTGGCAATATGCCCTCGATATCAAAATACTACACAATAACAGTTCGCTTAGTACGCAAATGGCTGAATAGGCGAAGTCAAAAGAAGAAGATGAACTGGAATAAGTTTAATGATTACCTGAGTTGTTATCCTCTTCCGAAACCAAGTATCAAGCATAATCTATACACACTGTCACATGTGAAGTGAGTTAAGTTGAAGAGCCGGATGTGAGAAATTCACAAGTCCGGTTCTGTGAGGGGTGTTGAAGTTCCTCACACATGGTTTGAATAATGTGACACTCTACAATCGAAAGAGTAGAGAAACAGGGAAAACAAAATAAACCTAAATGGAGGAATCATATTATGCCTACTCGACAGAAAGCCGAACCTGCCACCATAGTTATTTTCGGTGCGTCTGGTGATTTGACAAAACGCAAATTGATACCGGCCTTGTTTCAGTTGGTCAAAGATGGTCTACTTGCAGAAAAGATCACGATTGTCGGATTTGCCAGACGTGAAAAATCTCATGAACAATTTCGTGTTGAAATTGAAGATGCCTTAGTAGAATTTGCCAGATCTAAGCCGGAGGCAGGGTCCAGGGAATTAAAAGTATTTAGTTCATGTTGCTATTACCAAACCGGAAACTATGATAGCAGTAAAAGTTTTCATGATTTAAAAAAATTGATGGATAAGCTTGGTGAAGAACGCGGAATAGATTCTGCCAAGGCTAATCGCCTGTTTTACCTATCTACACCTCCCAACGTTTTTTCCGGAATTGTTGCAATGCTTGGTCAGGCCGGATACATCTCCGATCCGAATGATAAAAATCGCTGGACAAGAGTTATCGTTGAGAAGCCTTTTGGACGTGACCTTGAAACCGCTTACGATTTAAATAAAAGCTTATCATCCATATTAGATGAGAGTCAGATTTATCGTATCGATCATTATCTGGGTAAGGAAACCGTTCAAAATATAATGGCGTTCCGTTTCGGCAATAGTATATTTGAACCGCTCTGGAATCGCCGATACGTGAGTCATGTTCATATCACCGTGGCAGAATCCGTATGCGTGGAGGGACGCGGCGGATATTATGACAATTCTGGTGCGCTCCGCGATATGGTACAAAATCACATGCTGCAATTGTTGGCGCTTGTTGCTATGGAGCCGCCTGCCTCTTTTGCGCCTGATGCTGTACGCGATGAAAAGGTAAAGGTGTTGAGCGCTATTCCTCCTATTGAAAAGAGTAAAGTTAACGAGTGTTCCGTACGTGGACAATATGCGGCAGGAACTATAGATGGGAAATTGATTCCGGATTATTTAAGAGAGGCAGGTGTAAAGTCCAATTCCGTGACCGAGACATTTGTAGCGCTGAGATTACATGTGGACAACTGGCGCTGGGCCGGTGTACCGTTTTATCTTCGTACGGGAAAGGCGCTGACAGAACGACTTACTGAAGTTAATATTGAATTCCGGCAGCCGCCTCTTGCGCTTTTCAGTCATATAAAAAATAACGATGGTGAAGAGCAGGATCATATGAAACCTAATATGCTCTCATTGCGGGTGCAACCGAATGAAGGTATACGCCTGTCCATAGGCATGAAAGTTCCGGGCCCGAAAATGATCTTAGAACCTAAAGACATGGAGTTCAGCTACAGCGACGTTTTTGATGTAGAGCCTCCGGGAGCATACGAACGCCTGATTTTAGACGCTATATTAGGTGACAGTACACTCTTTATCCGGCAGGATGAAGTAGAAGTAGCATGGAAGTTAGTGAATGGCATACTTGAAGGATGGGCCAGTGAAGAATTGCCTCATATTCACCTTTATCGGGCAGGTACCTGGGGGCCGTATGCTGCTGACGAATTTATTATCAATGATATAAGGAAAACAGTGGCATTGTAATTAAAAAAGGGACACATCCATTTTACCCGCTTAAAAAGCTTTTCTGGTCATATTCGGACTTGGATAAATGGGGAAGTGTCACTTTTTAATGATAGAATACTTTTTTATAGTATACAAATACACGCAGTTATAAGTTCACATAACATGGCTCATAGTTATAATCACGCCAATATAGGGTAATTCTGCTTCTGGGTTTTTCTTATAAAACACGATCAATCCCATAATCATCGTTTGCCAACATTCTGTACTTCAAGCGCAATTGTGAGGGATGGGGCTATGATATCCATTTCATCGGATTATACACATATAGGTCTTCAGGTCGCCCGGATGGGCCAAACGTTGTTAAACAGTCCAACGGTTATTTCATTGAAACATATTATTGTATAAAGAGAGAATTAATTAAAATAGAAGAATAAACAAAATTAGAATTTAGAATGATGTATGAGAATTTATCTAATTTGGAGTTGATGAAGGTTTTTGAGTCTCTTGAATCTCATACTGATGATGTTGTACGCAAGCGGATAGAAGCATTTATCCGGAAGGAAAAGAAGTTGCAGGGGGTCCTGTGGGAAATTATCCAGCTTTTGGTGTCAATAGTCGAAAGAAAAGACCCTTATGCATCTTATCATCATCAGGAGATGTGTATTCTTGCCTGTTATGTAGCAGAAGGGCTTGGAATGTCAAAGGAACAAGTTGATGGGGTTTGTATGGCCGGGATGCTTCATGATATAGGTAAAATTAATTTGCCGGATGAGTTATTCAGAAAGGTCGGGAGGTTGTCTGAAGATGAACAAAAGTTGATGAATACCCATCCTCAGCTTGGTTTTGAAATATTGAAGAAAATAGATTTTCCCGGCCCGGTTGCTACAATAGTACTTCAGCATCACGAGAAAATGGATGGTTCAGGATATCCTTCCGGTCTTTCCGGTGATGAGATTGTCCCTGAAGCAAGGATTTTGTGTGTGACTGCCGCAGTTGAAGCAATGACATCTCCTCGTTCATATAGGCCTGCTTTTAGCATATCTGACGCTCTAAAGGAGATATCAGGAAAGAATGGTATCCTTTATGATTCAAGTGTGGTGGAAGTCTGCAAAAAAGCTCTTTTCAGACAATTGACTCCTGGAAATCTTATCTCGAAAACTGTTTCAACGCGAGGAGCATTTTCATAGATTTCATTTTCGCTACTCATATTATGGTTATCCTTATTATCGTCATATTCTCTAAAGTCTTAACCATCACACGCCAGTGAAAAGGAAAATATTCTTGTTTCAGTTGTTTACTCGACATTTGAAGTTTTCACGTGATATTTCCTCTCAAGCAGATTTCCCCAATGGGCATTATAAGGATGGACCTTGTGAACTGTAACTTTACCCTGTACCAGCGGCCTTCCCTCATTAGCCCATTTAAAGATTGAGCCTTCCAGGTTGTATACTTCCGTAAAACCCATGTCCTGTAATTTTCCTGCCAGAATTGAAGAACGATAGCCTACAGAGCAATAGACGACAATTGGGCTGTCCGGTTTGATATTTGTGAGATGTTTCAGGGGGTCTTTGTCATAAGGGATATTCCTTGCTCCCGTAATATGGCTTACGCGAAATTCTTCCTTTCCCCTGGCATCTATTAAGATTATAGAACCGTTTCTGGAACCTGTCAGCCATGAATATAACTTATCCGTCCGGAATTGTTTAACATTCGGGTACTTATCTCTGATATCACTTATCACCTCTGTCCAGGTTAGTGTCTCCTGATTGTGTGAACATCCTGACATTGTTACCAGTCCTGCTATGGTTAACATTACGATTAGAATAAAATATTTAATAGTCTTCCTCAACATATTAATCCTCTAAAGTTGTAGTAAAAAACACTTTTTTAACTTTAGACACTTCAAACTTGGCATCGGTGTGAGCGGATTCGGCAAGGGCTTCGAGTGAGCCTCAGCCGAACTCCTCACCGCCCTCAGGGCTTCGACTGAGTTCAGCCGAATGTCCTTATCGAAGGGCCCAGTCGAACGGTTGCCATGTTATACTTCATCTACATCAAACCATAACTCATCAACATCATTTCTGCGAATCCTGATGTTTATTCTTCCAGATTCGATATAAGAAAGTAATTCATTAAGGTTATCTATCATCGGATTTCCTTCTTCTTTTTTTTCAGTTAACGGTTCTATTCTTAATATATAGCACAGTGTTATTTAACTATGTTATTCACTGGTTATCTGAATAAGTTCCTGCTTGTGTCTGTATGGTTGCCATTCGGGAAGCTCTTTTATAGTATCCATTTGCCAACCTTTTTCAATAGCCTTTCTCAGATATTTAAATGCCTCTTTTTCTTTTTTCAGTCTGGCATAAGAGGCGGCAAGGTAATAGTAGTCTTCCGGCCATAACCTTTTGGGCGGCCATTTAGTGCGGCTTAAATCAATTGCGCTCAGATAGTACTGAACTGATTTTGAGTATTCACCGAGATGATAACTCAGGAACCCTGAGTATCTGTAATATTTGACTCGTACACTGAGTGGTAGTTGTGACGGATCATTCTGCAGCAGGGAATCAACTTTGCGTAACTGATGTTGAGCGGCGTTATATTGTCTCTCTTGTGTGAGTCCGTATATGTATGGTATCTGGAAATAGAGGTTTTCTGGATAATGTTCCGCAAGCCATTTGGAGGTATGATAAAAGCCGTTCCAATCTTCCTCCCAACGAAAAATCCTGAGGAGTACCCTTCTGGCTTCGATCGATAGTAAAGTACTGTTATCACGAACGAGTTTGAGTTCCCTGATCCCCTTTTCCTTATCACCTTTGGGTCCGCCAAGGAGAAATGACAGTACCTTTACGACTTTGGGCAGGGTAGCAGAGAAATAGTGAAATATACCAAGACCAATATAGGCATCGTAATATTTATGGTCTTTTTCCACAATCTTTTCCAGAATCTTAAATCCTTTCTTGCCTTTCCAGAAACCCTTCCACCACTTGCCATTGAGGATATAAAATCTTCCGAGGTTGCCATTTGCTCCTCCCAGACAATAATATGCTCTCACATCATTTGGGTCTTCCTCAATTCGTCTGCGGGCAATGTCAATAACCTTATTGTTCAGGTAAAGTATCTGTTCCTTCAGCCTTACCCTTTCTTCTTCCATATTATCAATGAGATAGCGAAACTTGTTGAGGTAAAGACCTCCTTTGAAGAGATATGGCATCGGGTCTTCTGGCCATTCACTAATCGCCTCATTGAAGATATCTTCAGCCCGTTTGGAGTCCATTCGGTAATTTGCATCCATGGCCAGTCTTATCTTTTCTATTAAAGGATTCTGTTGTGCATCGCTCCGTTTTATAGATTCTGCATTTGAAAAGTTGCATAATAGAGTGCTGCTTAATAGGAGAGAAAACAGGCAAAGAATGATACCCGGTTTGATTAATTCGGAGTTTGCCATATTCATTTTTCCTCTGGTTTTATAGTTTCTAGCCTCAATATTATACTCCCGGTATTTCCATGTTGCAAATCAAACCCACTCTTTTATAATAACCACCGATAAATAGATATTATAAATCTCAAGTCCCAAATGGCAAATCCCAAATAAATCACAACACCAAATGACCAAAACAGAGAATCAAAATAGTATGATTTGATTTTAGGTTTAGATATTGTAATTTTGTAATTGAATATTGTTTGTAATTTGAGGATTGCCTGCCTGTCGGCAGACAGGTATATTGTAATTTCGCTTGTTAGCTACTTGTTAAAGCGTAACTACTTACCACATTCCGATCTTCAAAAAGATAGGTTTGCTTGTTTATACGAGTAAGATTTTTCACATAATTAATACCTAAGATACTACCCTGCAAAACTAAGTCAATTTGAATAGGTATGGTTTCCCCCCGATTTCAGTCAATAGATGCTGGATAACGAGTTCGTATATTATTAACATCGTATAAAGGAGAAAAGACAATGAAGAAAATGATAATCTCTGTTGCACTGGTTGCACTGTTGATAATGCCAGCGACAGTTTTTGCGGGCAGGAAATGTACTGGTTCAGATAATTGTACAGCATGCACCACCTGCACGGGATGCAAGCACTGTGCGAAGAACGGTGGCACCTGTGGAGTCTGCAAACCGAAAAGTAAGAAGAGTAATTCTAACTCATCTTCTTCAACTAAAATCAAGGAAATTAAGGGCGAGAACGTGTTGTCTTCAGCTTCAAGTATAATTCAAGCCAAGGAATAGTTGTCATAGTCACGAATAATGAAAAATTGAACAAAATGACACAAAAGCAGGAAAGATTGTAGATTTATTCATTCAATTCTTAATCGTTTTATCTCTCGTATCTTTTTCAATTGAAACTTTACCAGACCTCAAAGAAAACACAAAGCATATATTAAGCTTAATTGAAATAATCACTGTTATAATTTTCACAATTGAATATTTGTTAAGATTAATTGTTGCAGATAAGAAGCTAAGATATATTTTTAGTTTTTATGGATTAATAGACCTCGCAGCAATACTTCCATTTTATGTGGCACACGGTATCGATTTGCGTTCTATTAGAATATTTCGCATTTTCAGATTAACACGTGCCTTCAAGATGTTCAAATATAATAGAGCACTTCAAAGATTCAAAGATGTATTTTTATCAATAAAAGAAGAATTGATACTGTTTATGATAACTACTTGTTTCTTGTTATATCTTTCTGCTGTTGGAATATATTATTTTGAAAACCCTGCACAACCTGAGCAATTTAAATCTGTTTTTCATTCTCTTTGGTGGGCGGTAATAACACTTACAACAGTTGGATATGGTGATGTATATCCGATTACTGTTGGTGGGGAAATATTTACTTTTGTTATTCTCACAATTGGCTTAGGGTTAATTGCTGTTCCTACAGGTCTTATTGCTTCTGCTTTGACTAAAACATTAAAAAGTGATGACCAAAACGGGCCAAATTAAAAAATAAAGGATACTATGATATTCGAAATAAACGGCATCTGTATATTTATCTGTTAAGGCAATAAAGGAGGAGGTACTATGAGTTTTAGTGGAGCACTTCGTTCTATAAATGCGGCAGCAAATAGAATGGAACGTGAAGCAAGAAGACGCCAAAGGGAATTTGAAAAACAGCAAAAGAAAATTGCCAAACTAGAAGCTATTGAACAAGTAGAGTACGAGGTAGAAGAATATGAAAACTACATCAAACTCATCCAATCTCTTCATTTAGATTGTGGAAAGTTTTATAATTGGGAAGAAATTGCTAATAAAAAATGCCCTTCAAAACCTTGCAATGAAAATATTGATCGGAATGCAGCCCAAGAAAAACTAGACAACTATAAGCCTAGCTTTTTTGATAAGCGTTTTAAAAGAATCGATAAGAAAATAGAAAAGCTAAAAAAGAACATAGAAACTGGAATTCAAAATGATGAATTAGAACACAAGAAAGCTTTGCTTGAATTTGATAAAAAACTCAACTAATGGAAAGAGGAAACTGAATTAGCAAATGATGTTCTTAATTTTAAAGAAAATATCTACGAAAAGATTATTAATGAGATTAATCCATTTGATGAAATTAGTGATATTGGGTCGAAAATTAGCTTTGATGTGAAATCAAAAGAATTTATTAAAGTAGATTTACATGTAAATGGTGAAGAAATTATTCCACAAGAAAAAAAGGTGCAACTTACGTCTGGAAAACTATCTATAAAGAAAATGCCTAAAGGTGAATTTTACGAACTCTATCAAGACTATGTTTGCAGTAGTACATTAAGAATTGCTAATGAAATGTTTCAATTGTTACCTTTAGAAACTGTAAATGTAACGGCATTAACAGAAATGGTTGATTCAAAAACTGGGCATTTAAAAGATACCCCAATACTATCTGTTCTAATTCATAAAAAGACATTCGAGAAATTAAATCTGGATTGCATTGACCCTTCAGATTCAATGGCAAATTTTATTCATAACATGAATTTTAAGCGTACTAAGGGAATGCAAAAAGTAAAAATATTAACATCAGAAGAGTTTATTACTGAAAAATTGTAATAAATCACACTTCGGAAAGAGGGGACAGGGCTAGGTCTTTAATATTGACAAATGATTCAATCCATCATGCCTATCTTTGAGCAATTATTATAAAAGCTCTTTTGGTTCTATTAGTAGTTTAATTCCTTTTATGATTTGTGTAATACGATCTGGTGACAGCACACCTATTTTTTCAATCAAGTCAGATTTGTCAACCGTAATAAGCTGAGAAATATTTACTACACTGCTTTTTTTGAGGTTCGCTTCTCCCTTTGTCAATAGTACATTTCCAGGTGACTTGGCACGTTTAAGATTAGATGTTAATGCACAAACTACTACTGTATTAATTTTACTGAGATTAAAAATGTTATTCTGTATTACAACATGAGGGTGTTGAAAGCCAGGTGCAGAGCCAGACGGTGTTCCTAAATTAACCCAGAATATATCTCCCTGTTTAATTACCATTTCTCCATCTTGAGCATTTTAGCATAATGCTTTTTATGTTTTTCTCTAAGAACTGTTTCCTTTTCTGTTTCCTTTTCTGAATATGCTTTGTTAATCGCTTCGTAAATATTTTTGTTTTTAAGCTTTTTGACGTATTCTCTTGCTGCACTGGTTAATATATGGCTTCTTGAACAGTTCAGCTTCTTTGATAGTTTGTCAATATCCTTAAACAAATCATCTGGCATTGAAATGGCGGTTTTCATGATATCTCTCCAATCGTGATACAAAATAATAACGTTAGTATAACTATTATTACTACCCTTGTCAATACCTATGTAAATACCTTTTTTATAAAGTATTATTTTTTTCTCATCACATACCAAAGAAAAGGAGCAAATGGGAGCAGAACTTCGTTTTTCACTTAACGGCACGTTCCTCTTTTATCTTTTCATGTAACCATGCCTTTATCAAGGTATTACAGTCAACGCATATTTGTTTCCGTAATTTACGGAAACTTATGATCAAACTAACTTCTATAATCTACTAAATTGAGTATTAGGCAGAATTAATCTGAACAAGAAAATGCCTGTTTGCTAAAGAGCAATCACTTATGGGGAAATGGAAGCCTTGTAAACGGCGAGAGTTCATAAAGAAGCTAAAGAAATTTGGTTTCGAACCACCAGCGCCAGGAGGACGTCATTTCTACATGCGTTATGATACATACACGCTCACGCTTCTTTTGGCTTAATGATCTTAATCCCTTCATATTCGCCAATGTTTAGCAGGTGTTTCCTTTTTGTTCCTCATTCCCTGGACAAGCTCAATATAAGTGACAACAGACAGGAAAAAACTTTTTTCACTTTCTATAACGTTACATGCCTTCCTGCTTCCCCTTAAGTATCAGATCAGCACATCGGTGTTAATAAGCATTAATATCTGCCTTTTCTTAACTTTCTTACGTAGCCTTCAACATTTCTGGTTTCGTCGTAATCTTTCCAGATACCAAATAATTCATTCTTGCCTGAGTTTTTTGCCGCCTCATGTTTAATGGGAACAAGCTTAGCGCAAGGTTTTCCTCGATAAGTGATAACCACTTCTTCGCCCCTGTTTACGGTATCAAGTAACTCTTTTGAATGAAATCTTAAGTCTTTTGCCGTTGCTTTCATTACAACCTCTCATTTTTCCAATTAGTATCTTCGCTTCAAAGCTCTTAATATTTCCCTCTGAGTTCTTTGTGAAATCTGCGGCTTGCTTCTTAAATCGTAAATCCCTGGCCCAGACCGCAGAGCAGGTCGCACTAGGGCGGGCTAAAATCGCAACTCGTAAATCTTCTTGCCTACTCCCCCTGTGCCTGTATTGCCGTTATGGTTCTTTTTCATATTTACGTAGAATGTCTGATATCGCCCTAAGATACTTTAACCCACTTGGTTAAAGGTTTCTTTCCGCTTTTTACACAATCTCTAAGATACAAATTGATTAATGATTGATAAGAGATATCATTTGCCTCGCCAATACCTTTAAAATAATCAATGATCTCTGAGTCTAATCTAATAGTGATTTGTTTTTTAAGTCTTTTGGCGTAAGGGTTCTTTTTAAATCTTAATTTTGATAAATCATATTCTTTTCTCATCTTACCCACCTCCTATTGAACTCTTTTATCTCTTTCTTAGTTAAATTCCTTGCTGATATAATTCTAATTGTATGGATTGTTCCAAACGAGTCAATAATAAAGGCTGATGATGGCATCTTAAGTTCTTCTTTGACTATCTTTCTCTTGACTTTAATAATGTGTGGTTTTATCATTTCATCATTCGATTCTATCAGTATAAAGACTATACCAAATCTTGAATTTATGTTTATTTTTACAGGGATGTTATACATGAATGGCAAATGAACAAAAGGAAGTAAGCGCACTGACTAAAACCTACAACCTGATCCTCTGGATAATACCTCAGCTTGAAAAGTTCCCAAAGAGCCAGAGGTATCTTCTTGGGGACCGGGTTGAAACCAATCTTCTGGACGTTATGGAATTAATCATCCAGGCAATATACACAAGAGACAAGGCTCCATCCCTGGAAAAAGCAAATCTCAAGATTGAAAAACTCAGATATCTTATCCGGCTTACTAATGACCTGAAATACCTCAGTATAAAGAAATATGAGTATGTCTCAAAATGCCTCAATGAAATAGGCTCTGAAATTGGAGGTTGGTTGAAATACCAGATATCAAAGGATGAAAAGGAAAAATAATCTTTTTGAGAGAATCATATCTTTCGAAAATATACTGAAAGCGTCAAAGAAGGCAAGACGGGGGAAAAGATATAAGGCGTCTACAGCATTGTTCGAGTACAATCTTGAGCGTAATCTCCTGAAGATAATCGAAGTCCTGAGTAATAAAACCTATGTACCGGGCGCCTATTGTGATTTCCATATCTATGACCCTAAGAAACGAATTATAAGCGCAGCGCCATACTTCGACAGGGTCATACACCACACGCTCATAAACATTATCGAACCAACTATAGGAAAATCATTTATCTATGATACATACGCATGTTTAAAAGGCAGAGGCACACATAAAGCTGTTCAACGCTATAAGGAATTTCAAAAAAAGAATAAATACGTACTCAAGTGTGATGTAAGAAAATATTTTGAAAATGTTGATCAGGAAATTCTATTGAATAAAGTCCAAAAAAAGATAAAGTGTAAAAACACCATGTGGCTTGTAAAGCAAATAATCGATTCAAGGCAAAGCGGTAGAGAGTTAACGTATTTTGAAGGTGATGACCTTTTTACTCCCCTTTACCGGAAAAAAGGCCTACCAATGGGCAATCTTACAAGTCAGTTTTTTGCCAACTTGTATCTGAACGACTTTGATCATTTTATCAAAGAAGAATTAACTGCCAGGTTTTACATACGTTACTGCGATGATTTTGTTATTTTTGGAAATTCCAAGGTATGGTTAAACGAGATCAAATGTGAAATCAAAAAATACCTTATGACATTAAGATTGCGTTTACATGAAAACAAAAGCAGGGTTTTCAGGACAACAGATGGTGTAGATTTCCTCGGATACAGAATATATCCCGATTACGTACGTGTCAGAAAAAGTATTGTAAAGAGATATAGAAGGAAATTAAGGGATATGACAGAAGAGTATAAAAACGGAAATATCAGAATACCTGAAATTAACAATTCTATACAGAGCTGGATTGGACATGTTAAACATGCGGACAGCTATCAACTGAGAAAAGAGATATTCCGGAACACCGTATTTACCAAAACCTTAAATTGATTTTAAACCTATGATGTTGTAAAGGGGCAGGGTCGAATTTGTTTTGCGCGGCGGCTCGTGGAACAACAATAGTAACAACTGCCGGTGCGCGTATCGCAACAACAACGAACCGAATATCAGGAACAACAACATAGGTTTTCGTTGTGCCAGCACTCTATCATGCGGGATAATCACCCGCGCGAAAGCCGGAGTCCTTTTCTTCACGGAGAAAGGGAGTGTGCAATAATAGAGTCCAGACCCGGCTCCCGTGTCGTATACCTGATGGTATACGAACAAATTATTAAACTGCTACTCAGGGGTTAGTAAGCGAGCTGAAAACCCCCGGGCAGCAAACTACAATTTCATAATGGAGTACTAAATGATTGAAGGGTTTATAGTCGCCTTATCCGCGAATTTAGCAACAAAATTCCTCACTTCTACAGGCAAGAAAGACACAGACGGTATTAAAGCATCATTAGATAGCGCTTTTGCTGAAGGTATAAGATTTTTTTCAAACAGCTTTAATGATGAGGATGTTGACAAAGACTATCTTCAGAAATTGCTGGATTGTGAAGAAATAAAATCTTTGTTAGTTGAAATTGTTAAAGAACCTTCACTATCAGAAGACACCAGGCATATTGAAGGCGTCCTTGCTAACGCGGGCATCGATATAAATACTATTAGGGGCTTCAACTTAAAAACTGCCACAACTTACTTTTTAGAAGGTTTTACGCTCACAGCTGAATCCTCTGAAAAACTGATCCCATTCATGAATCTTCAATTGATGAAGAGGATTTTGAATCGGCTTACAGAAGAAAAGCCTGATTTGGATTTTCTAAAGAGAAAATACTTTAACTATATTAAGGAAAAATATAGCCATCTGAGTTTTAAAGGATTAAGTGAAGGCAAATTGATCTCTTTTTCGTTAAAGGATATTTATACCAAGCTGACATTAACAAAAGAAATTTTCAGGGACAAAATGGAATATTTAAAGAAAAAGGAACTCGTGGAAAAGGCAGAGTTAATTGAACGCCTCAAAGAAGACTCTGTAAAAATATCCAATATATTGGATTCTAAATACTCAGTAATAACCGGAGACCCTGGTTCTGGCAAGAGCACACTTTTAAAATATATAGCCTTGGCGTTTATTGATGGAAAAGAGAATGAAAGATTGGAAATTTCTGAGAATAGAGAGTTACTGCCCATACTATTTCCTATAGCCGCTTACGCGGAAGAATGCAAAAAAGATAGTTTAACAAACCTGTCCCTTAATGAATTTATCCCTTTATACTTTAAAAGTCAGGGACTGCCAAATTTAGCACCTCTTTTTGAAAAAGCATTAAGAAGCAATAGCGCGTTAGTCCTTCTTGACGGCCTTGACGAAGTAACGAATGAGACAGCAAGAAAAAAAATGGTTTCCGATATAAGCAATTTTATAGGGTATGATGATTTCTCTGACAATAAGTTTTTAGTGACTTGTAGGACCGCGAGTTATACCATGACCAGCAGGTTCGAAAAAATAAAGGATACTGATTTCTCCCTCTATATAATACACCCCTTTGATATTGACGAGATAGAGGTCTTTTTCTCTAAATGGTATTTGTGCTATGAAAGAGAAATAAATAAACGAGTCGAAACAGCTGAAACCGAAGCCAGGGGAAACTTAAAAAAAATGATGTCAGTTGTTAAAAACGATAGAAACATCTTCAATATAGCAACCAATCCATTAATGCTGACAATACTTGCGCTGATCGAACACGAGGGAGGTGAATTACCCAAAGATAGAGCTGACCTCTACGCAAAATGCTTAAGGATGCTATCAGGATCCTGGGAAAACCTGAGAAGTCTATATGAATCTGAAAAACGAGGATTTAAGCTTGGTAAAAAAAATATTACAGAGGATTTTATAGTTTATTACCTGGGGCCAATTGCCTTTGATATGCACGTAAAAGCCCAGCCTGATATAGATTACGAGACACTGAAAGAAGAGCTTACAAAGAAATTTGATTTAAGAAACAAAGATTTACTCCTTTCAAAGGAACAGGCAGGAGATTTCATACTAATAATGAAAGAGAGAAGTGGCATTCTGCAAGAGGTTACACCCGGGACATACGGTTTTATTCATTTAACATTTAAGGAATACCTTGCCGCAAGAAACGTGACAGACTTAAGTGACGATATTATTGAAGAATTAGGAGATAATCTTTTTAAACCTGAGTGGAAAGAGGTTGTACTGCTGACAGTCACATCCCTTAAAAGAAAGGCCGCCAGTAATTTTATAAAGGATGTTTTCGAAAAAGACCAGGACGCTTTTCAAAACCTTATCCTTGCAGGAGAATGTGCGCTAGACACAAGCATTGATAATATAGACGAAGGTTTATGCGACAATCTAATAAGAGAGATGAGAAAAGTTATCGATGAAGATGTTCCGGTAAAAGATAGAGTTGCGGTAGGAGAAATCCTTGGCTGGCTTGGTGACACAAGGAACCTAAAGGAATTTATAAAGGTTGCAGGAGGAGCTTATACGTTGAGTACCGGTAAAGCCGATATCAAGCCATTTGAGATAGGAAAGTTCCCTGTTACAAACAGTTGGTTCGGAGAGTTTATTAAGGCCGGTGGATGCAAAAATGGAGAGTACTGGAGCGAGGAGGGAAAGAAGTGGCTCTATGAAAATAAATCAGAACTACCGGAATATTGGAATGACCGCAAGTGGAAATGTCCGAATGCCCCTGTTGTTGGAGTCTCATGGTATGAGGCGTATGCGTTTACAAGATGGCTGAGCGCTGAGGCGAAA
The DNA here is from genome assembly GCA_022570935.1 of Planctomycetota bacterium. Classification (GTDB taxonomy): domain Bacteria; phylum Planctomycetota; class Brocadiia; order Brocadiales; family Scalinduaceae; genus Scalindua. The sequence continues at coordinate 18,334 of JACZYU010000002.1, read as the reverse complement.
GACGAATATGAATACAGGCTCCTCGATGAAAGCGAATGGGAAGCAGCGGCATCCGGTCATGAAAGAAGGGAATATCCCTGGAGTAATGAATGGGATAAGAACAAGTGCAATAATGGTGAAATTGAAATCAATAAGACTTCACCTGTAGGTGTATTCAGGGAGGGAAACACACAGGAAGGAATTTCAGACCTGAGTGGTAATGTGTGGGAGTGGACGAGTAGCCGCTATGACAAGGACAAAGATACTTTTGTTTTGCGCGGCGGCTCGTGGGACTGCATTAGTTACTTCTGCCGGTGCGCGTATCGCCACCTCTTCGGACCGTGTATCAGGTTCTTCAGCATGGGTTTTCGTTGTGCCAGGACTCTTAAACTTTAGTCTTTTACACTTTTGCCCTCTGTTTTTTTGTCTTTTAAACTTTTAATTTTTTTATTTACCGCCGAAGGCGGTCGAAATTAAATTTGTAAAATCTATTAAGGGTTCAAGAAAAAACAAAAAGCAGAGAGTAATACCTTTATATTTCAATTAATAACAAATTATGTGGGATAGACAAAATGTAATCTATGGTAAAAACCTTTACGATTAGAGATTGTTGAAAAAGCGATGACTGCTTTGAATCTGTAGCATCAACGGGTAGTATAATACTGGAACGAAGTAAAAACATTTCAAATAGCCTCTAAGGAAAGCATGAAAATCAGGAATTTGGGTTATATAAAAATGTATAGAAGAATATACTCTTACTTGTATAATACGATTACTCTATTACTTTTCTACAAGGAGGTTTAGTATGCTCACGCAATATATTAATAAATCAATGGGTAAAGCGGTTTATGATAAGTTAGAAGATGATAGTTTTTCCGGTAAGATTCCACAATGCCCAGGCGTAATCGCTTTTGGGGAAACATTGTATCAATGCCAGCAGGAGCTAAGATCTTCTCTTGAAGGATGGTTGATTGTAAAAATTAGACATGGTGATAAATTGCCGGTATGTCAGATACTTTAACACCTTTAGCTTTCAGTCGCTTCATACCATCTTTTGCAAAGGTACCCAATTCCTTTATCAAATCTTCTTTTGATGGTGCTTCTACCTTCTTTAATACAACACTATCTTTACTCCCAATAACTGCAAAAATAGTTCCTCCGGAGGCGTGAAGTTCATTCCGGATTTCTTGAGGGATAACTATTTGTCCTTTTGAAGACATTTTAACTGTTGCTACGCTCACTTTAAAATCTCCCTAAATCTAAAGAAAAATCTTTATAAAGAATATAACAAATAAGCCAAATTAGGTCAAATACGAAGTTTATAGAAAGGCGTATAATTAATCTACCACCAGCTATGCTGGTGTGACTAAATAAGGCTATGCCAGCGGTCATTGACTAAGAAAATACCTCTTTTCTGACCAGGAATCGATCATATGGCAATGCCTACTCCCCCTGTGCCTGTATTGCCGTTATGGCTATGGTGTAAACGATGTCTTCAACTGTGCACCCTCTGCTGAGGTCGTTTACGGGTTTCTTGAGTCCCTGTAGCACCGGGCCTATGGCAATTGCCCCGGAAGATCTCTGCACGGCTTTATAGGTATTATTGCCTGTATTGAGATCAGGAAAGATTAAGACCGTTGCCCTGCCTGCTACTTTGCTGTCGGGAAGTTTGATCCTGGCCACATCCGGATCAACTGCTGCATCGTACTGTATCGGGCCCTCAATAAGCAGGTCAGGCCTCTTGCTCTTTGCCATTCCGGTCGCCTCTCTCACCTTATCAACTTCCGGCCCCTTACCTGACTTGCCGGTGGAATATGAGAGCATGGCAATGTATGGGTCTATGCCAAAATTTCTGGCTGTATCGGCACTTGTAATAGCAATATCAGAGAGCTGTTCTACAGTAGGATCAGGAATGATTGCGCAATCTCCATACACAAGCACCCTGTCTTTCAGGCACATGAGGAATATGCTGGATGCGCTTTTAATACCTGGCTTTGTCTTAACTATTTCAAACGCCGGCCTTATTGTGTGCTGTGTTGTGTGAACGGCGCCGGAAACCAGCCCATCGGCATCTCCCTTGTATATCATCATGGTGCCGTAGTAGATTGTGTCACGCATTCGATCCTGTGCGACGTCCATTGGGTAATTTTTATGTTTTCTCAGTTCAAAATAAGTATTAACATAATCCTCAAACTTTTGAGATTCAGTGGGGTTTATGATGTCAATTCCGTCGTCCAGTTTTAAACCCAACGCAGCGGCTTTTCTTGCAATTTGATCCTTATCACCAAGGAGTATCAAGTCAGCGATTTCTCTGTTTCTTATCCATTCAGCAGCCTTCAAAGTCCTCTCTTCTTCTCCCTCCGGAAGGACTATACACTTCTTTTTCGAACGCGCCCTCTCTAATATTTCGTATTTGAATATCTCGGGAGTTCGTTTTCTAACCTTTTCCAGTTTCAGTTTTTCGTTTATCTTTTCACAATCAACATGCCGGTAGATCGAAGATTTTACAATATCAATCTTCTGGGTATCGTTTGAAGATACGTGTACAACAAGAGAGTTGATTTTATTCACAGTTTCTATTGTGTTGCACTGAGCACTGAGAATGGGAATCGGTAATTCGGATAAACTTTCAATCAGCTTCATTATGTTATCATTCGGCAAAAGGCCTCCTGTTAAAACTATACCGGATATATTCGGGTAGGATGGAGAGATTAAGGATGTTATACAGCCAAGAAGGATCTCGTTCCTGTCGCCTCCGGTAATGATGAGCGTTCCGTCATGAATATATTTTAAAGCATTTTCAAAACCCATAGAGGCAATTATTATCTCAACTGCTATGTTCGAAAGATGACCCTGCCCAAACAAAACTTCAGCGTCCAGGCTCCTGGAGATATCATATAAACGTGGTTTTGCTAAAATTGAATCGTATGGAACAGTACCCAAATAATCTATTTTCCTCTTCTTAAGTATTTTCCTCAGACCCCGATCAACCTCTTCCAATCTTTCAGTTTCTATTTTGTTAACAATAACACCCAGGAAATCGCAGGACTGTTCATCAAATGATTCTTTTCCTGTCAGCACACCGGAGGATATTTCATCCATCGATTTTCCATACCCGTCTTCAATAAGAATTATGCCTGCATTCAGGTTATTCGCAATATCAGCATTTATATCAAACTCAAAGGCTGACTTCATCCCTACATAGTCAGTGCCGTCAATTACAACTATATCCTTATCCTTTTCTATTTTCCTGAAAGATCTTTGAATTTTACGAAAGAATACATCTTCATCATTATTTGCAATGTAATGATTTAATTCTTTTATCGAGACAGGGTTTATGTATTTCAACTCGTCTTCAATACCGAGTGTCTCCTTAATCATTATTGATACTTTATCGTAATCTTCATTCTTGCCATATTTCTGGCCTATGGGCTTAAAATAACCGACACTTGTAACCATGCCCCTGAGAGCGCTGATCAGGCCAATGCAGATTACGCCTTTTCCGGACTTTGAACTTGTGGAAGCCAGGTAGATATTTTTTGCCATATTCCGCTCCGTTCTTTTAAATTAATATAACACAGATGCCTGTCCGACTATTGCCGGTTCAATCTTGCAAAGCTGAGCTTAGCTCTGCAGATTGAACCGAAACGTTTAGGTTCCCACCAGGGGCGGATCTTGAAACTACCCACAGGGTCGTCCTCAGGCGACAGGCTACAAGTCGTACCGAAGGCAGATCCGCCTAAGGCGTGACCTGAACCATCTGTAGAATTTAGTTTTTTCCTGGGATATCCCTAATCCGTATAATCTGTGTTGATCCGCTTCCAATTTTAAGGATCTTGCAACAATATAGAAATAAATCATTCAAAAGGCACCTTTGTAGTATGGTTTTTTTAAGCGGTCAAATCGTAAAAAAAGCTTCGCATTGCAAATTTCCGCTTGATTTATGCGGGTATTTGCCTAAACTACATGTAGTGACAATTAACATACAAATGTAATCACGATATATAGAAAGGAATAAAAAGAATGTCTAAAACAACTACAATTCAAGCTCGTATTAATCCTGAAATTAAAACACAGGCACAAAAAATATTAAATTCTCTCCACATTTCAATGTCTGAGGCGATCTCTATCTATTTAACACAAATAGCCCTGCATAAGGGCATACCTTTTGAAATCAAGATTCCTAATGAACTAACAGTTAAAACAATTCAAAAGGCTGAAAATGGAAAAGGACTGCACAAAGTTAAGAGCGTAGATGAACTGTTCCGGGAGCTTGATAGTTGAATATTCACTACACTTCACAATTTAAGAGAGACTATAAAAAAATCAAGAGACAAAGTAAAACAATTGATAAACTTAAAACAGTTGTAGAAATACTGGTTTCAGGTAACCGTCTTGATCCAGAATATAGAGACCATCCACTAATTGGTGGGTGGAAAGGGTGTAGAGATTGCCATATTGAAGCTGATTGGATTTTGATTTACAAATGTAAAAAAGATACTTTAATTTTAGAAAGAACAGGTTCGCATTCAGAACTTTTCAAATAGTCTTATATCTATTTAACTATTTGCTAAAGAATAAGAGGTTATTTACGCAGCTTTGCTTCTATTTATTATCCGTGCAGTATCTCTGGCTATTACGAGTTCCTCATTTGTGGGTATGCATAATACCCTGACTTTAGAATCCTGAGAGGTTAATTCTCCTTCGGTTCCAATAGTCTTCTTATTCTTCTCTTCATCAAAGTCAATACCCAGATATTCCATATCTGTACAACACATACTCCTGATAAGAACCGCCTTCTCGCCAACTCCACCGGTAAAGACTATTATATCAACACCGTTCATTGATGCTACATACATACCAATATATTTCCTGATACGGTATGAATACATCTGCAAAGCGAGCCTTGCTCTGTCGTCTCCGTCTTCATAAGCCTTAATAAGATCGCGCATATCTGAGCTGATACCTGAAATCCCAATTAAACCACTTTCTTTGTTCATCAGAGTGTCGCATTCGTGTGGACTCAGACCCTCCTTTTCCATTACAAAGAGAACCATAGCAGGGTCAACATCTCCACATCTGGTTCCCATTATCAGGCCTTCAAGAGGTGTGAATCCCATAGATGTATCCATCGATTTGCCGTATTTAACTGCCGCAATGCTTGCCCCGTTCCCAAGGTGGCACGTAATTATCTTTAACTTGCTTATGTCCTTTCCGACAATTTCTGCCGCCTTGTTCGCCACATAGAAATGGCTGGTACCGTGAAATCCATAACGCCTGAACCTGTACTTTTCATAAAATCTATAGGCAAGTGCATACGTGTAAACATAATCTTCCATTGTTTGATGAAAGGCTGTATCAAATACGGCTACCTGTGGAACGCCGGGTAGAAGCTCTTTACATACAAGTATTCCCTTTAGATTATGAGGATTGTGAAGTGGGGCGAGCTCAATACACGCCTCGATCTGTTTAATAGTATCATCAGTTATCAAAACAGATTCTGTAAATTGTTCCGCACCGTGAACTACTCTATGCCCAACTGCCGATACTTCACCCTTGTGACCGATCACGCCAAACTGACCGTGTGTGATGTCATCGATAATCTCTGAAATTGCAGAGCTGTGATCAAGAGTGCCGCACTCCCTGGTAAGTTCTTTATCGCCAAATTTAAATTTTATGAGCGATTTAGGCAGTCCAATCCTTTCAACTATTCCACCTGCAAGGACATCTTCATCGGCCATATTGATAAGCTGAAATTTAACTGAAGAGCTGCCGCAGTTAATCACCAGAACTTTTGTATCACTATTTTTATTCATATACTATGCGCCTCTAGTTATTTAAATCTAAATTGAGAGATTTGTGTCTACCCGAACGGATTCATGGATTCCCGCCTAACAGGCTGGCGGACAGGCAAGAATTTAGGGATTAATTGATTTGTCACTCAATTCCTCAATTCCTTCGAATTTTTAACTTTAGGCACTTTCCTTGCCTACCCCTGCCCGTCCGGCAGGCGGGAGTTCACTTTAGACACTTCAAACTTGGTTGTCTGCCCGACTTCGCCATTCAGGCGGGCAACTTTACCGCACTCCTGTTAGTTCTGGCTCGTCCAGAATGAAACATGTCAAGGTGGCGATTGCCTATTACTGATGGTATGAACCATTACGGCATTGGTGGCGCCAGCGCTACCGATTGGCTGGCCGGATACCAGGACAATCTTGTCTCCAACACGAGCCCAATTATGGCTGATAATGAGATATTCCACTATGTGGATAAACTGATTTATATCCTCTGGTGTTGGCTGGCATCTTGGTATTACACCATAATACAGGCTCATTTGATTGCAGGTGCGTTGATCAGAACTTAATGCGAGGACAGGAACGTTAATGCGTTCTTTACTGAGCAATCTCACTGTTGAGCCTGTTTGCGACCATGCTGCCACGAGTTTAGCAGAAATATCATCTACGATCTGATCTATACTGCGGGCAATTGCTGCAGTCAGGACTAGGTCGTCCCTCGTAACGGTCTTAATGCGTGCATGTTCGTCCTGATGGAGGTACTCTTCCGTTACTCTGGCAATGCGCCGGACGGTTTGTACCGCTTTGATCGGATATTTGCCTACAGAAGTTTCACCGGAAAGCATGACGGCATCGGTAAGGTCCATAATAGCGTTGGCTACGTCTGAGACTTCCGCTCTGGTTGCAACAGGATTTTCGATCATACTTTGCAGCATTTGTGTGGCAACTATTACAGGCTTGCCAAGGCGTCGGCAGCTCTGAGTAATTCGTTTCTGGAGGACAGGTACCTCTGCCAGATCCATTTCAACTCCAAGATCACCTCGTGCGATAAGCACAGCATCGCTGGCTTTAGTAATGCTTTCCAGATGAGTCAATGCTTGAGGAGTTTCAATCTTGGCAACTACCTTTATATCTGCTCCGGCTTTCTTAAGATAATCTTTTAACTGATTAATTTCATCTGACGACCGGACGAAGCTTAGAGCTAAAAAATCCACTTTGTGCCGGATAGCCCAGTCCACGCATTCCCAGTCACGTTCTGTAATTGAAGGTATGCGTACATTGGTGTCCGGCAGATTGATTCCCTTCCGGCTGTGCAGAGGTCCGCCAACCAGGACTTCACACACTGTCTGCTCTTCATCTTTGCGAATTACGCGCAGGGCAATTTGACCATCATCGATGAAGACGCGGTGACCGATCTCTACATCTTTGGAGAAAGATTCATAATTTGTACCAAATCGATTTACGTTACCCTGTTCTTCGCTGTGTATAATGCAGACTTCCCCACCGACTTCTAACCTCTCTCCCTCCGGTTGGATACGTCCGATACGTATCTTCGGACCGCATAGATCACCCATCACTGCAGTCGTGTGACTATGCTCTGCACGAACGGCATTCAGGTTCTCCAATAATTGTGCATGAGCATCAAGTGTGCCATGGGAAAAGTTTAACCGAAAGATGTCTACACCATTATCAATCATAGACTTGATGGTTTCTTTCTGACTGCAGGAAGGGCCAAGTGTAACGATTATTTTAGTCTTTATCATTTTGAGTAATTCCTCTTTCTGTCAGTTGGGTTTTTTATCCTTAAGATTTATTCACTTCATCGCCTTCTTGTCCTCCCCGCCTGCCGGACGGGCAGGGGCGTTTTTTGTCCGGGGAAAGTCCTCGGCGTTGTTTGTCCGGGGAAAGTCCTCGGCGCTTTTTGTCCGGGGAGCGAGGTTTTTTTCTGCGCTCCTGTAAAAGAAGAGGTTGGCCGGTAGCTTCCGTTACATCGCGCCAGAGTTCCTTGTGCGGATCGATACGTTTTCTGCCTGAAATGGTCAGGCGAATGGGTATGTGAACAAATTGGGAATGGATAAGGCTTATGATCATTCCAGTCTTTCCTGCCATGGCTGCATGAACTGCATGAGCGCCGAGTCTGGCGCAGTAAGTCGAATCATTGGGATTGGCAGGCGCACTACGGATCATGTAACTGGGGTCGATATATTTCAGATTAATTTCTATCCCCTTTTTCTTGAAATACTCACTAATCCGCTCTTTAAGGTAAATGCCTATGTCATTAAGCTGTATATTACCTGATACATCACTGGCCCTGGAATCTTCCATGTATTCCTGCCCGGCACCTTCTGCTATTAAAATCACAGCATGATTCCGTTGTTCGAGTCTCCTTTCCAGATTGGCAAGTAAACCATTTTCTCCGTCCAGATCAAAACGTACCTCAGGGATGAGCACGTAATTCACATCATTTATAGCCATGGCTGTGTGAGCGGCGATAAACCCTGATTCACGTCCCATTACTTTAACAATTCCGATTCCATTTATCGCGTCATGCGCCTCCACATGTGCACAGTCAACAGCCTCTACCGCGCGGGAAACTGCTGTCTGGAATCCGAATGATTTCTGCACAAAGCTCAGATCGTTATCAATAGTTTTGGGAATTCCTATTACAGAAATCTTAAGACCCCGTTTCTTTGCTTCCTCAGAAATACCAAGAGCGCCTTTTTGTGTACCATCACCGCCAATGATAAAAAGCGTGTTAATGTTCATACGTTCGAGGGAATCAACAATCTCTTCAACACAATCACCGTAGCCTCGCGAAGCTCCGAGAATGGTCCCTCCGAGTCGGTGAATCTTGGTTACAACATCAGGCGTCAACTCCATAACCGGAATGTTAAATCTCGAAAGAAAGCCCCGATACCCATACCTGAAACCGGATATCTGTTTTACACCATAACGATACCACAGGGTCATGACAATTGCCCGTATTACGTCGTTGAGTCCGGGACACAGCCCGCCACAGGTGACCACCCCTGCATGCACTTTGGCAGGATCAAAATAAATCTTTTCCCTCGGGCCGGCCTTTTCGATCAGATTGTTCCGGGCAAAACCGGCTTCCGATTTTCCAATGGTAACAGCAATATCGTAAAGTATATACTGGTCGTCATCCACATAGCTTGTACGCCATACATCTCTCTTTTCAGATATTGCAGATATTTGTATAGTTGGTTCACCCAAAACGGAAATGGAAAAATCCAGCTCTTGCATTATGCGCTCCTGAAGTACAATGTTTGATCTTTACAGATAAATTCTGTTTGGTTGCCCCTGCCTACCGGCAGGCAGGCGGGAAGATATTTGTTATTGAGGCTCCAGCCAGACAATATCATAAGGCTTTAATGTAAAGCTGATATTTTCATCTTTAAACGTATGCTTATCCTGGCGGATAAGATCATACCATTCTTGTTTGAATATTTGAACTGTTTTCATGGGAATTGTTATCTGAATCTCATCATCCGTAATATTGATCAAAGAGAGGATATGATGTTTTTTATTTGGAGATGTTCTTAAGACTGCAAATATCTCAGGTTTGACTTTCAAAATTTTCTGCGCTCCATTTGGATGAAAAGCACTCTGTTTGGTCCTGAGACTAATAATAGTATTCAGTCTATGAATGATCTTTGATGTTAGTGTATCGGGATTATCTATAGCTTTTGTGAGTGTATTGTAATCAAGTGCTTTACGATTTACCTCACGTTTTGATAGGGGACAGCTTACTGCTTCTATATCATTATGGGTACCAAAAAAACTGTGCAGATAGATTCCCGGAACTCCTTGAAGGGTTAAGGCCATGGCTCTTGAAGCAATAAATTTATTGACCTGAAGATCTGTATGTGCCGTACCGTCTTCCCTGCAAAGAGCATTAAACCATGTAATATTAATCTCGTAAGGTACCTCCAGGCCGTCCTTATCAGTTTTGTAAGAGACATAGCCTCCATGTTCTCTTGCTCTCTGAATAATAAACCTGATTTCATCGTGCGATAATAAATCCTTAACTGCCATAAGTCCCACACCGTCATGTGAGTCAAGAAAGTTGAAATAAGACGTTGTCTCAGAAGCAGGTTTAAGACTTTCTGCCCATTCGTTGAGCCTGGTTGTGTCTTTTGTGTAAAATGTGTGAAGCACAAGAGGCGGGAGGGCAAAATTATAGACCATGTGCGCCTCGTCATTGCCATTTCCAAAGTATGAAATATTGTCTTCATGTGGAATGTTTGTTTCGGTAATTATTGACACATGCGGTGCAACAAGGTCTAAGATATCCCGGAAGAGCTTGACGATCAGGTGCGTCTCTTCCAGGTTGGCACATGACGTACCAGGACTTGCCCAAAGAAAGGTGATAGCATCAAGCCTGATAATGTCAGCCCCTTTACGCACATATAACAGTAATATCTCAATAACCCTTATCAACACTTCAGGGTTCTTATAATTCAAATCGATCTGGTCTTTGGAGAAAGTTGACCAGACGTATTTTTCTCCACCGATGGTATAGAATTTTGTAAGGATATCAGTGGTACGTGGCCGAAAAATAGCGCTCCGCTCCTCGGGTGTAAGGTCATCATAAGAGTCATAACTGATAAAAAAGTCCTTGTAGTGCGGGGTTCCGTCCAGGAACCTCTGAAACCAACGGCTTTTTGATGAAATATGGTTTATGACCCCGTCAAACATCAGTTTATAACGTGTCTCTAAATCTTCAATATCCGCCCATGTTCCAAGCTCAGGGTCTACAGTCTCAAAATCTTCAATTGCAAAACCTCTGTCTGATGAATAGGGGAAAAAGGGAAGTATGTGAAGTGTATTAATTGTATGCTTGAGGTAGATACCACAGAATTTTGAGAGTGTCGTAAGGGGAGAAACGCCATCTTCACGAATAAGATCCCCATAAGTAATTAAAATAACGTCCTTTTCTGTAAAACGATTTTTTGGGTCTAATGCTTTAGTAAACGCAACCATCTTTTCAGTTTTATAGGCATAATAGACCTTGCAGATGCGTTCAAGTTCGGGCATATATTTATTTGCTGTCTGTTCGCCGTATAAACGAGAAAGTTTGTTTAAGATTTTGTCACGAAAATCATCCGGTATCTCTAAATGAACTTTTTGATAATCAGGTTCCAAGTTATGGATAAACTTTACGCCATCGTAACGTCTTTCTCTTCCGTTCATAATAATATCTGTCACTATTAATTAATTTATTGCCTACTAAAATGTGCGTATTTTCAATTATTAGTCAAAATTCATGCCATTGCCTTAAATACATCCGGATAGTATACTGGTTAAAAGTCTCCTACGCTTAAGTATTTATGATAATATATCTTATGAGTATTATAAAACTGATTATTATACAAAAATAATATGAACCGTCTACATTAAAACCTAATCAAATGTCTAATATTTATACATTTTCAGACAAGCGGTTACGTCCGCCTCCCGCCAGGTGCGGATATTGAAACTGCCCACAGGGTCGCCCTCAGGCGACAGGCAACTGACGCGAATTAACAGGATAAACAAGGATTGAATTATATTAGGAGTGAATTGGATTGATTGTCAAGTGGTGACCTTGTTCTCTTGTGCAATTGTTTTCCTTAGTTGTCAAATGGGCAGGCCTGACCCTATATTTTTTACTTGACATTTTCGAATGTATGATATATATTTCCAGAATGGGAACAAAAACAGAGGCAGTGCGCCCTACGACAAGATATGAAATTATTAGACAAAGAAAAATTGTACGACTTCAAAGAAAAACATGCCGATGCTCGATCACAAATTGAATCGTGGGAAGCGGAAGTCGAGGAAGCCCAATGGAGCACCCCACACGATCTTAAAAAACGGTACCCAAAGGCAAGTCTCGTTAAGGATCAGCACATAATTTTCGATCTTTGCAGGAATAAGTATAGGTTGTTAGTACAGGTCAGTTATAAAAATGGAATAGTGCTGATAAAGAAGATCGGGACACACAAAGAATATGATAATTGGAAAATAGGTTAGATAAAAACATGAGCAAGATTAAAGTCGTAAAAACTGAAAAAGACTACGAAGAAGCCCTCAAATTAGTTGAGAAGCTAATGAACCGTGACCCAGATCCTGACTCAGAGGAAGGTGAACAACTTAATCTCCTTAGTACTCTTATCCAAGATTACGAAGCGAGAGTATTTCCGGAAACGCTTCCTGATCCTGTCGATGCGATCAAATTCAGAATGGAGCAAGCTGGTCTTAAACCGGCCGACTTGATTCCTTACATTGGAAACAGAAGTAGAGTATCAGAGATTCTTTCATGCAAACGTCAACTAACTCTCGATATGGTGAGAGCTCTGGAAGCGGGCCTCGGAATCCCTGCCAAAGTACTTATAAGAAAGTCAGACTTAGGCGAAGATTCCGAATACGAGAATTGGGATAATCGTCTCGTGGCAGAAATGAAGGAACGGGGTTATTTTGGCAAGGCTTCATTAATGAAATATAGCAAATTTGAACTACTAAAAAATTTCTTTTCGTCAATTGGTTCTCCTGCGGAAATTGTTGGAATGACGCGCAAGTCTAATTACAGATCTTCGCCACGTACAGACAAGCATGCATTAGCCGCCTGGGCAGCTTGTGTATATAAGAAGGCTCAGAAGGTAAAAACATCAAAGAAATGTAAATGTGGTAGTATTAATCTTAAATTTATGCAAGAACTAGCAAAGCTAAGTGCGGAAGACAATAGTCCTATATTGGCTCAAGAGTATCTAATAAAACATGGAATTGTATTAGTAATTGAGCCTCATTTTTCTAAAACTTACCTAGATGGTGCAGCCATTCTAATTATCAAAGATAATCCAGCTATCGGATTAACTCTTAGATATGATCGGTTAGACAATTTCTGGTTTACATTAATGCATGAATTGGCCCATATAGCTCTGCATTATGATAGTGGTATCAGTCTTTTTTACGATGAAATTGAAGGAATAAAAACAATTGATTTAGACGAGAAGGAACGAGAAGCTGATGCATTAGCAGAAGAAGCCTTATTGCCAAAAGCAAAATGGGAGGTCAGTCCAGCCAGACTTATTCCTTCTTCTATGGCGGCAAATAGCCTGGCCCGGGAATTAGGAGTGCACGTAGCTGTTATTGCTGGTCAAATCAGACATAAAGGCAACAAGTACGTATACTTAAATAAAATTGTGAATGAAGCAAAAGTTAGAAAGTACTTTCCTAATGAAAAGTGGAAAAAATAATATGTTTGACTCAAGGCATTATGTACCAATATTAAAGTGGAAACGTTCTGAACAGGGTGCGCTAAAGGCATTGGCGGAGGAGCACAAAAAACATATTACCCCTCTAATTCAATTCGTAATGCCCAAATATAAACTCCACGAACAGTTTGAAGATATTGTTGCAAGAGCTGAGAAACAAATGTTACAAATACCAGAGAAATTGATAGAAGTCTGGGGGCGTACTCCAATTTTTGTTGACGTTAGCCTATTGTTCACCACTCCGCTCAAAGTGGAAAGTCTTAGTATTGTTTTGCGTGAAGGTCACAAACTTGGAGGCACTTTTATTCCTGCTATATACTTAAACGATGATCAAGAAATTAAAAAAGCTGCTTATTCATTAGCGCAAGAAACCAGAAGCGGAATATGTTTACGATTAATATGTTCTGACTTTTCTGATTTAATCAAGCTGAATCAAGATATTGCCAACCTTCTTTCATCAAGTGGATTAGGGGAGAAAAATATTGATTTGTTGGTAGACATTAAAGAGACAGAAGAGAATGGAAATAAATGCACTAAATATCTAAATTTGAGTCAGAGAATTCCCAATTTATTGAAGTGGCGAACCTTCATTTTTGCTAGCGGTTCTTTTCCAGAAGATCTATCTAAATGTAAGTTCGATGAGGAAAATCTTATTCCTAGAATTGAATGGATTAGTTGGTTAGGCATGAGAAATAAACAAACAAAAAGGGATCCAACTTTTGCAGATTATGCGGTAAGAAGCCCGATCTATAATGAAGCACTGCAGTTTTATCATGCTACCGCTAGCATCAAATATACACTTGAAAATGACTGGCTCATTCTTAAGGGAAAGGTAAAACAATTTGGAATATATTTAGCTAGTGCAGCTTTATTAGTAAAAGATGCGAGATTTTATGGAGAAAAATTTAGTAGCGGTGATAAATTTACTGCTGAAAAAGCAAAACACTTCAATACGTATATAAAAAATCCAGAAGTAAAAGGTACGGGCAATACTGAAATGTGGCTTAGGGCATTTATAAACCACCACTTGACAGTAACGGTACATCAGATCGCCAATCTTCCCTAGAAACCAGCAATGCATCTCTTACTTTTTCTTTAAGGGTATCTAAGTCTAACACATTAGCTAGTCTCTGGTATATGAATTCACGCGATCTAGAGCGCACCCCTCTTGCCTTATTTCGTCCTTCTAAAATTTGTAGCGCTTCTTCTTTCCACAGCAATCGCGCTATGGAAACTCCAACCTGATTTTGATTATCCTCAGCTTCACGAATGGTTTGAAAAAATATTTCATTGTTCGCATCAATTTTTGCAACAATAATACCCCACCAGTCAGGAACGATATTTATCGCATCATATAAATGACGCTTTCCTACAACCAAAGTCAATTTATCAAAGACAGCACTGAATTCCTTCATCTGCTTTGGTAACCGTTCAAGTGTATCGGAATCACTTTTTATTTCATATCCATGCATAAGACCATTAATAACAGCAATATCTATCCTTGCTGCACCGTGTTGCACACCAAGTTCCTCAAATATTTTTGCAGGGAGTCCACTTTCTGAGCAATATCCTCCCAAATCCCTATCTAAAACATTTCGGAGAGCTACACGTATGATCTTATCGTTTGTAGAAACCATTTTATGAAAAACATATCCATCATCTGATGGTATATCAATTTGGTAGATCGTAAAGTTGCTAGTGGTATGATACTTTAGTAAATACTGAAATCAAGGAAAAACCGAGTTGCGGGTTGCCTGTTTGCCATAGGAATACCTGAGCAGAGACGCAATTACTTCAATGGTGTATTTTGGAAAAGGAGTTCTGGAGAAAAAGGTGAAAAAAACAAGAGGGTCAGGCCTGCCCGATTGACATAATTAGTTTCGCTAATTAATAGTAACTACAAGACCGCCCGTGATTATAAATGTATGCGAAAAATCTTACTCGTATAAACAAGTAAAACGATCTTTTTGAAGATATTTAGAATGTGGTAAAAGTGAATTGCAACTACTGCCAAGTGATCGTTATTATAAAAGAGTGGGGGGTGTTTTGCAAGACAAAAGACACGAATTTCATGACACGAATTTCACGAATTGACACTAAAAGAGAAAAGCAAATAGATTGTTTACGCGAAGCTCCCCGGACAAAAGGCGCCGAGGACAAGCGCAAGAGCACAAAAGGAAAGAAAATGGACGATTTGGGATTTACGAATGACAAATTACAAACTTAGTCAGCTTTACCTCTAATCCGGATTGTATGCCCAGGTTGGGACTCCAAATTTGCCTTTTGAATTTATTACTTTTTCAAACTTCCCATCACCATCAGTATCAATTATTATATAATCTACCGGCTTCTTGGTATCACTATCGATACCGTATGAATATATTTTATCATTAACTGATAAAACCTGAATTCGACCCCCATCTTGTGTGAAGTATATTCTCAGTCTTGTTTCTTTGTCCGGCTCTTCTCTGTTAACATTTATATTTTTGTCAAAAACCATCTTCATATTACTTATATCGGGGACTTTGCATATGTCTAATTCCTTTGTCAGTTTATCAATCCATTTCTTTACACCGGGGTGGTCGGGTTTTTGCTCAGAGCTTTTTAGAAAATATCTTAATGCCCTGGGTAATTCGTTATTCTTGTAATATGCAATTCCTAAATAGTATTGAGCTGCAGGTTCATTTGGCTCTAATTTCAGGGCACGAACATATGCGGCAATAGCCTCTTTAAATCTTCCTGTATTCTTATAGGCCAGTCCTAAATTGCTATAAAAGAGAAAGCTTTTATTATTCTCATCGTTTTTATAAGGTTTGAGCAGGGATATAACTAAATCAGGATTTTCATCTGTATCTAACTCTACTGAGAGAAGAGCCAGCGCCTCATAATCAAAATCACTGATTGCTGTCTCTTCCGGTATGACGTTGTCTGTCCGGGTCTGTCCGGAATCTGTACGAGCCGGCACGGTACGTATTTTCATATTCTTTCTGGCCCGGGCAGATGGGTGAGCAAATAAAAGTATTAATAATGTTAGAATAAGAATTTTCCTCATTGTTTTACTGATGTTGCGTGATATGTTACTATAATAATTAAACAAAACCAGATTGTCCAATGTCAAACTAATTCAGTCAAAGAAGAATTGGTAATCATATAGTAGGCAATTTTCAGAGAAAAGGAGCGATAGTTTTATGAAATCAAGAAATAATATACTTAGACGTTTGCTGGCAGTTGCTTTTTTATTTATGATTTTGCAGGCAGGTTGTTCTACTCCAGTGAAGAAGCCACTTCTGATGCCGACAGAACCGGGACTCGGCCTGTCAGAGATTACAGATCCAAATCTTTTTCCTGATTTTAGAGATGATTATGACAAAGAACCTTTATTGCAGTCTATAAGCAACAGTATGGTATATTTCAAAAAAATCAAGTCTTACCCGAATGCTTTTAATTCACTAGGTTTTTCTCCTGAGAAGCAAGCAGAAACCCTGGAATATTTCCGGGATGGTTATCTTCGATGTAAAAATTCTCAGGAGCTGAACGAATTCATCTCTAAAAACTTCAGGATATTTCAAGCTGTTGGGAGAAGGTATGAGGGAAAAGTTCATTTTACCGGTTACGGGACTCCCATTTACGATGGGAGTTTAATACCAACAGAAATATTTCGTTATCCACTTTACAGAAAACCTGCTGATTTCAGGAAACCTTATTATACCCGGCGGGAAATTGAGGAGCGTAATCTGCTAAGTGGCAATGAAATCGCATACTTCAAATCAAAACTGGAAGCCTATCTCATCCACGTTCAGGGTTCCGGTCAGATCAGACTTCCGTCTGGTGAGAAGATTTATGTCGGATATGGCGGCGACTCAGGACATTCATATACAAGTATTGGCCGGTTATTAGTTATGGACGGCAAGATTTCCGAAGAAGAATTAACCCTTTCAGTGTTGATAAAATATTTTGACCAGCATCCAGACGAGTTGGATTATTATCTCAGGCAGAACGATCGTTATATCTTCTTTGAAAAAGTATCTTATTCGGTTCCCCACGGTTCTATTGGTGTGCCTGTTACCTCAATGCGAAGTATAGCAACTGATAAGAGAGTTTTTCCTCCGGGCGGGTTGGCCTTCGCCGTTATTGGAGCAAGAAAGGATGGAGATGCCAATCGGACTCAGGAAGAATGGAATGTTGAGAAATCATTCTTTGTTTTGGATCAAGATACCGGGAGCGCTATTAAAACGCCCGCCAGGGCAGATGTGTTTTTTGGAATAGGTGATGAGGCTATGTATAATGCGGGGAATTTAAATACATATGGTAAGCTCTATTACCTTCTAAAACGGTAATAGAGTGGAAAAAACTACTTGAACTCTTTTAATTGAAAATGTTTTTTATTTTGCGTGGTAGAAATGTAGTAAAACTTATCCTGTGGAATGTAGATAAAGGGAACGTCCTCCTCTCTGCGAAACATAAAGTGTGAAAGGATCATACGGTTTACAGCCCTGTGGCCAACAATCACAATATTGTCCGAGGGATTGCTCAGGTACAGGGCTTTTTTGATACCACGGACTATACGCTCCTGCATAGTTGCATATCCTTCTCCCTCCGGATAGACATAATTATACTTGTCCTTTTTCCTTTCAGCGTATACTTGCGGCATCTGTGCTCTTATTTTCTTATAACTCATACATTCACAGATTCCGCTGTCGATCTCATCAAACTCTGCCAGTGGTATGATGGTGCAATCTTCCTGGGTTTCTTTAATAGGTGACGCGGTTTGCTGAGTCCGTTTTTTCTGACTGGTGAATATCAAAGGGATTCTTTTCTTTTTAAAATAATCAGCGAGTGTCCTGGCCTGTGCCCGGCCTTTTTCGGTCAAATCCGAGTCTCCACCGATGCGGTCTTCCTTGTTATAGTATGTTTCACCATGCCGAATAAGGTATAGGTTTTTTACAGTATTTGTGACCAGAAAGTCCCTGATCTGTTCGTAGTAGGGAATACTGTCGGAGATCTCTTCTTTCATAACCCTGTTGTGGAGGGAATCGAGCCTGATGTAATTTCTTTCACTTTCCAGGGGTTCCTCAATAGATTGATAATAGGATATCCTTTCCCTGAAACCCTTAATTGCTTTTTTCCTGGTTAGATGTCCAAATTCGGCTAGATCAATCTTTCTGAGTATGCTTGCACTGAGGATTTCCTCATCGTTGTTCACACACTCTATAAACAGGATGGGGTGATCATTTAACCTGGCCTGGAGCCTCTCCCTTCTGTCCCGGCTGATGTTGGATGCAT
>JACZYU010000193.1 GCA_022570935.1 Planctomycetota bacterium | reverse complement strand
TGAAAGAAAAACTGGAACCGGTCGAAGAAGGATTGTTTAAACTTAAAGAGAAGTATTCAAAAGTCATTGCTGGTGAATTGCCGCCGGCTTGCAAAGGAGAGGTTCGGTTTTTGCTTTCCTGTGAAATTTCAAACATTTACAAGCGCTTAGATAAAGTGCGAAAAGTCCATAATGTTAAAAAAAAAAAAAGTAGTAAAAGATCATAAAATTAAAGAATATCTTATAGAAAAATTAAGTGTTGGAAAAGTAACAGGTTGTGTATATCAAAATACAATTACTCGTCATTATATTATCAATTCAAAAAGATTACCTTTGTTTTATATAAATGTGTCATGGGTTAAACCTATACAAACAATACCACTATATTATATAATTGTATATTTTAATATAACATCTAAAATTAATAGTGCTAAAGATCTTTTTAATAAAAAAATAAAAGGAGAAT
The DNA here is from genome assembly GCA_022570935.1 of Planctomycetota bacterium. Taxonomy (GTDB): domain Bacteria; phylum Planctomycetota; class Brocadiia; order Brocadiales; family Scalinduaceae; genus Scalindua. The sequence goes on along the minus strand of JACZYU010000193.1, from coordinate 3,540 downwards.
TTTCTATTCATACTATTATAAATAATAAAGATATTCCATTAAAAAGTAATATAGTAGTAAATAAATATTTTATGAAATATTTTACTATGAACAGAGACAAAATACAAGATTCTTATGAAAAATATTTGACTGATAAAAAATATCCCGAATTCTTTCGCCTAGCCGAATCTGACTTAGGAAGTCGAACAGCGTTGGTGAATACTTTAATAACCCTGTTGGCCTCTCCAAAAAAAGATACTACAGGTTATATCTACGATAAATTAAGTCAATGGCCGTTTGCTTGCTACTTAACTACAAATTATGATGATGAGATAAAGAGGCACCTTGATCGTACGGGAATACATTACGATACATTAAGAAATCAAAAAAAAGACTTCTATGTTATACGCGATGGAGTAACCAATTGCATTTTTAAATTACATTCAGACTTAAAATATCCTGAGGAAGTTGTTATAACTTCCAAAGATTATCAACACCTCTATATTGACGACCATGGGCGATATTATTGCGACAAACTACGCCAGATATTTGAAATGTTCGATGTGCTTATTATTGGTCACAGTTTATCAGATCCTGATATTGATTATATTCTCCGGATAGCAAGGAAAACTGCCAGCCCTCGACATCCTATTTATATGATTGCTGCAGATTACACTAAGGCAGAAGAAACTGAATTTTTTGAAAAATACAATATTGTACTTTTGCCATATTCAAATACAGACGGCAAACACGCAACGCTTAAACGCATACTTTCTACTTATGATAGGTTTATTATTTCTCGAAAAAGGAATCGGCCAACCACTCAGGTCGATATATCAGATGATAGTAATATGGCCTTATCCTTATTTCTTTTTAGAAAACTTCAGGGTGCTGATATATCTAATAACATTTCTTCTTTAATTCTATTTACCATATACGCTTCGGATAATACTTGGCTTCCAATAGACGAACTTGTGACGAAGTCTCCCTTGAATACATTAAGGAAGAATGACCTGGTGAACACACTTGTCTGCGAACTAAACTCTTTGGTAAGAGCGTCACTTGTAGAAAAGGTTAATGATAAATACCAACTGACTCATCAAGGAATAGAAACAGTTGAAGTATGCCATACAAATCGCGAAGCTGAATCTAGTCGGGCGTATGGTCAGTTTTCAATTGATTTAAAAACATCTTTTGAGAATCTTACAAGGGAAGAGGGAGATCTATGTAGAAAACTTGCAGAAGAAACTATCTGTACTGTAGGATTTATTAAAGTAATATAAGTCGTTTATACGATTAACTTTCCAGGGGAATGGTCCCCATGGAAAGGATAAACTATGGAGCGACGATTTAAAGTACGGAAACGGGAAATTCTTAAAGAAGCTGAGGTAAAACCACAGGTGTCCCAAGGCATGTTGAAACGATTGAAGAAATTCTCTGAACCATTCGTGGCCAGTCTGAGAAGGTCGGAGCCGAGGGAACATGCTCGGGTCTATATCGCGGGGCTGTTGTCGGACTTGGAAAGGAAAAACGTCGAATCGATTGCCTATCGTCATGATCAGGAGCGTGTGAATCTGCAACGGTTCATTGGCTCGGCGACATGGGAGCACCAGCTCTTGCTGGAAGAGTTGGCCCGTCAAGTGGGCTCGGAGTTGGGTGAAGACGATGGTGTAATCGTCTTTGACCCTTCTGGGCACGAAAAATGTGGCAACGATTCGGTGGGTGTGCAGCGTCAGTGGCTGGGACGACTCGGCAAAGTGGACAATGGGCAAGTGGCTATCTACATGGGCTATGCTTCTCGTAAGGAACATGCGTTGGTGGATATGCGTTTGTATCTTCCGAAAGACTGGGCTAAGGATAAAGCCCGTCGAAAGAAGTGTGGTGTTCCGAAACAGATTCGCTATCAAACGCGTCATGAACTGGCGTTGGATATGCTGAAGAACAACGGCAGATACTTGCCTCATGCCTGGATAGCAGGAGATGATGAAATGGGCCGTTCGAGCCGTTTTCGCAGGGATTTGCGGGCTTTGGGTGAACGGTATCTTCTGGCTGTACCTTCGAATACCAACATCCGTGACATGGAAGTTGAACCTCCTGCATACGGTGGACACGGTCAACCTCCGAAGCGACCCTTTCAGCGTGTCGATCTGTGGCGTGATTCGTTGGACAAAAATGCCTGGGCGCGGATTGATGTCCGAGATGGCGAGAAGGGACCACTGGTGTTGGAAGTGGTCAAAAGACGTGTTGTGGCGCGGACGGAACGGAGTTACCGCGATGTCACGGAAGAACTTTTGGTAGTTACGCGTTCTCTGGATGAGAACGGCAAGATGAAGTACGACTATTATCTTTCCAATGCGCCTGTGGAGACGCCCCTGAAGGAATTGGCCCGTGTGGTAAAAGCTGAACATCGCGTGGAGGATTGCCTCAAGCGTGCCAAGAGTGAGGCAGGTCTTTCGGATTACGAAGTACGCACTTGGGCAGGTTGGTATCATCATCAAACGCTCTCACTTATTGCAACGTGGTTTTTGATTTGTGAAACACGCCGGGGGAAAAAAATATACTCCGGCACTGACAGTACCCCAAGTTCGCATTATGCTGGATATGCTGTTGCGACAAGAGTGCGATCACAGATATCCAGATTGGCTGATGCACTTTGTGAAGCGAAAAAGCAAACGCCGAGAGTTGGCTCGTTTTCACCATTATAAACGCCATAACTTATTGGCTCCGCTAAGGGTTACAGAACGAAAATGAAATCATACAGTACAGCTACGAAGGACGAAAGATAAACTATGTCTAACAGAATCGACTTTTTCCAATCAGCACAAACACGACTGGCACTTCCCGCCGCTTCTGTCTCAATTTCGGTCGATGGGATGTTGTGCCCGTCGCTGGAGCCGATAGAGATTATACGCGGTGGTTGGCCGGAATTTAGCTGGGCCAGATTGGCTTACAACCCTGCCGCGTATCCCGATAAAGTCGGGAGCTTGACGGCTGCCGAAGATATAGAGACCTTATTTGCTATGGGAAAGACTGTTTACATCCGACAATATTTTAACGGTGTCCCGCCGGGCGCAGCGGCTTTTAGTCTTCCAATCTTTTGCGGTCAAATAGAAAACATCGAGACACGGTTGGCAGCCAGCGGTGAGAAGGTAGAAGTAATAGCGAAAGATTTCAGTGCAAATTTAGAGCGGGTCTCAGTCTATGGCCAGCGTCTGAACATTAATCCTGAATCTCAAATCTCAAATTTCAAATTTTTGGCTGGTCTTGATACAACATTTAATCCGGATGGTAAGGCCAACGCCAATCCAGAACCAATAAAAGTCAATGGCAAGAGCTATACGAGCTTTTGTGCTCCCGGCGCGCCGGGACAAGGCAGGCTCTGGAGCTATGCGGAAGTAATTGATTATCTACTTTGCGAATATTTGGCAACCGGTCAATTACAGACGCCTGGCATAGGCCAACTGAGGGTGTTGACCGAGAACCAGGTAGTTCGCGACCTCGACGTTACGGGGTTAAATCTGATAAAGGCCCTGTACCGATGCTGTGAGAGGATCGGCTTGA
>JACZYU010000045.1 GCA_022570935.1 Planctomycetota bacterium | reverse complement strand
TCCCGATAACCATAGTCCCATTCTTTGCAAGATTTTTAATCGTATCTGCAATACCATTCTCTTTAATAAACGTCAAATCACCTATGGTATTTTTAGTGCCCGGTATAATAATCAAATCCGGTTTGCCAATGGATTGCACATCATCCACAAACCTTACGCAGACATCTTTTTCTCTCTTAAGTATATCAAAATCGGTAAAATTTGAGATCCTGGGTAATCTTATGACTACAATATTAATTTGAGATTCAGATGGTTTATAGTTTTTATTATCTAGCTTTTTATTACCACTATCAAGACACAACGAATCTTCATTATCTATATTTATATCATTGAAATATGGGAGAACACCTAAAACAGGTTTATTTATCCTTTTTTCCAGCATTTCAATACCCGGTTCCAGTATTCCCATATCACCTCTGAATTTGTTTATGATTATACCGCACACCCGTTCTCTTTCATCACTGTTTAAAAGCTCCAGCGTGCCAACTATCCAGGCAAATGAGCCCCCCCTATCTATGTCTGTTACAAGTATTACGGGTGCATTAGCAATTTCGGCAATCTTCATATTGACAATATCATTATCCTTGATATTAATCTCTGCCGGGCTGCCTGCCCCTTCAATTACGATAATGTCATATTGTTCGCTCAATGCTGAATATGCCTCCTTCGCAATATCCAGCATTTTATCCTTGTTCCCATAATACTCACTAGCCGTCATATGTCCAATCGGCTTCCCCATCGTTATAATCTGTGACCCATTATTACCAGTAGGTTTCAGCAGAATTGGATTCATCTCTACTGCAGGACGTAATCCTGCGGCTTCTGCCTGTGCCACCTGCGCCCTGCCCATCTCCTTACCATCCACTGTCACATAAGAGTTGTTGGACATATTTTGCGCCTTGAATGGAGCAACCTTCAGACCTTCCTGTCGGAAAATACGGCATAGTGCACACACCAGAATGCTTTTGCCGACATCTGAACCCGTTCCCTGTACCATTATGGCCTTTGCCCTCATTTCTTTAATTCCTCAATCCCTGCCTGCCTGCCGGTAGGCAAGCCTGTCCGCCAGTTTGTTAGGCGGGAATTCCTTAATATCTAAATCATTTTTCAAATAATACTGAATATACTATCAAAAAAAAAGAGTAAAGAGAAAGAGAAAACTCACATTAGACCGGGAAAATTGATTAAACATTTTCTCTTGACATAAATCACTAAATGAGCAAAATATTAGTTGCTAATATGAATTTGCTAAAATATTAGTTTATTAAGTTCAATATGGATATTTTAAGAGGATAAAATGATTTCAGAATACATTGAGAAAGCAATGGAAAAAGCTTTTTATGAAAAATTAGATGATGGAACTTACAGTGGAGAAATTCCAGAGTGTCCTGGAACATTAGCATTTGGTAAAACTCTTTATGAATGTCAAAGAGAATTAAAATCAACTCTTGAGGGCTGGATTGTAATAGGGCTAAGACATGGCCATGAACTTCCAGTAATAGAGAATTTAGACTTGAACACCAAAAAAGAATTCGTTAATGAGTAGATGGTCTTCATGTAAAAGAAGATTATTCATCAAGAAGTTGAAAAATTTAGGATTCAATAATCCTAAATAGTACAAAAAGAGCCGTAGGCAACATGCAATCGCAAAGCTGAGATTAGCTTAGTCAATCTCAAATCATAAATTATCATTCCATTACCCCCCCCCTACTACTTTCTTTTATGCATTTCTGAAACATCTCTCAAAACCATTTTTCATGGCCCGAAACATAGGGAATTATAACTTCATTTTTACTCTTGACTTGTACACAGATTGTGCATACAATCTGTCGATGGCATATGAATGGGACTGCAAGAAATCTGAATCTAATTTAAAGAAACATGGTATTGATTTCGCTGACGCTGTTGGAGTATTTGAGGATGAGTGGTCACTTACCCTTAAGGAACATCACGTTGGCAATGAACAACGTATTGTAACCGTAGGAATGGATTTTCTTGGTCGAATATTGGTTGTTGTATACACATACAGGGGCAATGACATCCGTTTAATTTCAGCACGCACAGCTACGAAAGGAGAAAGGAATATTTATGAGAAAAAAAGAGTATAATTTTGAAAATGCGAAACAGGGTGCAATAGTGCAACCCACAAGTGGCAAGACACGTATTACAATTCGCATTGATAATGATATTTTAAAATTTTTCCGTAATCACGTTAATAAGGCAGGTGGTGGTAACTATCAAACGCTAATCAATGAGGTACTTCGAGAGTATGTTCAGCAAATGGATAGTACACTTGAAAAGAAACTACGTAAAGTAATTCGAGAAGAACTAAAAATGATTGCAAAATAAACTGTTCTTCTGTGTTGTCTTGCTTAATTTATACCAAGCTGGCAGGTCGTGGAAAACTTGCAAAACATTCGGGGTTAGACCTTAAAAGCAGAATATACAACCATTCTTCTTTGTTTATAAAGCATCTTCCATATTTAAAGCCCCATACCTTCCTTTTCTCTCCCCCTCCTACTACTTTTTTTTATGCATTCCCGGAAACAGGAATAAAGATTAAATAGAATCATTTATCTGGCAACAAACTCCTGCACATAACCTCTCCGGTTAGTCTCTTCAGTAATTATATCTCGCATTATTAAATTCAATGCGCTTAGGAGTTTTTGGTTTTCCTTTCTGGTTCTGACGGCAACACGGAAATACTTATCACTCAGGCCAATAAAATTTGAACAATCCCTTATAATAATATTGTCCTTTATCAAAATATCCTGAATTCCTGATGATGTTATTTCAGTATTATGAATCCTCACCAACACAAAATTAACCGATGGTTGAAACGGTTGTATGCTCTTTATCTTGGTAAGACCATTATACAGAAAAGCCTTCTCACTGGACACATATTGCCGTGTATTGACAGCAAACTCAACATCATTAATGGCAACCTGACCTGCGATCTGTGCAAATGTGTTAACGGTCCATGGTTCTTTAAATTGCATTAATTTATTAATGTTAGATTCATTTGCAACAAGATATCCAAGCCTCAGGCCCGGGAAACCGTAAAATTTTGTCAGTGATCTGACAACTATTAGATTGTCCATTAAGGGTGCATCTTTTATAACGCTATATTTTTCGTCATCATCAACAAAATCCATAAACGCCTCATCTACAACTATCAACCTGTTTGAATTGCCATTTACAAGCTCTAATATATCTTTTTTCAGTGTAAGCTGCCCTGTGGGGTTGTTTGGATTGCACAGAAATACCATACCGTCTTCGATATTCGTCAGGCTTGAGAGATTTGTGTTAATTATAGGAAAGTTTCCGTCATCATTTACAATCTCAACTACTTCGACATTTGCATTGGACAGCGCATCTTTAAATTCACTGAATGTAGGTTGCAGGAGAACACCCTGTTTAGGCTTCATGGCACGGGGTATAAGATAAAACAGTTCATTCGAGCCATTACCAACAATTATATTTGAGTCATTACAGGGAACTTTATCTGCAATAGCTTTTCTCAGTTTTGTGCACTCGCTGTCCGGATAGTTCTTGATATCGTCAAATCGTTCCCAGATAATCTTTTGTACATCTTCAGGGCAACCAAGTGGGTTTATACTTGCGCTAAAGTCTATGATTTCATCTGGATTTAATCCATATTTATTACATAACTGATTTATGTTGCCGCCGTGTCCGTTAAGCATAATTTAAACTTAAAAAATATAGACTGGATTACAGGATAAAAAAACAACAGATTAAATTACTTATCAAAACTATCAATAACGGTTTTCAGGAAAATCATCATAATCCCAATATTTTCATCCCTTATCATGCTTTCTTCTTATTGTATCTTTCTTAAATAAATCTTATTAATTACGATGACTATTCAGAACGAACATTATACTCAGGACTTAGGAGGGCATTGTCTTCCGTATTGATTAAATGCGACAGCTCCTGTCTGGCCTGCCCGATTGTCAGAGGAAGTGAATTTATTGGAAACTTCTCTTTATCCCGCAATGCTTCCATTAATTGCGCTATCTGTGGCAGTTCCAGCTTAAGCCCCTCAAGCTTCCTCGAATCCGTAAATACCTTTTCCGGAGAACCTTCCTGGACAATTATGCCTTTATCCATAATTGCCACCCTATCCATAAGAACAGGTACAAGGTCAACTGTATTTGTGGCGAGTATTATGGTGATACCTTTTTTTTTATTCAGGTCATTAAGTATTTTCATTATGGTTTTAACACCATCAGGGTCAAGCCCGCTCGTTGGTTCATCTAATATGAGTATCTCCGGCTCCATGGCAAGGATTCCGGCAATACATATCCGTTTGCTTTGGCCGTAACTGAGAGCGTGAATTGCTTTTTTAGCAAACTCTTTCATTTTGACTAATTCTAGTGCATTATTTACCCTGCTCATAATCTCATCATAGCTCAAGTTCAGATTTGTAGGGCCAAATGCAACATCTTCTTCAACTGTGGGCGCAATAAGTTGATCATTGGGATCCTGGAAAACCATACCAACCTTCCTGAAAATATCTCTCGGCTTAAACTCATTTAATTTTTTATTATCTAATACTACCGAGCCAAAAGCCGGCTTTAAAAGACCATTAAAATGTTTAAGTAATGTTGTCTTCCCAGAACCGTTTGCACCGAGGATTGCAAGGAATTCGCCCTCTACAACGTCTATGTTAACGCCATTTAACGCTTGCGTACCATCAGGATATTTATGTCTTAAATCTTCAACCTTTATCTTAATCATCAGAATTTAGCTCCTTTCAGCCCGCCCGAACGACGTAGTCGGGCAGGTCGCTATTTTCTTGTTTTTGCTTCGCAAAATAGAAAACATATGGAAATTTCCTCATATGATAATATATTACCTTAACGCAGAGGTCGCAGAGCTTATTAGGGAACTTACTGTAATTTGTTGACTACCCGGAAAATCCCATCACATAATACTTCAAAGGGAAAAAAGAGTTCTCACGCAAAGCCGCAGAGATCGCTAAGAAAATACAAAAAAGAAATTAAAAGATAAAAGTCTTTTTCCCCTTTGCGTTCTTAGCGACTTTGCGTGAGAAACATAAAAATGAATAATCCCTGCCTGCCGGTAGGCAAGCCTTTTTCTTTTACAACCTGACCGAGTCGGATCTGCGAGCTGCCCAGAGGGTCGTCTTCCCGCCAGGGGCGGATCTTGAAGCTGCCCACAGGGTCGTCCTCAGGCGACAGGCGACAGTCTTTATAACTCTCTGCGCCTCTGCGTTAAAACAAAAGACTTAATTCACAAAGATTTAAAATGGAAGATCTTGTTGAATTAAAAACAAAAAAATCCTAAATAAGATAAAAATGCCAGTAATATTCCACTTGATAAAAGCATGGCATAATCGCCTCTCACCAACGGAGCAAGTTGAATCGTCAGTATCCTCCCTCCATCATAACCCCTGGAGACCATTGCAGTATGCGCGTTTTCAGCCCTGATAATTGATCTGATAAGCAGTAAGCCCCCGAGGTTCCCAAATGATTTTATTGTCTTAAACCATGTAGCATAGCCCAGTCTGCTTCTCTGCGAAGACATCATTGTTTCCGTTTCTTCAATCAGCAAAAACAAATATCTGTAAACAAATGACAATACTTCAATCAATGTCTCCGGTATCTTCATCCAGCGGGCGGCCATGCATATCTTTGAAATTGTTGTGGTAAAGGACAATAAAAGTAAGAGCATTACCCCCCCTACTACCTTTGTGAACATCAACAGGCCAATTAATAATCCCTCTTTTTTTAAAGCAAGTTCATAACCCATGAATGTCCCGGACAACACAACAGTCTCACCTTTATGTAACCCCATTATAAGCATTATAAATACTCCGAAAGAAAGTGGCATTATCATTCGAAGACCTAAGTTCACAAAGGATATGTTTATGGTCTTTAACACTATTAGAGAGGTAGCAAAAAACACTAATGGAATTATAATATCATGAGATGAAATATTGAGGATCAAGGCTATTCCTATGTAAAACAGTTTGACCCTTACCTCTATATTAGTAAGCCAATTATTTCTATGCGCAAAATGATCCATGACAACATGCTTTAATATTTCCATAATTATGTGCCTGAGATATTAAGGAATTTAAGGATTTAAGTATTGAGGAATTAAAAGCTGCTTCCTGTGAGTTTCAGAATTCTTTAATCCCTCAATTCCTGAATTCCCTAATTTCTTTTGTCTTTTCCTTCAACAAATAGTTTTCTGAAATTGTAGCCGATTATGATGCCGCCTATAAGGCCGAAAAAAGTAAAAACAAACAGTAAAAGATCTCCCTGGTCTGTGTTTATGTATGGTTTCCTTGGCGGGTGTCCATATTTCTCGGCATACTTTCCCACGATACTTACGTCAATTCCCGTCCATTTTCCGTTTTCAGATTCTATTGTCTCTTTATCTTCAACACCTTTTATTGTATTGTTTGCCTCTGTTGCACATAAAGCATGTGCTGGAATAAGACATAATATGAATATTAAAATAATGAAATACTTAAACATGATAAATCAAATTTAAGGATTTAAGAATTCCTGTCTGCCGGTAGGCAAGCCTGCCCGCCAGTTTGTCAGGCGGGAATCCTTAAATTCCTTAATCCTTCAATCCCCCAATTATCATGACACCTTTACAACTTTAAGGTTTTGTAAAATGCTCGGACGCACCTTATAAATATAGGATATTGCGAAACCAACCACTATACCTTCTGCGACACATAATGGACCCTGTGAAGTAGTCATGAATACAACAAAGATTTCCAGCATTGCCTTTGCACTGTTCATTATGGCGATCGGAAAAGCTTCTCCCCCTTCTAATACCAAAAGTCCTAATCCAATCGAGGTTCCCATATAAGTAAATAAATCTGATACCACTCCGGCAGCAAAACCACACCAGAAAAGTTTCATGCCCATTCTTTGCGCAAGCCTGAATGCAAAATATCCTGAAAATGAGCCGAGTACGCCCATTGAAAAGATATTAACGCCCAGAGTTGTAAGCCCCCCATGTGCCAGGAAGAGTGCCTGTATGAATAGTGCAATCCCTGCAATCACAACACTCACAAAAGGCCCTAATAACATAGCGCTCATCCCTGTCCCCGCGGGATGCGCAGTTGCCATTCCGTTTAAGCCTATCACCGGAATTGGAAAACACGAAAAAACGAATACGGCGGCTCCAACTAATCCTACTAATGGCATGAAGCCAGGCACTTCTTTTTTATTTTTCTTTAGTTTGAGTGTGCCGATAACAATAAAGGGCATTATCATAACAAACCAGAATATGGCCCATTTTGGAGGAAGAATCCCTTCGGTAATATGCATACCAAAGGCAAAATTCGGTATCGTGATAATAGAGATAAAGATGAGCAAAATCAGAGTAGATTTTTTCATTTTAAACATTTCCAGTCTAAATAAATAGCGCATGTTAAATTAGAAGTTTATTTGAAATCTGAATAACGAAACTACCGCGTTATCCAGGGAAGGGTCAGCCCCTGGATTGAAGACAACCTGTAAACCAGGCTGGACGGCAAGCCATGGAAATATTGTAGCCCTGTAAGTTAATTCTACAGCGGTTTCATGACTGTCCATATCTTCCACATCGCGTAAATCCTCGCTTATAGAGGTATGCGCTACACCCAGGCCCAATACATCTTTCTCCCTGGATGGTATTATTCCACGGTAATGAATTCCTCCTCCAATATAAAAATCTACCTGGTTCCTGTCATCAGGCACACCTCCCACCTGGAGAAAAGCCCCTAGCCCACTTTCCCCTTCACCCGGAAACAGCATCTGGTCAGCAATAAAGTAAATCCCGTAATTGTTATTATGCTGCAGAGGCACATCGTTTTCATCCGTATCCCGGACATCATCAAAATCAGCGGAGTGGTACCACCATCCGAATTTGTAAGTTCCCGGCATAGTTCGGCTATCATCCTGATTCCCAAAATTATATCCTATCTCATAAAAGGACACAAAACCCTCTTTGCTGTCCAGTTTCCAGTCAAATCCTCCATTGTTCTTGCCCGGATCACCGTCTGATATTTCAGCCATAAGATATAAAGAATCGGTGGGTTGCCATTTTATCCTGAAACCAAGGGCAGCTACCGGAAAAGTTGAAACCGGAATGTTATTTGCAATCTCGCTGTTAATGCCGAAAGAAGATTGTAAAAAAAGTAATCCATACTCAGTGATATTAAACTCACTATTCAGGTCGTGTTGTCCGATTAACAAAGACAGGTCTCCGACGTCCAAGTAAAAGGTGTGCTCATACCACAATTCATACATCTTTGTTGTCTCTTCAGACTCAATGTTGTCAACAATCTGTAAGTCACCAATTTTGTCTTCTGATGGGTTGGCTCCGTGGTGGTTGAAAAAGTGTGCGTGAAATAATCCACCCTTCCAGAAACCTGCTTTTTCCGTATCAAGTTCTACCACCAAATCAGTATTTGCAAGATAGCTGATAGATGTATCAACACCGGAACCTGCCTTCTTTAAACCTCCTGAGTGATTGGTTACAAAGTCACCGGTGAAAACCATATCAAGTGTAAACCCTTTACTTTCAAGAATGTTCCTTAGTCTGAAATCTAAAAGATGTTCATGTTCAAAAAATCTTGGATCAAGCATACCTGATGAATGAATTGTATCTAATGAATTATCTACAGAGGTACTTTCTCCTGCATTAACGCGCCTGCTCAATGTCTCAAATTCTCCAACGTCCGCTTCAGCAAATGCAGTAATACAAGTCAATATGATAAACAATAAGCTTAGTAAACGATACGTACCCTCCACCCTTTCATCCTTGGAAAAAGTTCTGAAAAACCGTACAAGAAAGGTCTCCTGGATTTCTGGCAGTCATGGTTTCTGCACCTTCTCATTCGCAAGAAGCGGATAATGCTATTTTGCAGATTTCGTCACCGATTGCAATTGCGAGGCCGCTCCCGTTAACCGTAGTCTAACTAAGCAGGGATACCCTTTTGTCTTGCACAAGATAAAATATGTATTTTTCTATCAAAACAGTTTTAAAAAGCAATATCTCCTCTAATTAAAAAAGCCCGCATCCTTTCTTAGTAAAAAGGTACGGGCTGCCAGTTAGTTTGCATGCAAATGCAGACTTATTGCTGTTAACCTTCACCTTCTTTACCATCGAAGATCATGTGAAGCAATTACAGGCAGGTCTTCTGACTGTCGAATCATCCTACTCATTGCGCCTTCCCATCCGCCTGTGGCAGACAGTGGCTTATGGTCTCACACTTCGTTTGAGACCCGGCAATTTTCGTCATCGACTACAGCGGCGGGTCCGTTCCCTGTTATACAGGGGATTCCCTTTTAAATCCCAATCCTTAACTTTTAGAATGGGATTACCTGTAACCGTATTCCTAAATTGATTAAAACTAAAATAGTATTTCTAAATTCTACTTTTTGGTGTTGGGACTGTCAAATGATTTTGTATTTGTCTTTTATTTTTACTGATAATTCATGGGTTAGAGTCATTGCCTTTTCTGCCTCTTCTAAAGACATAGTACCTGTACCACAACTTGGAGTTATCAATGAGTTCTCAATTACCAATTTTCCTTCAATTCCGCTACTTACTAGATAATCTACGGCTGATACAAGTTTTTCCATTAAGTTATCTATCGTAACCTCATTAATACAGTCAGTGGTAGGTACAATCCCCCATGCCAGTATTCCGCCTCGTTCAAGAAACGATTTAATTTCACTTTTATATATTAACATGGTATCCATGTAGCCATAAGCGTCAAAGCTTATAATATCTACCTGAGTTTCCATAAGCATAGTCCAGTCAGTATTCCCACAACAATGAATGCCTGAAAGAGCTTTACGATCGTGAATTGCCTTGAATATCTCATTTAACGAGTCAACAATCTGTTCCTTTTTTAAGCTGGCAAATGCCGAACCATAGCTCGACAGATACGGTTCATCCAGAAATATAATACATGGCAAACCAAATTCGGAATATTTATCAATCTGCCAGCAGGCCTTCATTGCCAGCAATTTTACTATTACATCGAAAAGAACCGGATCATGAAGTACTGATATCTGCTCTGGATTCTTTAAGGTACCGGCAAGTGTTATGGGCCCGACTACCTGTCCCTTGGTTGCACGCAAGTGTTCTGGTTTCCTCTCCTTAAGAAGCCTGACCATGTTTGAGAATCCAACAGCGTGACTATCACTTATAGAAAAGAGCTCCACATCTTCTGATAAATACTTGTTGTAAAACGTCTCTAATTCATCAGTATTATCGTCCGGCATATCTACATATATTTTTTTCTCTTCCGGGACAAGCTTCAGGAAAGGCAACCCTTCCGTGTATTGGACTAACATTTCCTCCCTCATATCTCTTTCCGGGAGTTGTGGCCAACACGGTATTTCCGGGAGCGTATTCAGGATAAGATTACATGCGTCATCTACATTCTTATGAGGATAACTACCTATGGCTGTCGCTGAAAAGTTTCCCTTAAACATAATCTTTTTACTTCGTAAAAATATTATTTTTACAATCCTTTAAACTTATCTCTGACCTCATCGATTTTCCCGCAATACATGTCACCCTCTGTGCAGGGGCCAGCTATGCAGTTTGGCCCTGATTTCAAGAAGATGCCGGGAAGAATATTTCTGACCAGCTTCAGCATTTCAGTTGCAAGATCCCTTATCTCCCATTGGGCACGGTTACAACATCTTACACTAAAAAAATGAAGTAATTCTCTGGCATTCATAGTAACAATTATCTTTGTCTCAGCGGCATTAGGCAGGATAAAACGAGCGTCTTCGTTCGACTTCGCCCCGGAATCACCCAACGCTTCAACAAGTTCATCATACCATTTCTGGATCTCTCGCATCTTTTCCACAAACCATTCGTTTTTACCTGCAGCCTCAATACTCGGCGGTATTATAAAATCAAATATTTTTTCTCCAGAGTCCTTGTGTTTTTTACTATGCTCGCCTACATATCTTTGACTTTGTTGAGAATACGATGCGATTCTGTGTCTAACGAGCTGGTGTGAACATGCCCTGGATATTCCTTCTACACCAAAATTGAACGAAACATGCTCTAATGGAGAAAGGTGTCCCAGTTTAAGGAGTTTTTCAATAAACTTTCTATTGTCGGACTTGTCTATCTTGTCTTTGAGTTGTTCTACCGAGCAGGGGCTATAGCACAACTTGGCGGCGTGAGCGATTAACCCTTCGGGGTCTTTCGTGTAATTCAATAATATTACATTTAGTTTTGTCTGTCCCATTTGTTGTTTAAAATAGTTGTAATGTATAAAAGTGACTAAAGTGAACTAAAGTTTGAAGTGAGCTAAAGTCAGGAAAAAGGTGGGAATCATTGTTTTTTAAATAATACATATTCATTTGCCCCAACTTTAGACACTTTAGTTCACTTCACACTTTAGGCACTTATTTAAACCGTTATTATCTAAAACTCTATCCCCTTTTGAGCCTTGATACCCTTAGAATACTGGTGCTTTACTTCCTTCATCTCAGTAACTAAATCAGCTTTTTCAATTATACTTTTATGTGCGTCTCTTCCGGTCAGGATGAGGTGAAGACGGTCCGGTTTTTCCTCGAATAATGTTAATACCTCCTCAACAGGTAACAGGCCATAGCTGATGACATAATTAATTTCATCCAGTATAATCATATCGTATTTATCTGAGAGAATCTCATTCCTGGCTTGTTTCCATGATTGAGTAATGTTTTCCAGGGCTTCATTTTTATCTAATTTTGAATTAGAGCGAATAAAGCCCTTTCCGAGCGGCTGTATCTTGAAATCCGGCTCAAGCCTTTTTATTGACTCAAGTTCGCCATAATGCCACGTTCCCTTTATAAACTGAAGCATTAATACCTTTAACCCCTGCCCTACTGCTCTCAGCGCCTGTCCCATTGCCGCAGTTGTCTTTCCTTTCCCTTTGCCGGTAAATATTATTATTAATCCCTTCTTCAAGTATATGTCAATAAATCACATGAATAACGATATTGCAAGTCCTTTTTGTTAAAATTGTATAAATTGCATTTTAGAATGGATTTAGCTTTTTTTTTCTGTATAATTACCAACTTATATTTATTCATTTAGCTAGTCAATTTTAAACTTCAAGTAACAAAAAGTTTATAAAGATAGCGTTGAACTTTTCTAATGGGCTATGCTAAACGTGTTTTATGATTCAAAACCTGTGAATAAAACTGAAACATCGTATATATTACGAAAGGGGTATATTTCTAATGAGTCCGGATAAGTTTGTAATTACAAAGGACACGATTGTTAATGAGGTTATTAACAAATATCCAGAAAGCGACAAGGTATTTACCAGGTTCGGCGTTGACATGTGCTGTGGTGGGGTACAAAGCATAGAAAAAACAGCAATAGCCTGTAATGTAAAGAATCTTGATGAACTGGTAGATGCACTGAATGAAGTAATTCCTAAACCGGAACCAGTACAAAGTACAGAGCCTGCCCCTGAAAAGAGTAGTACAGTCGAAGATGCAGCTGGGAAGGAAGTTAAAGAGACTCCGCCGCCACCTCCGGTTACTGAAACTACAGGGTCTGAAAAATTAGAAATAACTGGAACGGTAACGGTAAAAGACATTATAAAGAACTATCCTCAAACCAAAGGTGTATTCTCAAAATATGGCCTGCTCGAATGCGGCGGCGAATACGGCCCGGAGGAGGCTGTCTATTTCTTTGCCAGAGTGCATAATGTTGACGCTGATTGCCTGATCAAAGAGCTTAATGATGTTATTCAGGGAAAGGTAGATGCGCCGGAAATCTCTGCAGAAGATTTGGATACGGCATACGAGAATATATACGTAAAGTTCATAAAAACTGCGATTGTCATAGCGCTGACAACCGGATGTGTTTACGGTGCATTCATGCTTTTCTACATGGGGATTCAACATTCACTCTATGCTGTGTCAAAGGTCTTGATAGAAACCCATGGCCACACGCAAATCTTTGGCTGGTGCGGACTCTTCATTATGGGTGTATCCTACTTTATAATTCCGCGGTTTTACGCTGTCAAATTATATAGTGGAAGGCTTGCTAATTTATCTTTCTATTTTATGGTAGCAGGTATTCTACTGGTATTTCTATTCAGAACACTTCTTCCACTTTTAAATTCCCCTTTCTTCAAGTTACTCATCATTGCAGGTTGTCTGCTGGAAGTCCTGGCCATATTAATATTCCTGCTGGTTGTATTCAAGACAATCCTGGCTGCAGAAAAACAGGAACTTGAGACATACGAGGGCTTTTTAATATCAGGCTATCTGTGGTTTCTCGTTCAGGCGTTGGTCCTTACTGGCGCAACCTTGTATATGCTTAAAGTTGGTGAAACTGTTTTACCTCATATCCTGATATATCCGCTTCGACATATCCAGGTAATGGGATTCATAATCCTGGTAATTTTTGGTGTTTTGAGCAGAACCATACCTGCCTTCTTAGGTCTGAAAACACCTAATCCAAAACTGAATCTCCTCATTATGTTAGGCTTAAACTTTTCTATCATTCTCAGGGCAACGTCTCAACCATTAATGGCATACTTTGTAGATGTAAACCTGCCGGCCTATTCCATCTTCAATTCTCTATATTTCACCTCGGGTTGTCTTGAGTTTGTGTTCATCCTGCTATTCATTTATAATCTGAATATATTTACAAAACCGGAAGTAGATTTTTCCGGAATGGAGATTGAGAAGAGTTATGAAAAATTTGTCTGGGCTGGTATTTTCTGGTTGATTTTTGCTGAAGCCGCCATGTTAATCTTCACCTTCTTTGAAACGGCTGGCACTCCTGTCTCGCACGCATTAATTGGAGCATATAGACATGCAGTTACAGTCGGATTCATTACCATGTTGATTTTTGGTTTTGCATCAAGAATCATACCCATCAGTCAGGGCATCAAACTTCACAGTTATACATTATTAACAAAGATATTTATTCTCCTAAACGTTGGCTGTGCAATAAGGGTTATATTCCAACCTGTTGCCATTCATACCGGTTCCACCTCTGCTTTCTGGCTAATGGGTATAAGTGGCTTTATAGAGAGCCTGGCGATACTACTGTTTGGCATTAATATATGGAAGACCATAAATAAAGGTAAGCAAGGTACTGAAGATGATGAAGTTCATGATGAGATATCCACGGTAACGGCAACAACGAATGTGTATCATCTTATAAAACAACATCCACAGACAATAGACGTTCTTGTAAGCAAGGGTTTTACTCAACTCAAGATTCCTATTCTCAGAAACACGCTTACAAGGGCGATTAATATAGGCCAGGCGATAAAGATAAACCCCACTAATTTAGACCAGTTACTAATAGATTTAAACGAATCACTAAAGGCTGGAAAAGACTGAAATTAAAAGATTTTAGCCAACGATTCAAACGGTAAACTTACACTCCATACAAAACAGTTTAACTGACACCTCTAAAAATCCCAGAAAAGAAGTAGAAATTTATAAATTCACAAAAAACATCAAGTAAAGATTAAAACTGTCTTATTTTACTTTTATCAAAAGTGTATGTTTTTAATTTTTCGATAATCACAAATCAGGGCGTGACCCTCTCCTCAAGCACTATTTTTCGAGGGGAAGCTAAATACTCCCCTTTACCCGATTAGCTGATTAAATGCTAGTGTATAGGATCCGGTTTTACTGAAAGCTTATATTCAAACAATTCGACATCTGGCAGTTCTTCTGTAGCCGTCTTAAACCCTTAACCCAAGTTCGACAAATAATTCTAAAAAAGAGTATAAAAGCAACTAAAATCGAGCAAAATCAGTCATAAGCCCTTTGTTTGTGTTTGCAATTCATTGTGTAGTGCCTGAATATATATTTTTGTGCTTGTCATCAGTATGTCTTTGCGGTATAATCAGCATTATGTTTATCCGTGAAAAGACAAAAAAATCCAAGGGCAAAAAGAGATATATACAGCACCAGCTTATAGAATCAATTCGTACCTCATCAGGCCCAAGACAACGAATAGTTTTAAACCTTCGACATCTCCACCTGCCGGAAGAAAAGTGGAAAGAGCTTGCCAATTGTATTGAAGAATTATTAACCAATCAGAGAAGTTTATTGCCACAAGATCCTGAGATAGTAGCCAAGGCGAGGCATTATGCCAGTCAGATAAGACAGGCGCGATTGGCCAGAACTCAAAAAAGTGAAGATAGCAAAGAAGCCGCAGTAAAGGAAGATACTCAATATGAACAAGTAGATATAAATTCCCTCATAACGAATGATGCCAAAACCATCGGGGCTGAGCATGTGGCCGTAAGCCAAATGGATGAATACGAATTTGACAAGATATTAAAAGGACTTAATTTTACCGAGAAGCAAATTGATTATGCGAGGATGTTAATAGTAGGGCGAATGGTTCATCCTGGCAGCGAGCGAGAGACAGTGCGATGGCTTAGTGATACAAGTGCAGTGGGCGAGTTATTAGACTCACAGGTGAAAGTTTATGATACTGCGCTGCATCGTACGGCAGTTTTGTTGTGGGAAAACCATG
>JACZYU010000192.1 GCA_022570935.1 Planctomycetota bacterium | reverse complement strand
GCAGGGCGCCAAGAACATTGGCGGTGAAGTAAAGATTTATAACCTCGATAAAGCAATACTATTGAAGAAAAGGGGCTACATTGTAATCCCTGATCCGGAAGACAAGGTCGTGCAGAAAGCCTTTAAAACAGGCTCTATTGAGGGGTTTGAGAGACATACCAGGGTGACGCCAATATCTGAATATTTGCCCAAAGCGATTGATGATTTTGGTAAGTCAGTAGAACAACTGAGACATGCCGGCGCTAAATATATATTCCTGAAGACAGGTGCATATAGACCGTCTGATCTGGCAAGGGCCATCAAGTTCTGCTCGATTTTCAAACTTGACGTTTTAACAATTGACGGCGCTGGCGGCGGGACTGGTATGAGTCCGTGGCGAATGATGAATGAATGGGGTGTGCCTACAGTTTATATATCCGCTATGACTTATAATTTTTGTAAGAGACTGGCAGACAGGGGAGAGTACGTGCCGGACATTATTCTGGCCGGAGGACTTTCTGCCGAAGATCATATTTATAAATCATTCGCACTGGCAGCGCCATTCGTAAAGGCCGTTGGCATGTCTCGATCCACAATCTGTGCTACCATGGTCGGGAATACCACTGGCGAGGCAATTAAAGCCGGTAAGCTTCAGAAACCGGCTTCAGAGCATGGAGATACGGTGGATAAGATTTTCTACTACTCATCAAAGGTCAAAGAGGAATTTGGCGAAGTTACTCCGGGTGCATTGGGTATGTATTCCTATTATGAAAAAATGGCAATGGGTCTTCGGCAATTAATGGCCGGATCAAGGAGATTTGACCTCAATGAAATCACCAGGAATGACATTTTCGCGTTGACCAGGGAAGCCGCTGATGTTACAGGGATCAACTATATTATGGATTGGGAAAATGAGGTATCAGAAGCAATACTGGATGCGTAGTTGTTTAAATAAATTGTACGTACAAATTTAAATCTGAGCAATTTATGAGGCTGTATAAGGTGTTAATAAAATCTTATACAGCCTTTTCTTATGGTCACAAAATCCAGTTGGATTTTGTAACATCTTTCTCTTCCGTGTAGTTAGGCATACGCAATAATATTGATAAAGTATGAGATAGTTTAAATTCTCCTTTTAATGACCAAAAAGTGAAATATACCCCAATTTATTAGAAATTCAAGGTATAATTCCCTTGACAAATGATAAAGTATGAGATATTATGATTGGCCAAATCTCATACTTTATCAACGGGGAATTTATGCCAAAATCTAATAACGAAAAAAACTCTTATGCTCTAAACAAATTTAGGAAGAAAAAGGTGTTAAATATAGATGAACTTGCAAAGCTTCTTGACCGCTCCATACCAACGGCGAGAAGGCGTTTAATGCAATGGCATACTTATACAAGTTATAACTACAATGGACGTTATTATACTTTGCATGATATTCCCATGTTTGATGAGCAGGGGAAATGGAAATACAAGAACATATTATTCTCAAAACATGGCAATCTCAAACAGTTGGTTATTCACCTGATCAATCATTCTGCGGCCGGCTTTACTATGAGAGAAACAGAAAATGTTGTGGAAGTTTCAATGGGATCATTTATGCCATGTTTCCGTAATATACCCGAGTTACGCAGGGAAAAGGTTGGTAGTCAATTTGTCTACTTTTCATCTGACGAAGCAACCTATATCACCCAAAAGCAAAAACGCCAAGAGGATAGCACACGTGCAGAGTTAACACAATTGCCCACAGATGCTAAAGCGGTTGTTATCCTGGTTGAACTAATAAAATATCCCCATTTAAGCATCCAACAGCTTTCTTATAGGCTAAACAAAAAGGGGCATAGGATCAAATATGGAATCATCCGAAATCTTTTTGAATATTATGGGCTTCAAAAAAAAACTACGGATATGCAGTAGTTAGAATCCTCACCGAGTATATAGATAAACTGCTTGGCACAGTAAATATTCAAACTCTCTTCCCGGAAAAACCGACAATTAATTTTTATCCGGAAATTTCTACTTGCTGTACATTTCCTTTGCGAGTACAGAAGACGCATACAAAGAAAAAGGCAACGGCCTTAAGCATAGGAACATTTGCAGCCAGAGAGACGATTTATGAATGCAAGGAATGCGGCAGCATTTATAAATCAGGGGAACTTGAAAAGCTTATACCTCCATGGTGTGATTTCAGTTATGATGTATTGGTATATGCAGGAAAATCTTTTTTCCTTGAATACCGTAACGAAAAAGAAATACAAAGCGATCTGAAACAAAGAAACATTAAAATCTCACGTAGCGAAATTTCGCATTTAGCAAAAAAATTTATCATTTATTTGACGCTTGCACACAAAGAAAGTAGCCCAAAGATCAAAGATGCAATAGACAAGCGGGGAGGATACATTCTGCATGTTGATGCAATGTGTGATGGTGACAGTCCACATCTAATGAGCGCCTTAGACGAAATAAGTAATATAGTTCTGGGAAACGTCAAACTTCCTACTGAAAAGGCGGATAAGATTATCCCTTTTTTCAAAAGGCTCAAGAGAACTTTTGGCAATCCACTAGCTATCGTGCGTGATATGGGTAAGGGTATCTCAAATGCCATTAAAGAAGTGTTTAAAAATGTATTAGACTTCATCTGTCATTTTCATTTTTTACGTGACATAGGTAAGGATCTTTTTGGTAAAGAAAACGATGTAATTAGAAACCGTTTGAAACATCATGGAATCCAGGGACTTCTGCGAAAGGAAGCCGTTCAACTTAAAAAGAATATTGATAAACATCCAAATGCTATACAATCCCTATCCATCAGTTTGGAGAATGGAACAATAGAAAAGTTAGCATTTGAACATGCTCCGCTTGTTACAGCATATACAATAATCCAATGGGCTTTAAGCGGCAAGGATCATGGTAATGGCTACGGATTTCCGTTTGACCGTCCTTATCTAACTTTTTATCAAAGGCTGATAGAGATATACTCGAAGTGTGAAATATTAAAGAAAACGTATCTGCGTGACATAGAGAAAGACAACAAACCTTTTTACAAAATATGCCGTTTGTTGGAGGGTATAGTTAACGATCGCATATTACGTACGGCAGTAACACAAATGCAAGAGAAGAGTTTAGTTTTTGATAGATTAAGGAATGCTATGCGTATAGCAGACCCTGAACAAAATCGTGGCCTCAATGATGACGGCGAAAATGAAGATATTAAGAAAATTGAAGAAAGAGTGAAAAAGTTTAGAGAGTTGCTGACTCATGATAATCGTTACAAAGAAGATAAGGATTATCAAAAAATGGTAGAACAAATTGATAGATACTGGGAGAAACTATTTGCAGACCCTATCATAGTGGATACACCTAAGGGGAAAATATCTATTCAACCACAAAGGACAAACAACATTCTCGAAAGATTTTTTAGAAACATAAGATTTGGATACCGGAAAAAAAGCGGAAACAATTCAATGTGTAAAACCTTGAAAGCAATGCTTGCTGAAACTCCGTTAGTTAAAAATCTTCAAAACCCGGAATATCTCAAAATCCTTCTAGACGGAAATGCGACATTAGAAGAACGATTTGCTGGAATTGATTCAAAAACAGTACGGAGAGAAATGGAAAAATCACAGGAGGATACAGAGAAAGTTCCTGCAAAAATAAAAACAATAATCAAAAAATCAGGTTTGCCGACAATCCTAGTTAAACTTTTTGAAAACCAGACGAAAGCCTAAAATCCAACTGAGTTTTGTGATAATAGGCCTTTTCTTATAGAGCCTCCGCATAAACTCGAAAGAAAAGCATTCAATGCAAAAAATATTCCATCATATTTAAAGATTGAACCAAGAAAATAGAAAAAAGTTGCGCAGGATCAATAATGGAGAAAATTTGCGGATTTTGAAAATACCACTCCCGCACTCTTTTGTTTTACCTTTAAAATCCTCAATTTAATTCTGTAACAACAGATGAAAAGCAATCATCGTCTTGTCCAGGCCTGCCCAAGAACAGCCTTGCGCTGGGCCAGGGTATGCCTGAA
>JACZYU010000191.1 GCA_022570935.1 Planctomycetota bacterium | reverse complement strand
CGTTAGCCAGCTCAAAACGGCCTTTCTTGCATTTCTCCGCACCCGTAAAGGCACCCCTTTCATAACCAAACAATTCACTCTCTATTAAATTCTCAGGCAACGCAGCACAGTTAATCGTAACTAATGGTCCGCTCTTCCTCAAACTATTAAAATGAATGGCCCTTGCTACAAGCTCTTTCCCCGTACCACTCTCTCCATAGATAAATACAGTCGAATCCGTTCTGGAAACATCTCCAGCCAACAAAAGCACTTCTAAGATTTTAGGTGAATTACCAATGATATTTCCAAAATTATAATGCGACTCCAACTCCTTTCGAAGATACCTATTTTCCATTGTCAAAGATCTCATTTTAAGAGCTTTTTTCACTGCGACAGAAAGCGTACTATCTTCAAAAGGTTTTATAATGTAATCAAACGCGCCTTCCTTCATCGATTCAACCGCCGTCTCAATAGAGTCATCCCCGGTTACAACAATCACCGGCAACTCAGGATCCATTGACTTCACCTGCTTCAAGAATTCCAATCTGCCCACCTTGGGCACTCTCAGATCAGTAATGATTAAATGAAGCCTTTCATGCTCAACGAAATCAACTATCGAAGCTACGTCTTGCGCCTTAACAACTTCGATATTTTCCATCTCGTCAAAGATAACCCTGATATTGCGGATTATACGTTCCTCATCATCAGTTATCAGCACCCTGCTAACCATAAAAACACCTTTAAAAAAAATTGGAACAGCAAATTTTCTCTTATTAGAACGCAAAAATACTAAAAATATCAAAATGAATATTTTTGGTCAAATCTGCGATAACAGACGTAATCGAACATATTAACGATGATAACATAAAACCGACCATAAGCAAACCAACTCCAAGAAGTGGAAGCCCCACCAGTTTTGTCATAAGTTTGGCCCTACGAGATGCAGGCTGAACCTTAAGTTCCTCCAATTGCCCTTCTTCTTTCAACCTCTCATAATAAGCGCCTCTCTCGTGCTTAAAGTGATCTTCTTCAATCCTTCCAGTAAACATTGCCTCATCAACGGGTATATTCTCAGGCAAGAGGTGGGTATGCAAGAAGTGAATGGAGAAGATGAAACCTGCCGCCAGTATGGCTTCATACCTGTGAGCAACCAGTGCGATACTCGGCAAATCTATAAAGGTTGCAATATTGGCAGGAATCAGACTAGCAGATTGCACTGGAAACCAAAGGATAAAACCTGTAACAGCCATAACCATGGTGCCCCACATAAGCGAAAGATATTCAAACTTTTCCCAATAGATATATCTTTCAAACTTTGGCCTTTTCCCCAATCTGAAAAACCACAAGATATCTCCCAGAATATTTAATAAATCCTTTGGCTGAATCAATAGAGATTCCGGTCCCCAGAAAATGTTCCTATTCTTCCTTACAAGGGTTTCAAAGGTTAGAAACGCAAAGTGCAGAAAGGCTGCAAGAAAAGTAATTAGAGCACAAATCCTATGAATATTACCAGCGGTAGGATAACCTCCCATAAGATTATACAGGAAGCGAGCCCATGCATAATCTTTGAAAACCAGCGGCATTCCTGTTAACACTAACCCAAAAAAACTAATGATTATGAGAAAATGGCCAACTCGGTGAAACAGGCCAAATCTTAAATAATAAGTAGTATTACTATCACTTGTCATGTTCTGATTCCTTTCCTTTTCGCTCGTCCAGTATTGTTCCTAACCACGACAAAAGCATATGCGTTCCAAATTGTGCAAAAGTTATTACTAAAATGCCCACATACATTACGAAGAGAATTGTCAATATTATCTGCGGACTCTTTATAATACTCTTGATCTGATCTGGATCTTTCCTGATATTCAGCAAGGCAACCATAGCAGATTTGTAATAACTAAGGTTCTTATATTGTGGATGCGCTACATGTTTAACAAAACTGTCACCTGCACCCGGATGGCATTTACCGCACGTCTCCTTAGCATTTTCCGGCCCCAGAGTAGACTCTGGATCTGATGAGTTCAATATGGTATGCTGACCATGACAATCAACACATGTCGCTATATCAGTATCTACATGCCCCAGTGCTGTAACCTGGCCATGCAGATTATTACGATAAGAATCATAGTATTCAGTGTGGCATCCACCACATTTTCCTATCGTATCCATCCTGTGATACAAATCATCAGCCCTGGGCGTATCACGTTTGGACTTCTCTCCTGCATGGCAATGCTTACAGGTCGGCAGTTCCACACCTTTTTCCCGCATCAAATTTGCGTGACTACCTTCCAGAAATGTTTCGGCAGGATCGTCATGACAAAATGTTATACAATCAACAGGCTGCAGGTTCGGATAATGTCCTCCCTCTGTCTCTTCCAGGTCAACGTCTTCCAAGTCAGCATGACAATCGGTACAGTAAAAATCCTCACCGCCATGAGCAGACGCATGAAATGCATCTACATCAACCAGCATCGAGACAATCTCTACTTCGCCGGTAACAGGATCAACCCTTACCTTATCGCCTACTTCTGCAGGATCTGTATGACACTCTAAACATTCGCTATTCTCTTGGGCAAAGAGACTTTCTGAAGAAAAAGCAGAAATGAAAAACAAAAGACATGAAAAAAGACATGAAAAAAATACAAATCTACAAGCTTTACTATCCCCGGATACATCTATCGTTGTTTTCAGCAAAGATACCACTTTATGATTTCCTCCTCTTGGTTGAAAGAAAGATAGTACTTTTATACTGTGGGTCAAACCTTCACTACAGTTAAGCATCTTCTCTTAATGTAGAGCGTACACCGCAATCATCTCCCCTCCTCATAAGTGAAGGAGGGGAGCGAAAGAACAACTTACTGCCGTTACTTTTTTAAAAGCTACTAATGTGAAGCTTTAATTTACAAACTAATTCCTAAAGAAACAAAAACCATTATTATTACTTAGCATTAGGCGGCTTTGTCTTATAATACGGATCCCGCTCCAGATAGCCCTTCCATTTCTTTTTGTCTACCTTAGACAAAACGTCATCTATTGCATCATGGTCTCTGTGATCATCTCTCTTAATATAATTTTTAGTGAAGATTCTATCTTTGTCTTTGCTATTTTTTTTACCTTCGCACTTAGGGCATTTATCCTTATCATTTGCATCTTCCCAGTGGCACGTCAGGCATTGCTTTTTTATAGTTTTGTACTTATTTATACCGGCTACGACCAGTCCCGCATCGTATTGCACTTTTCGAGCCATCATTGGATCTTCTTCTAACAATTTCTTAAATGCGTCTTTACCCTTCTTTTTATAGTTTTTCTTTACCTTTATGTACCCTTCACCCGGACCATGGCACGCTTCACATCCAACGTCTTCAATAAAGTTCTTACTACCCTGCTTAGACTTGCCCTTCTTTATCTTCATACCCAACCCTGTGGCATGGCATTTCAGGCACTCAGGATTACTCTTATCTTCATCGGTTTCCAACCTATTGAAAGTATTATAATGTTGATTCTTCATCTTCTTATATTCTTCACCTTCAAAACAACCCTTTGACAAGTGACATTTACAACCTGCATTGCCCATAAATTTCCACTTCTGCTTTGCTGCACCATAACTCTGGTTACTTTGAAAGATTACAAACGAGCCTAAAGAAATAACTAAGCATATCATGAATAATTTTCTTAAATTACAACCGAACATACAATTTACCCCTTTCTCCTTAAATCTTAATATAATTGTCAATATTTTAACCTCTTACCAACGAATTTTCCAATAAAATAATGCGGCAAGAACGTACCAAATACCCTTTTTTATTGGATCGGGATTTTATCAAGACCCTTTTATTGTGTCAAGAAAAAACTGTAAATGTTGTTTACAATGAACAAACCTGGCATAAGAGTAAGCATCTAAACATATTACAATGTAATCTAGATGTTTTTTGCTATTATTTCTCATCAACGAGATTTTGAACAAAATGGGTGTCAATATCACCGGTAACAAACCTTGGATCGGAAATGATATTAAGATGAAGGGGTATTGTTGTCTTCACACCTTCAATCCT
>JACZYU010000190.1 GCA_022570935.1 Planctomycetota bacterium | reverse complement strand
AAGTGAAGGCGTGATTGTTTTTGTACATGATTTAACCATGCCTCCCTGCCTGGTTAAACTAATTTTAGATGACTTTTATACTGGCCAGATTACGAACTTCCTGTTCATCCCGGTTATTTAAGACACGACAATCTTTTTTCCTGGTGACGGCAATTTAAGATATCTACTAAAACTACTTTTAGGCAAAGCAAAAGAAATATATGGGATTCCTGGTTTTGCACGAAAAGTATTATGATATTCTAAGGGAAGTAAAAGTAGTTCAATTTCCACTTAAACGTAATACATACTAAAATATGAGAGCTATTCAACCACAATCTGATCCTTGATTTTATTAAATATTTTATCTCCTACACCTTTTACATCCTTCAAGTCTTCAATTGTGGCAAAAGAGCCTGCTTTCTCGCGATGTTCAACTATTGATTTAGCCTTTTTTTCGCCAATACCCTGTAATGTGGTTAATTCCTCGATCGTTGCTGTGTTAATATTTATCTTTGCATTATCTTCCGCGCTAGCCAACCCGCCAACAAATGATATTAAGGCTACAAGCATAAATGCAAAACAAACTTTACGAATAACTTCCATGTTATTTCTCCTTTCCAAAACTGGAATCCCATATTGAAATGTACGTGAATTTAACGCTTGAAATATGATGCGGACAAAGGACGTGCCTGAAGCATATGTTCTCTCCAGATAATTAAGGTTATTTGGCTCCTCGTTAAGCATGTATTCAACCTAACTGATACATTGTGACTCTTTCGCATTTAACAACCCTTCTCAAACAATGTCAAGAGAAAAGAAATATATCTAATCTTATGTATGACGTCTAGACCTGACACTATTTTCCGGCTTATCCGTAATACTCCCGATACCACTCCACAAATTTTTTAATTCCTTCCTCAATTGGTGTAGCAGGCTTAAAGCCTACATCCTCAGCTAGATCATCCACGTCTGCATATGTCTCAGGTACATCACCTGGTTGGATTGGCAAGAGATTCTTCTTTGCTTTTTTTCCCAGGCAATCCTCTAATACCTCGATAAACTTCATGAGCTCAACAGGATTGTTGTTTCCAATATTGTATATCCTATATGGTGCATAACTCGTCGCAGAGTCCGGATTGTCACCGTTCCAATCAGGATCTGGTTCAGGAACCTTATCGATCAACCTGACCACGCCTTCTACTATATCATCTATATAAGTAAAATCTCTTTTCATCTTGCCATGGTTAAAGACGTCGATTGGTTTATTTTCCAGTATTGCCCTGGTAAACAGAAACAGCGCCATATCAGGCCGTCCCAGTGGACCGTAGACAGTGAAGAACCTGATTCCCGTACACGGCAATTTGTATAAACTTGAATAAGTATGGGCCATAAGTTCATTTGACTTCTTTGTAGCGGCATAAAGAGAAACAGGGTGGTCTACGTTATGATGCACCGAGAACGGCATATTTGTATTGGCTCCATAAACAGAGCTTGAAGAAGCGAATACAAGATGCTTAACATCGTTGTGCCTGCACCCCTCAAGTATATTTAAGAATCCTACAATATTGCAATCTATATAGGCATGAGGATTTGTCAGTGAGTACCTCACACCGGCTTGCGCAGCCAGATTGACAACATAATCAAACTTGTTTTCAGAAAAAAGGTTTTCAACTCCTTCACGGTCTACCAAATCCAATTTATAGAAAGTAAACTCTGAGTTTTCTTCAAGTTCACGTAGCCTCGTTTTCTTCAGATTAACATCATAATAATCGCTAAGGTTGTCAATCCCAACTACACTTTTCCCCTGTGCAAGTAAACGTTTGGATAGATGAAAACCTATGAAGCCTGCAGCCCCTGTTATTAAATATGTCATTTCTTATTTAGTCCGCTATGGTTTCCTTTAGTTTATGCTGTCTAACTTTGCTTTTATAGAGATTATATTGGCTCTATATCGGAAATATACACTTCGGCAGCAACACCTTTTTGGAGAAGATCAATACGTATCACAAGCTTATAATGACCCTTCCTTTCAACAAGGATCCCTTCCATCCCTTTTAGCGGCCCTGCCTTTACCCTCACCATTCTACCTTTTTTAAGGTATGGAAATGGATCCATTTTGACATCGGTTTCCATAATCGACTTTATATCCAGAATCTGCTTATCCGGTATTGGTGTAGGTGCGTCCAAATCAGTACCAATTATCCTTGTCACACCCCTCGTATATTTAACATCAGATAGACGCTCTTTGTCCGTACAAACAAACATGTATCCGGGAAAAAGGGGTATATCAACATACTTCTTCCGGTCTCTCCTCCGGCTGAGAGTGTGGACAAGGGGAAGAAATGTCTCTATCCCTCTTTCGCTTAAAAACAGGTCTACCTGTTTTTCATGCCTTGACCGTGTATGGACTGCGTACCACTTCATATATTTTCATCCTAAATTGAGCGATTTTGTAACCGCCCGCCTAGGCGGGCGTAACTTACGTGATCCCATCAAAAATATTGAGAAACTCAGGCTAAAGTCGTGCCGAAGGACTGACCTGTCACGCCATAGGCGGATCTGCCTCGGGCACGACCTCCCGACCGAGTCGGATCTGTGAGTTGCCCACAGGGTCGTCCTCAGGCGACTGGCATGGCCTTCGTCTACGATGGCATATTATATAAAATCGCTCAATAATAATTGTTGTAGTGAAATTATTCAAGTGATAAATCAGCTCTCGCCCCGCCAAAAGTCATGTCGCTCGCCCGTGCCGGTGCGGACGGGGGCAGGTGTCTCGCTGATTTATTATTAAAAGTTAACAATAACAGTTACGACTTACGATGTTCAGTTGTTTCTTAGTATCAAGTCTATAGCTCCGAGCAACAAAAAAGAGCTGTATTTCCGGGCGTGGTGTACACGTCCTCAACATAGCTTTTTTTGTTGATAAATCAGATTTATTAACTATTATGGGAAATCTATAGATATTATTCTTTTTCATTGGTGAATGGGAATAATGATTCGGAAGGCATAAGTTACAGCTTATGTCTTCCTTTTTTTTTGATATAAAACACATTACACAAAGTCAAAAAAAAGTAAAGAGGTATTTCACCTACTTTTAATATCAAGTAAAATTTGGATTTTTGTCGTAATTTATTCTAATCTTCCTATTAAATTTCCTATCATCTCATCAATGGCCAAAACACGCGCTGGAGGCCTGCTGAGGCTTGCGAGGTTCATATGACGGATAATCTCACAAGTATCTTTATGATAGCCGGTGTTCATAAAAGTTCCTTTAAAGAACACCAGAATATATTTATCTAGCCATTGAGACGTTAATTGATATCAACGGTATATCAAATAACTGGATTGTATAGGGAAATTAGTTGAATGCATGGAAAGTATTTATAGAGGAGATAGATAAAGACGGAAAAATCTTTATTGTTATTCAAAACAAACCTACTTTTCTTTTATTGACGTATAAATAAGTTAAAAAACAAAGATTTACATTAGATTCTCACAAAGTTACAATAATCAAATCTAAAGTGGGTTCTTTGACACTATATGGTTGATGCTGCTATTCATCTATCTGATAAATCCTTAACAGCATTTTCTTATTAATCTTATAGCAATAAATAATTGTTTTATAGGTATGGAAACTTGAAAATAGGAGGTGAATATAATGGAGCAGACATTAGCAAAGGTTAAGAATCTGGAGAAATTTATACAGAAACATGGAGAGGATACTTTCTTCTCTCAGTCTATCTCAAAAATGCTTGATTATAAGATTCAAAATTACGAAGAAGAAATTAAGAGATTGAATAGAGAGCTAAAGAAATATGAACGTAAATACAAAAGAGATTCATCGGTTTTCTTCAAGGAGTTTAAGAAAGGCAAGACAGGTGATGATATGAATTTAATAGAATGGTCATCTCTATATCAGATGCGTAAGCGTCTTTTTGAAAAAATGGCTGAACTTAAAGGTAAAAAACAATAGAAAACATAGCGGTTATTAGCCACGAAGAACATGAAGGTGTGCTAAAAGAGAAAAGAAATAAAAGAACTGGAGGTGTAAAATGTCACTTGTAATAAAGAAAAAAGACAAACTAAA
>JACZYU010000044.1 GCA_022570935.1 Planctomycetota bacterium | reverse complement strand
GAAAGATCAAAGCAACATATAAGTTGGAAGAAATGCATGTTGAAGAAGAATCTATAATTAATGCATTAGAGATTAAAGATATACACAATAATCGGCTAAAATTTAATGGTGTTGGTGTATACAATTAATATTATACTTAACTCTAATAATACACAGATTTTATAGAGACTTAGGCTCGTTTGCATAGTAAACTCACGCTAGTTACTTTTGGCTCGCATAGGTGGTGGTAGCTTATACAAAAACGTTATGTGAAAGAAGCTATAATAACGCTTGACATTATTAACGAGATGCAATACTATCTAATAAATGATTAAAAACTTTGCTTGCAAAGAAACAGAGAAAATATTCAATCGTAGAATATCACTCAACCTTCCGCAGGATATACAAAAAACCGCCCGAAGAAAACTGGAAATACTTGAAGGCGCTGAAATCCTGATGGATTTACGTATACCACCGAACAATCATCTTGAAAAACTATCGAAAGACAGGAAGGGGCAATATAGTATCCGTATTAATGATCAGTGGCGTATATGCTTTGAATGGCGTGGAGGAGATGCTTACAACGTTGAAATAGTAGATTATCATTAGGAGGCAACGATGGCAAAAAAGATATTAGATCCAATTCATCCGGGTGAAATTTTGATGGAAGAATTTCTCAAACCCATGGGTATTAGTCAGTACAGGTTGGCTAAAGATATTAATGTACCCGCACGCAGAATAAATGAGATTGTACAGGGGAAACGTTCTATAACTCCAGATACAGCTTTAAGGCTATCAAAGTTTTTTGGTCTTTCAGAAAGGTTTTGGATAAATCTTCAGGCAAGATACGTTCTTGAATTAGAAAAAGATAGATTAAAGAATCGACTTGATGAAGAAGTGCATATTTACACTTCTGCAATTTAACAATTTTGCCATGAATCTGCACATAACAAAAGTATCGACTTGACGCCTAATACAACAGCGGGCCGGCGCAAGTCATACTAAACGTTATGCTAGATTTAACTAAACATTAAGAAAACTCTTTAAGATGGATGATATTGATTACCTATTAGAAACATTAACTGATATTCATCATGAATGGATTATATCAATTGATTCAGGAGGTGAACCACCATCTTTAGGTTTAGTAGCAAACTCCTATGGAGAGATTGAAAGTGAAGTAGCTCTCTTTTGGCAATTATCTGAATTGATCAAATTTCAAAAAAAAGGAACTAATATACCAAAATGGGCTTTGGCAAGGATTAATAGGCTAAAAGAAATAGAAAGCCTTGATCCGATATCGAGAAAAGAAGATAAATATGATTCATTTAGACATTGTATAAACTATGATGACACTTTGATTGCCAGTCAAATATCTCCTCAAATGAACAATGCAGTCAGGAAAGATCTTTTTCCCCTTGTGAATAAGGCAAAGACCACACCTCAGTATTGTTCTTTCAGACCCTTTAATTTTACGACAAATTCTTCATAAGAAAGAGGCTTGGTCAAAAAATCGTCAGCCCCATTCTTATACGCTTCATTAATAGTTCCTTCATCAGAACTTGTTGATAAAATAACTACAGGTATTTTACTATACCTGGGATTCTTTTTTAGAAATTTAAGAATATCCATCCCATCAATTTTTGGCAAATTAAGGTCTAACAAAATCATCCTGATTCTATGTTCCATCTGCCCATTCCACTTAGCACTAAGTTCCTGAAAACAGTCTATAGCGTCCATACCATCCCGCACCAGTATAACGTTCCTTTCTATACCTTCATCATCAAGAACTTCTGCAATTAAATCTGCGTGGTCTGGGTCATCTTCAACAAGTATAATCTTCTTTTCTTCCACCGCCGCCCCCCTGCTTACGCTTCTAACTCACAAGCCAGTTTATAAAATGATGGCACTCTTAGAATCTGCTTTGTTAATAATGTCAATGAGTTTTTTGTGTTCCACATCGATTGATACCACATTCACACTAAATTTTTCGTTCCATTCAAACATTTCTTTTAATGAGACCTTTTATCACATTATTACACAATATCATCCACAAGCAACATGGCATGAATGAGTACGATATGCGTATGAAAAGTACGTAGTATATGGAGTGAAGGAATGGCTGGTTAAAATGTTTTCAGGAATGAGGCCAGGTTGATATCTTTTTTAATGATACCTAATTTTCTTCTAATATTGATACGATGCTTTTCTGCAGTTCGGAGTGAAATATTTAAAAGACTGGCTATCTCTTTGCTTGCAAGGCCATTTTTAATCATATTGCAGACTTCTATTTCTCTGGAAGTTAATTTCGATTCTTTTAAGGTCAGTTTTGTGCCGAATGAGGACGTTAACTCTTGCAAGTTATTTAGCAGTAATTGCACATACTTTCGTGATTCCCCTTTTAACCTGAGCTTTTGTATAACAGGCAATAGCAGGTTTTCTGCATTGGCTATTACATTGTCTTTTATCTGTTTCTTTTCAAGCTCGATCTGCCCAAGAATTTCACTGAGGGCAATATTCTTTTGCTCTAAAGCCTTTGTTTGCTCACGTAATTTCTCATCTGCCTTTCTACGCTCTGTAATGTCTCGTGCAATACCAATAACTCCAATTATGTTCCCATTTTTGTCCCGTAACGGCAGGTTCTTATATTCGCATAATATTCCAGTATCTTTAAAATATACCTCTTGCCGAGGGGTTTCACCTTTCAATGTCCTTGTATATAATTCCATTGCCTTCTTCAGGTTTTCACCGTCAAAAAGCGGTGCAAACGATTTCCCAATAAATTCCTCCGGTTTGTGACCTGATAATTTCTGGAAAACTTTATTAACGTATAAAACGTTTCCTTTTGTATCACATATATATGCAAGGTCAGTTATATTGTCGAATAATATTTTATATTTCTTCAACTCCTCTTCCGCCTGTACATGCTCTGTCATATCACGAAAAATGCCCTGAATGATTTTTCGCCCTTTCAACTCTGTAATACTTGCACTGATTTCTACAGGAATTCTGCCGCCCCCCTTGTTGCATACAATGAGGCCTTTTATAATTGCCTTTCCACTCTGAATGTGATCTTCAAAGACTCTTTTGTAAAATTCAGTCTCCTCTGGTGGGTGTAATAAAGTCTGGTGTATACCAATGATCTTCTCTGCAGGCAGACCTATCATTTGCTCTGCCCGTTTATTTACATCAATTATAATCCCTGTTTCTGCATCAGCGACAAAGATGGCATCGTTTGCACTTTCCACTAACTTGTGATATTTTTCTTCAGATTCCTTTAGTGTGTCCTCTGCCTCCCTACGTGCTATTGCACCTGCCAGAATATTTGCCACAGCCTGTAGGAAATTAATGTCATTCTTACTATAGGATGTGTGCCTGGTTGTATGTGTACCTAACAACCCCCATGGATCTTTCTGTCCTTGAATGACCACACTCATACCACTGACTACATTATGTTCGTGTAAAAGCAATGGGCAGGAGAAACGCGTCTCGGTTTTCATATCATCGACTATTACCGGTTTTCTTGATTGTAACGTATAACCTGCCTGTGAAAGTGGCTCGGCAGGGACTGTGGCATGTCCGACAAGACCTTTCTTCCAACCTACACCAGCCCGTAGCAGAAATGTCTTGCCGTCAGGCATTAGCTCAAGAATCTTGCAGTATTTATTATCTAATATATCAGCAATTGCCTTTACCGCCTCGTTCATCAAGGATATTATGTCTCCGTCATGCAGGGCTTTATGTCCCAGATGAACTACGATTTCCTGCTGGCGGATGCGTGAAATTAGTTCACTATCCACATGTTTACGCCCGGTAGTGTCTGTAGCTTTTCCTGAAACATCGGCAACTTCCAGTTTTGACTTAATAGACTCGAGTTCATTAATCAACTCAGCCTTTGTCATTTCTTCATAGTTCATTTACACACCCTTTTTTAAACTTGGCCGGTTCAGGTCACGCCTTAGGCTGTCGCCTGAGGACGACCCTGTGGGCAGCTTCAAGATCCGCTCCTGGCGGGAGGACGACCCTGAAACAATCCACAGACCCGCCTCAGGAGGGATCTGCCTTCGGTACGACTTCTATCCTGCGCAGAAAGTTCATGTTCAATCAACTGAACTAAGCCAAAGCTGAGCTTAGCTTAGTCAGTTTTGCCACGCTCAGCGGGGTTTTGGATAATTGAAACCGCATGGAAATACATCTATTAATCAAGAAAGCTATAGAAGAACCTGCGCAACCTGTGTGGTACATATAATGCAAAAGGAGATTGAAAGACAATCGTGGAATTTAAAAACTGTTAGATTAATACAGACTTCCTAAAGGCTTATGATAGTTGTGAGGTGTTTTACTACTATAAGTCAGGTCAGAAACATAATTAATAATGCCTAATTTGCTGATGCCATTCAAACAATCACTATGCGTATATACTATTTATTCCACCCCCATGCCTCTACCTCTTCAAGAAAAGCATTATCTGTCAGATCGTATCTGAGCGGGGTTATAGAGATATAACCGTCTTTAAGCGCATGCATATCGGTACCAACTACATCTATTTTTGGCCAGCCGGTTCCTGCCAGCCAGTAATAGGCCACTCCACGCGGATCAGTTCTTCTATCATAGTGTTCATCAAAATCACCGGAGAATTGTTTAGTAATCTTTATCCCCTTAATCTTATCCTTCGATATATGAGGAATATTTACATTGAGTAAAGTCCCTCTTGGTAATTCTTTATTGATTATATGCGCAATTATATTTTTTGCTATCTCAGCAGCCCCATGGATATCAGGTGAAGATTCTGAAATCTCCAGAGAAATTGCCACAGATGGAATACCTAAAAGAGCTCCTTCTATAGCTGCGGCAACTGTCCCGGAATATAATACATTAATGCCAACATTAGCGCCTATATTAATACCGGATACCAACAGGTCTGACTTCTCCTTCATTATCTCTCTCACCGCAAGTTTGACACAATCTGCCGGTGAACCGTCGATTCCATACCCGATAAAATCACCATTTATAGATACATCCCTCACTCTCAAAGGATGGCTGAAGGTTATCGAATGCCCAACACCACTTTTCTGCACATCCGGTGCCACAACCGTAACAGAACCAAATGACATCAGCTCCTTTTTTAGAGTCAAAATGCCCGGTGAGTATATGCCATCATCATTTGTTAAAATTATCTTCAAATAATCCCCTCAATCCTTTAATTCCTGAATTCCTGAATTCCTAAATCCTTCAATCCTTCAATCCACTCTCACTGATTACTTCAGCTTTTTTAGCTTCAAATTCTTCCTGACTAATTAATCCTTCATCTTTTAATTTCAGCAATATTTTAAGTTTTTCATCTAGAACAATCCTGTCAATTACCGCTTTTTCTTCTTTCTTAACCTTCTTCCTTGCATCTCTAATTTTTTGTTTTCCTTCTTCTGTTAAGACCAGAATCTTTTGTTCTTCTTCAATCACGTCGCCTGATTGCCTCTCTTCTTCTTTGCCAGGCGCTACTTGTTCTTCATCCTTACCCAATAAACCAAACCATTTCTTATCCCCTCCAGCCTCCTTCTTCATTTCTTTCCTGGACTTCGCCATAGCTTTATCGTATATAGTTTTCTTCTTCTTTTTAATGCCGACAGATTCTCTAAATTCTATTACATCATTGCCTTCAAAGAGAGGAGAAAATATTGAAACAGTAATGTTTGTCACTTCTCCAGTATTAATAAATCTGTGTACACTCAATCTCGGAATTACCACCATCATACCTTCTTTTACATTATGGCGCGTACCATTAAGTTCCACTATACCACTCCCTTTCTTAATGTACATTATCACATCATGGGACTTATGATAATGTGCATCCATCTCTGCATTCTCTCTGATTTGGAAAAGGTATATACTGGAACTTTTGTCTTTGCCTATTGGAATAATCATAATGTTCTCATCTTCCGCAAGGGGTTTTTCATTTATAATTTCATCAATATTCTTTATTTCAGGTAAAAATATCTCTGGAAAAGAGGTGGGATTCCTTAATGACTCGACAAATTCGCCGGGTTTCTGCAATCCCTTACAACCGGAAGCAACAAGGAATACAATAGGCAGGAAAAATATTAATATATTTTTAAAAAGCATAATTTTCGGCATAATTACTCTGTAAAGCTCATTTCTGGTAACTATTAAAAGTCAGTTTTTTGATTCTAACAGCAATATCAGAGGTGGTCAATATAAAATAAATCAAAGGTCTTTTATCAAAGAACATAAAAATAATTTAATAAAAAGATTGAAATATTTATTTTTTAAATATAACCTTAAACTGAAAAGGGAGAGGTTTAAACTTCATTCCATTTCATTGCATAATGGGTGATGAATATAAATCCGGATACTCTCTCATATTGGAGGGATAACTCCCTAGCTTTCTCAGGGAATTCAAAGCCTTTTTCATTTAAAGTAATATGAATTTATTTAAACAGAAATTGTTAGTTAAAATATCATTAATACTGATAATATTGTTATTTTCTTCGTGTCATAGTTATTTAGCTGATTCCCCTACCAACCTTAATGATATAATGGATGGTAAGTATACGATAATAGACCTGACCTATCCATTGAATCAAGACAATGCCTATTGGCCCGGTCCATCGTATTCCTCATTTAAATACAAAACGGTAGCAACTCTGGAAAATGACGGAGTTTTTTCCGGCGTGTACTCTACACCGGAACACCTGGGCACACACATAGATGCTCCAAATCATTTTGAATCCAATCAGCCATCCGTTGATAAGCTTAAACTGGAAAACCTTATTGGCCCTGCATCTGTTATAGATATATCTGAACATGTAGAACATAATGCAGATTATGAACTTACTATTGAAGATATTATTTCTTGGGAAGAATTAAATGGTTCAGTTCAAGGCGGGTCTATTGTACTTCTTAATACAGGTTGGTGGAAAAAGTGGAACAATTACGATAAATATAAGAATGCTGATAAGGTCGGAAATCTCCATTTTCCAGGCTTTTCCAGGGACGCAGCAAGATTTCTAGTTGAAAAAAGAGACGTAAAGGGAATTGGGATAGATACTCTAAGCGCTGATAATGGAATGTCATCTGATTTTGCAGTTCATCACATTTTTAATAGCGCCGGCAAATATATATTGGAAAACGTGGCTAATCTTGATAAGCTTCCACCAAAAGGGACAATGATCATAATAGCACCAATAAAGATTGAAGGAGGTTCAGGCGGACAAGCGAGGATATGGGCAATTCTGCCATAAGCCTGATCTAAGCAAGTCGTATCGTAAGATTTATGATTGACGATCTGAGATTTACGATTTAGGATAAACTTATTTAAAAGTAAATTAAGGAGTATTTTTATGAGAGTTGTTGATAGAAGAAGGGTCTTACCGGAAGTAACAATCGGCCTTAACAAAGAAGAAACAGCAATACTTGCATCTATCCTGGGCAAGAGTGAATTAGAAAAAGAATTTTGTCAGGATTTGTTAACCAGGATTGACGTAGTCCTGAAAGATGATGATTTCAAAGAAAAAAATGTTTGATCATTTAATCATCTATGATTCTGACTGCCAAACAAAAATATAGGCTTTTTCTAATAGTATTATTAATATGTTTTTCAGGGTGTACAGCACATCAGAAAACTACATCACCCCGTGCAGCAAAAACAGATGAATGGTTTGCAAAAGATAAAGCACAACATTTTTCAGCTTCCTTCCTGATTGGAGCACTGACATATTCAATAGCGAGAGCAGGAGAGGCGGACAAGGACGATGCAAGCATAATAGCTTTTTCATTCTCAAGTTCATGCGGCATCGCTAAAGAAATCAATGATGAGGTCAAACGTAATGATTGGAGCTATAAGGACCTTTTTTGGGACATTATTGGCAGCGTTGCCGGAGTGTCAATATCCAATGCATTAGACTGACACTTTTATCTGAACCAGTTGCAATTAATAATTTCGAGAAATTTATGAACTCTGGAATTGTGAAACCCCTGAATCCATATTTAAATTTATTGCAAATCTGATCCAAAATGGAAATTTACCTGGTTAGGCATGGAGCGGCTCACACAAAAGAGGATGATCCTGAAAGGCATCTTAACAAAGATGGCCTTGATCAATGTCACTTGTCTGGAAGGGCTTTAAGGCAATTAGACATCAAGTTTGATCTCGTAATCAGTAGTCCCAAGGTACGTGCCCGTCAAACGGCAGAAATCATAGCCGAGGAAGCGGGATATCCAAAGGATGAAATCAAAGTCACTGAAACGCTGGAACCTACGGCGTCTCCGAAAGATACAACTTCATACCTGAATAACTTTACAGAGAAGAATAATATTATGCTCGCAGGCCACCTGCCTTTACTTGGAAAACTTGTTTCAGAGTTACTGAGCGAGAACACACAAATCTCATTGTATTTTGAAGCCGGCGCAGTCTGCCGGATTGACGTTGACCAGCCATTCTCACACACAGGTGTTTTTCGCTGGTTCTTAACACCGGAACAACTCAGGCTCATAGCGCAAGCCTGAACATTAGAATCAAATTTGCCTGCTGCAAACAATATGGTTGCAGGATGGCAGAATTAAGGAATGTTTTATTCATGCTAATATAACAATTTTCCTGATATACCCCTGCCGTTCGGATTAATTGTTTCTGATTTTGTGCCGTCTTCTAATCGTCGTCTGGTACAAAATCAGAAAAAATACAAAGACGAAAAGTGCGCCAGTTAGTCGTTTACACTATCACTATTATAATCTACAATAATGCTAATTATGGATAAAACGCTAATAGATATTTTCTGGGTCTTGATATGTGCCGGCCTGGTATTTCTTATGCAAGCCGGATTTACGTGCCTTGAATCCGGTCTGACGCGATCAAAGAACAGCATAAACGTTGCAATAAAAAATCTTACCGACTTTGGAATCTCTACCATCTTGTTCTGGGCATTTGGCTTTGCGTTGATGTTTGGGACATCCGCTATTGGATGGATCGGATCCGAGGGGTTCTTTTTATCTCTTGACGAAGGTTCATGGTCTAACACATTCTTTCTGTTTGAGATTATGTTCTGTGCTACGGCAGTTACTATTGTTTCCGGTGCAACAGCAGAACGATTACGATTCAAGAGCTACATTATTGTATCGATTATTCTAGCCGGCCTGATATACCCGATCTTTGGACATTGGGTTTGGAACGGTATTCAAGTCGGAACATCCTCCGGCTGGCTGGGGATGATGGGCTTTGTAGATTTCGCAGGCTCTACCGTAGTACATAGCGTAGGAGGATGGGTTGCACTGGCAGCATTACTGGTTATCGGCCCACGCAAGGGACGCTTCCCTCCTGTTGGAGCTCACATGAAGATCCATGGCAGCAACCTTCCCTTATCGGTACTCGGTGTGTTACTGCTGTGGATAGGTTGGTTCGGATTCAATGGTGGCAGTACTCTTGCATTAAACGAACAGGTTGCAGGCATTATCACAAATACATTTCTGGCCGGTGCATCAGGGACTATGGTTACACTTACAGTAGGATGGATAATTAAGAAGCAAGCTGATGCGGAACTCGTAATTTTTGGATCATTAGCAGGTCTTGTGGCCATCACCGCTTCCGCACATGCAGTCAGCACAGTAAACGCCCTGGCTATCGGTGCAATTGGCGGCATCGTAATGCTCGGTGTAAACTATCTTTTAGAATATTTACACATTGATGATGCCGTGGGCGCCGTTCCCGTTCACCTGGGCGCCGGTATATGGGGTACACTGGCGGTTGCTATTTTTGGCAGGGCGGAACTCTTGAATACAGGCTTAAACCGTGGGGAGCAACTCTTGATTCAGGCGATAGGCATAGGCGTATGCCTTTTGTGGACATTCGGAACATGTTACCCTCTGTTTTTATTAATCAACCGGTTCCTCCCTTTGCGAGTTACAAAGGAAGATGAACGTATTGGCCTTAACGTCTCAGAACATGGAGCTACTACAGAGCTCCTAGACATGTTCAGGACAATGGACAGCCAGGCCAGGACCGGAGACTTGAGCCTCCGCGTACCGGTAGAACCGTTCACGGAAGTCGGACAGATTGCCGAACATTATAATTGGGTAATGGATGCCCTTCAGAAGGAGGCAGCCAGGACAGAATCTTCTCTCAAAGAAAAAGAAATGCTTCTGCGGGAGATCCATCATCGAGTCAAAAACAACTTACAGGTTATCTCAAGCCTTATCAGCCTTCAATCCAGATACCGTAAGGATGATCAGGCAATAGAAATGGCCAAAGAGAGCCAGAATCGAATTAAGGTGATGGCTCTCATTCACGAGAAATTGTACCGGTCTAAAGATTTTGCAAATGTTGAATTTAATGATTATATTAAGAACCTGGTAAATGGTCTGTTTACCTCTTACAAAGTGAGTTCTTCCAGGATTGTGCTTAAGATGGATATTGAAAACATTTCCCTGGGGATTGATACTGCCATTAACAGCGGTCTGATTGTTAATGAACTGGTTACCAATTGTCTCAAACATGCATTTCCTGAGGGCAGAGATGGCGAAATCAGGATATCTCTCTGCACACTAAACGATGGTGAGATGGAATTAGTCGTCAGTGACAATGGCGTTGGTATGCCTGAATCACTGGATATTAAAAAGGCTGAATCACTGGGCTTACGGCTGATAACCAATTTAACTGAGCGTTCGCTTCATGGTAGAGTTAACATAAACAGAGAGAACGGAACTGAATTTCGGATTATTTTTAAAGAAAGAAACTATAAAGACAGGATTAGAGACTAAATGCAGGTTTACAAATTACCTGTAA
The DNA here is from genome assembly GCA_022570935.1 of Planctomycetota bacterium. Lineage (GTDB taxonomy): Bacteria > Planctomycetota > Brocadiia > Brocadiales > Scalinduaceae > Scalindua. The sequence continues at coordinate 5,077 of JACZYU010000044.1, read as the reverse complement.
AATCGGAGGAAATATATTGATAGATGATTGCCAAACTCGTTTTTTTTTGTACAATAGCAATTAAACAATAATATAAAAAGGATAGCGGTATTTATGTTTTTCCGGTAAGAAAGTAACAAACTATGGCAAAGGTAATGATAATGATTGTTGAAGATGAATGGATAGTCGCTGAAGATATAAAAATGATTTTGGGGCGTCTGGGATATACGGAAACCTCTATCTCGTCTTCAGGAGATGAAGCTATTAAAAATGCGGAAAAGGATAAGCCTGATTTAGTACTGATGGATATCGTACTGGAAGGTGAAATGGATGGAATTGAAGCGGCAAATGAAATTCGCAACCGTTTCAACATTCCTATTATATATCTCACCGCTTATGCCGATGAGAAGATACTGGAGCGGGCAAAAATAACAGAACCGTCCGGATATATCGTCAAGCCTTTTATAGATGAAGACTTGAAAATAGCAATTGAGATAGCTCTTTACAAACACAAGTCCGAAGAAGAAAGAAAAACTAATACAAGAACTCCGTGATGCACTCTGTATAGAAGAGTTCCATACTGTGTATATGCTACCTTTCAGACTTTAAACCGGCTATCTCATGCTGCAGCTTTTTCAACTCCATTTCCAACATACCTTTGTGAGCAAGCTCCTGGTTAGCAACTTTAATGAACATCCTTCTGCTACCCTCATGTTCTATGGAATTTGCAAGTTCCAAGTAAAATTTGTAACTTGACTCTTCCTTAGGAATTGCAATGATCAATACTTCTACTATTTTTTCCATCTCTTTAATTCGTTCCCGTAAACTTTTAATTTGATTCTTCATAGATCACCCTCCTTAATTAATAAGATAAGAAATCCTGACAGTTTTTCAATGAGGCAGTCCGTAAACAAGCTTGCCACCCAAATGCCCCAGATAACCGACAAGTGGTAAGATGAAAATGTTTAAAATAATGAATACGATATTGAGGACACCTGTATTGTCCAGTATCCCGGGGTAAAACCAGTACCAGGTGGTACATACTCCCCCAACTAAAATCAAAATTAGACCGTAACGGTTTTTGTTAATGAAGATATGTGTTCTTACACCCCTGTATTTCTTTTTCCACTCAAGGATTCCAGTAAAATGGGAAATCGGCGTAAAAAGAGTTGCCATTATCATGAGGTAAAAATATGAATTGCGGAATGAATCCTTATCCGACAACAGGGCAAGGAAAAGAAAGAAAACCGCTGCAGTGTAGAGGGCGATTGGGAAGTGAACGAACATCGCATGAAAAGGAATATTAAGGAAGCCGATTTTTATTTTTGTCTTTTCTGGAAAAATTTTTTTTAAAATTTCAGCCCAATTTGTTCTTATGATCAATTTCAAGTAAAACCTACTTTCACTATTGCTATTCCTTAATTTAATCTTATTATTATTTCTGAATAAATCAATTGATATTAAAAGAATATTAAAAGAAAACCCACTTGCAATAGTCCCGTCATCTGATATATTTAACATAAAGTGTTCGAAATTCGTGATAATGAGGATCTTAAAACAAAACACAATTTGACAAAATGGAGTATTTGACAAAAGGTAATCCTCAACAAGGCTTATGGGGTGCAACTTTAGGTTTTTTTATTGGGTTTGCTGCAGTTTCCCTTTTTGGCCCTACTGCAATCAAGTTTAAAGAAGTTATGGAATTGAGTCCTTTGATGATTGCATTGTTGGTGGCTATGCCTTCTTTATCCGGTTCACTTTTACGAATCCCCTTTTCTGCCTGGGTTGACATAAAGGGAGGAAAAAAACCATTCATTATTCTCCTTATTCTTTCAATAATAGGAATGATGGGCCTCTCTCTAATCATAAATATTTATTATCCTCATAACCTTACACCTGGCTTTTACCCTATTCTTTTGTTGCTGGGTTTATTGTGTGGATGTGGCATTGCAACATTTTCTGTTGGTATTGGTCAGGTTTCATATTGGTTTGATCAAGCACATGAGGGAAAAGAACTCGGGATCTACGCAGGGCTTGGAAATCTTGCTCCTGGAATATTTTCCTTTTTGTTGCCTGTGACTCTTGCCACATTAGGCTTAGGCGGTTCTTATCTTCTATGGCTTCTTTTCCTTTCTGCAGGTACTATTATTTATTTTTTTATGGGTAAAGATGCCTGGTATTTTCAGCTTTTAAAACAAGGATATCCTGCTGAAGAAGCTAAACAAATTGCAATAAAAAAAGGGCAGACTCTTTTTCCGGCTAGTAATTTAAAATCAATTATTACAGATTTAAAATTATCCGGGAATATTTGGAAGACTTGGGTTCTTGTAGCTATTTACTTCACAACTTTTGGAGGCTTTATAGCCCTTACAGCCTGGCTCCCAACTTTTTGGAGTTCTTTTTATAAAGTCACAATAATTACTGCCGGTCTATTAACAGCTTTGTATTCAATCCTCGCCGCACTATCGCGTGTGGTTGGAGGAATTATATCTGATAAATTAGGAGGAACGAATACGCTTTTTTTATCTCTTACTATAATGATTGTCGGCGCTGTCATAATGATTTTTTCTAGAAATATTAATATTTCAGTTTTTGCAGAGGTACTTTTGGCAATAGGCATGGGATTTGGCAATGCATCTGTATTTAAGCTTGTCCCTCAAGAAATACCTAAAGCAATTGGCGGAGCTGCCGGATGGGTTGGAGGCCTGGGAGCATTTGGTGGTTTTATTATTCCTCCTTCGATGGCTGTATTTGTTAAAGCCTTTGGTGAAATTGGATATGCTCTTGGCTTCATTATTTTTGTCATACTAAGCATTCTATCCCTAATTTTAACAAGTATCTTAAAACACTCTAAATCAGCGGATAAAAATTGATATATGGTTGTCAACCTGGATTTTTTTAGTACAATAACTGTTTAACAATTATAAATATCCGGTAAGAATGGAACATACTATGGCAAAGGCAAGAATAATGATTGTTGAAGATGAATGGACGGTCGCTGAAGAGATAAAGATGGTTTTGCAGAGTTTTGAATATACTGTGACCTCTATGTCATCTTCAGGAGAGGAGGCAATTCAAAATGCGGAGAAGGATAAGCCTGATTTAGTATTGATGGATATTGTGCTTGAAGGAGAAATGGACGGGATACAGGCGGCTAATGAAATCCGCTCCCGCTTCAATATTCCCATTATCTATCTCACGGCCTATACCGATGAAAAGATTCTGGAACGGGCAAGCATAACAGTACCTTTCGGGTATATTGTCAAGCCTTTCGTAAATGAAGACTTGAAAATATCAATCGAAATTGCAATGTACAAATACAGGATAGAAAAAGAGAGAATGCGGTTAATTGAAGAACTACAGGGTGCACTTCCTAAGATCACATCATTATCCGGTTTACTTCCTGTCTGCCCTTCCTGCAAAAAAGTACGAGATGCCGAAGGTAATTGGAAGTAAAACACTTTAAAATGTAAGAGTGAGGTTAGTGATTTAAAAGACATCCTTTTGATAATACATGCAGGTGGGAATAACTATTCGGATATATCAAGGCGACTTGGTTGGGAAGAAACTCGTACTGTCTATGGTATCATTCCTTAGTTGCTGCTTTTACACAAAGACATTTCATACTTATCTTATAAACCGTTTTCTTCCCTTTATTATCCTTAATATATACAAAAAAAGAATGAAAACACATCCTATGCCAGTTGCCAGGTAAATCATAAAAGAAGCGAAGGTAGTGTAGATGTTGGTGTTAAAATTAATTATTGCGGCGATCCCAATGGCGAAAAATGTTGTTGCAAGTATTATATACACTCGCTTTTTCATCCTCGCTCTCAATCTATGTTTCATCTTTTTTCTTTTCTTTATTCTTATTTCTTCCAACATTTTTACCTGAAATCCTTTTTAATTATAACTGTATACCAGGTTCTTTTATACTCAGGTTGAATTTGGAGCGATTATTTGAAATGCACTTAACTTTTAGCTCCTGCTACCAAGTCTACTGTATCTTTCTTATTAGTTGATTGGTATTCATACCTGGCGATTAGGGCATTTGCATACTCTACGTGAGACCACATAAGCGGTACGGCAAATTGTATAACGGTTTTCTTTTCTTCTTTAATTTCGGCCCTGATCTTATCGTAACTTTTCTTCATGAAGAAAAGTTCCTCTACAATAAAGTCATAGGAGAGATTAGGAATTAAGATTTCAGGATGGAATTCTTTTTTTGCATCAAGACCTACTTCCCATTCAAGGCGGATAAACTCTTCAAATCTTCTTTTCGTACTCAAATGTTCAGGAATGTATCCCTCACTCGTTCTATACTTGTCAATCTGGTTAAGAATGGTATCACCTCTTTCAATTGCGCCTGTTTTATAGTAATACTGTGCCAGCATGGCTGTATATTGGATCCAGGGTCCGTTTCCGGCATGAATATGTGTTTCTATGTCTTCTGTAAAAGGAAGATACCTTTGTAACATACCAAGTTCAGGGTCCCAGAGGTTCTCTACCATAAAGTTAATAGAATTAGTAATAATATCAGGATTCTCACCCAGGACACAGCAATCACAACGTTCTTCTTTACACTGGAAATAAACCGGACTTAACAGGGTCACATCAGGCCTTAAATCAAATGTTCCCTCCTTCGTTATGCGTCTGACAAACCGGTTACTGAGCATGAAACGCCGGTGAACGGATTGGCTGAACCTGCACTTGAATGAAAGCTCTTCAGCAAAAAGGTCTTTCAGGTTGAATTTTTTAGTTAACTGTAAAATAAGATTAAAGAAGAGTATGTAAACGTGATTTACCCAGATGCTGTAGCCCTTTTCAATAGCTGATTCATGTATACCTGTTGTCGAGAAGAACAGGAATATTTCCTCCCTGTAAAAATGTTTAATGGCATACTGGATTGCTTTTTTTATCCTTTTAAGATAGTCTTCCAACTCATCAGGTTCCTCATTCCGAGAGTAACAGGTCAATAAATAGTTGGCAAGAATGATAGCCCCATAAGCAGTATTATCCTCTTGAATGTAAATGGCTTTGTCCTGTCCGTTCAATCCGTAACGCTGTCCCCACTTCCCACACTCATCCTGAACATAAG
>JACZYU010000189.1 GCA_022570935.1 Planctomycetota bacterium | reverse complement strand
AACGACAATCCCTATTCTGAAGCACAGTTTAAAACCTTGAAATATAACAGAACTTTTCCAAAAAGATTTGGCTCAATCCAGGAAGCAAGACAGTTTCTCAGGGAATTTTTTGAGTGGTACAATAACCGGCATTACCACTCAGGAATCGCCATGCTAACCCCTGCCACCATTCGGAATGGAAAAACAGAAGAAATCCTGGAGAAAAGAAAAACTACACTGGCAAAAGCCTACGAGAAACACCCTGAACGCTTTGTTAGAGGACCTTCAAAACCAAAAAAACCACCCCGAGAAGCTTGGATTAATAATCCAGATAAAAAACTCTTGAAAGTGGGAGCTTAAATGGTATAAAGTTACGTGCCACTCTTATAAAAAATCTCCGAAGCTTATGTCCCCCACTTTGTATTCATCAAAAATAAGATATTTTGTTGTTGTATAAAAAGGCATAATTCTAACTTGACTATTAACGTTATTGTTAAATCTTCTAATAAAATATTTTATTCATCACTGCTTTTAATAAACCCAAACTTACTGAGGGGAAGTCTTATTGCCGAGAGGAAAACCTCCTTATCATATTCATCAAGATACTTGACAGTAAAAATAAAAAGTAAATATGTCCCTGAGAATATAATTCCTTTCAAACTGAGGTATATAAGATAGCCTGTTCTTCCTGAAGGAGAAAAGGCAAGAAAATAAAACAAGAAATCTATTGTGAATGACGTTAAAATAGCAATAACACATGCAAAAAAGGGCTTCATGCATACTCCTATCAGAAAAGATTTAATGGTCCTCTTTATATGTTTATGAAATCTATTCATAAAGTATAATGAACCTATAACAGCAGACACACTTGTCCCTATTAAGGCTCCAATAAAACCAAGTAGGATTATGAGAGTAATACTGAGCGAAATATTCAGACCCAGAATTATCAAGGCAGAAACCATTTCAAATTGAGGCACACCCATACCCCTTGCCATCATCCGGCCAACACTGTTTACCAGAAAAAAGGAATAACCAATTGTCAGAATCTGAATCACCAATGCAGATTTTTCATATCCTGATTCACCCATCCAGAAATGCATGATAGGTAATGCGTTTGTAATAACAAATAATGAGAGAGGAAACGTAAGAAATACAATGTATTTTGTACCTCTTGAGTAAAGATTATTTAAAACTTTTGTCTCCTTGGCCGCATCCAGTTCAGATGAGGCAGGTTCTATCGCTTGTAAAAGAACTGACGGTAGACTACCAGCAGTAAGTGCCATCTTAGAACCCAGCTCATAAAAGGCAACTACTCTTACATTTAAGAAATAACCTAGCAGTACCTTATCAAGTTGCCTGTTTATAAATTCAGAAAATCCCGCTATTTGTACTTTGAGTCCAAATCTCCATAACCTCTTAAACATCTCCATGTTACAGTATCTTGGGTGTATGGCCATTTGTGGAAATATTCTATAGGCACAAATTGCATAAGATATAACGGTCACTAACGCAACAAGAATGCTGTTATAAACATAACCTTTTAGCCCATATCCATGGTTTAAAAACAAAATTAAACCTATCGTACCTGGAATAGACACTATAACAAAAACAACGTTTGTTATATCCATACCTTTGCAAACCGTATAGAGTCGATTTGAAAACCGTAAATGCATAATTTATAATGAACACTATCAATATACCAAAGAACGTAAACAAGACATCTTCTAAAAGCTCAGGTGAAAACTTTAGAAGCCCAATAATATAACTCTTTAATAATAAAAAGATAATAAATATGCCGATACAAAAAAGTAATGAAAAGACAAGCCCCGTATTAATAACTTTATTAACCGCTTTATAGTCTCTTTTAGTGTTATACTCGGCAATATGTTTGACAAAAGAAGAACCGATGCCAAAATCAAAAAATATAAAAAAGTTAATAGCAGTATTTGTAATTGCCCATATTCCAAATCTTTCGACACCTATTTTATGGATGATATATGGTGTAAGGGCAAAACTAAGGAGATAACTCCAAAAAAACCCTGCAGAATTAAAAACCGTATTTCTGATAATTTTTTTAGAAGTGGTTTCAGGCAAGATAGTCAGCCCCTGAAAATTTGAAATATCTCATTTCTGTTGAAAAGTTCAACTACAAATGGTAAAGAATATATCTTTTATGACATGAATTGCAAGAGTTGTTTACCTTATAGGGCGCTTTACAGCTTAGGATATGCTGAAGAGTACAATATTATCAATTGATTGATGGAGAGAAGTAGGATGTATAAATCCTTTTCTTAATAAATTTTAACATAGAATAGTATTCTAATAATGAAAATTTATTCTCCGGTTACCACAACCCTAATAATATAGCACAAACAGAATATGTGGAAAGAGCTATTTTGTAATTGGGACATGAGCTAGAAACGTATGATTATCGACAGCATATTATACCTTATTGAATAAGTAACAAATTATCCTTTCTCTACCGCTGGGACATGAACAGACTGAATAATGGACGTAACGTGGTTTTAGCAAAACACACATGGGTACACAGAATAGAAGAAATGTTGGAGGCAGTTGGGACACTCTGATTTCAATGTTCTTTATCTATTTTTAGCTTTGTTATCATATAATCAAGATCAGGGTGTCGCGTCTTTGTCTTGCCAAAGAGCCACCAGAGGAAAGACCTCAATACGGGCACCGTTTTAAGGTTATTGACATGCTTCGCAACTGAGTTTTCATAGTCAAATGGTGGTTCAGAATAATCATAACCAGTATATGTCTGAAAACTATCCTTATAACCATATAAGCCTAACAATCCTTTTCCACCCTGCGATCTAAAGGTCTGAAGCATCCTTCTTTTTAATTCTAACTCATTATTGCTCATTTCCAAATACCACCTGTTGTCTTTTCTAATAAAAGAAGGTGGAGATCTGTATTCGTAGAACGGTACAAATTTAGTTATTAGCGAAAGAAATTTCTCGGGAGTGTTTTTTATTGAATAATAGGCATTATATTCAGGACATTCATAAAGCTTCCCTTTCACTCCGCTTCTCAGGTACGCCCGGGACACTATGTAGTTAGTTATATCATGTTTATAGTGTCCTCCCTCATATAACGGTAGAAAAATTACATCATAGTTATTTTTTTTCAGCAGAGTTGTCACCTCTTCTATGCACGTTTCTATTTTCTTTTTATCAATTAGTCCAAAATATTCATCATAGTCTAGAAAAATAATATTTTCTTTCCCAACCTCTGCTAATTTCCACGCCTTGAATGATTCGTTCATTCTCAATATATTTCTTTTTCTCCCATTTCCTGTTTCACCATCAAATATATAAACAATATTCACACTTCCACCATTTTTTATTGTTTGTATTGCATAACCGCCTGCCATTATTACGCCGTCATCCTGATGTGCAGCAAAAATACATATATTGTCATCGCCTGCTGTAATAAATTTCTTGTCTTTCGCATAATCATTTATTTCAGAATACAAGTAAATCATAAAAAAACCTAACAACGAATAGAATGATACCGTAAATATTAGAAGTATTTTTATAATTCTTATCAATGTTTTACCTTTTTACATAGCAGAAAGTCATACAAGTTTTCAATTTGCCCCACCATAACTTTAGAATTAAATTTCTCGTTACATACCTTTTTCCCATTAGCTCCCATTTTTTTCTGCATTTCTTTATCATCCAGCAACTCTTTCATTGCAGTGTGTAAAGCCTCAGGATCTTTTGGGGAGACAAGAATTCCGGTTACCCCATCTTTGACTATTTCGGGAACCCCACCTACATTTGTGGCAATGACAGGTTTGCCACATGCCATTGCCTCTAGAATAGCTAACCCCAGACCTTCTCTTAAAGATGGCAGAACAAATATGTCTGTCAGTGATAATATTTCAGGTATGTTACTCCGTTCTCCCGTAAAGATTACGTTTTTTTCAATCTTGAGATCGGTAGAAAGTCTTTTCAGCTCTTCCTTTAATGCTCCTTCCCCTACCAACAAGAAGCTTATATCGTTTCTTGATTGTAATAATAGAGAGGCGGATTCTAAAAGATATTTAATTCCTTTGTGTTCTTCCATGTGGGCTAT
>JACZYU010000188.1 GCA_022570935.1 Planctomycetota bacterium | reverse complement strand
CCCGTCAGGATCGTGACGGCTTTCCTCTTGTAGTCGTGAACGTTAAACGACTGTCTCAGCAGTTTAATACACATCTGTGATTTGCTGACCGGTCTAAGTTCATTTTTGAAGCGGCGATTGTGTTTTAATTCGACGATGGCATACGGCTCTGTTTTTCTGGCAGATAATTTATTTTCGGCATCAGGATTATAATATAAGATATCATCAGACCTGCAATAATATCCGTTCTTCTTGTCTATTAGATTGGAGTTGGTCAGTTTTTTAATTGAGTCTTCCTTTATCAGAAAACTTCGCGGGAAAGGGATGACCATGAGTGACTTCGGGTCTATTAAGACTATATCATCGGAAAGGCAGCGATAATGATTCCTGGTTAGGCTTAATGTAAGAGTGGTCTTCCCCGCACCATGGTTGGCAGGCAGCAGTATAACCTTTCCGCCCTTTACCACAGCACCGGCATGTATTTGGAAGAACTCCTGAAGATGGGACAGTGTATTGCACGTAACCATCCATTCAAGATGGGAAAACAATTCTGATTTTATGTTAGTTCTATATTTCTTTTTGCCATTTACAAAAATCTCATATATCGTACCGGTAACACTATCGGTTCTCATCTTCAGTGAATAAATAATGTCTGCATGTCTGTTGTGTCTGGACCTGGAGCTGGGATAAAGCTGTGAGCACAAATCTGCCAATTTTCTGTTTCCTGTTTGTATGGAAAACCGGTGTGATTGAAGCTTGTAATTTAATGAATACATAGAACTTGCGGAGCAAAATACAATAAATCAGTGACCTGCCCGACTGCGTCGTTCGGGCGGGCAGAAAGGAACGGATTTATTTTAAAAGTTCTTTTTTTGAAAAGACTTTAACGGTTTTTATTATGTCTTCAATGACTGATTTACTTTTCGGTTCGAAACATTCCTCCACAATGGTTGCTATTTCTTTTATTGAATGTTTTCCATCACAACATGTCCAGATAGAAGCTGCTGTAATGTTTAAACTATGTGCCTCATCTTTTTCGGTATCATACAGTATACAACCGTCATCAAGTTCCTCAATTTCAATGCATTTCTTTGTTGCCGGTACAAAGTCCTCATTTATCTCCATTTTAAAACATATTACCTGTTTTTATCTTGTTTAATATGCTTGACGTAAAGGTCTTCAATGAGTTCATAAGCATGTTCCAACCTGAACACCAGTTTTTTCAGAATACTCAGGGCAACTAATGGATTGCCTGTTACCAATGTTTCCAAAACATCTTTACTTATAACATTAAGCCTGCAGTCGGAAACAGTCTCAGCCGTAATTGTCCTTGGTTTGTTTGTGATAACGGACATTTCCCCGAAGAATTCTCCAAAACCTAATGTTGCTACAACTACATTTCCTTGTTTTGTTTTTCTAGTCAATTTAACTTCACCTGAGTTTATTAAATACATTTCTGTGCCAATATCGCCCTCTTTAAACAACACAGTTCCTTTCGGAAATTCTTTTCCGGCCTCTTTGAACGTTGTACCAGTTGAACGCATATCAACATCTCCCCTTTAGATTCAATTTCTATTTCACATAAAATACTTCTGTAAAACCACAAAGTCAAGTCATAACTATTAATTATCAATCCGTTTCTGAGAATATCAAGAACCGGGAATGGTTTGCTATTCATTATATCTCAACCATTCAGTAGCAAAATAAGCTTCTATACTCTGTAGCGTGTCCGCACTCAGCGGCCATATTATGGACACCTTAGTTTAAAGTATCTCGAATTTCTTTTGGGTATTAACTTGCTATTAAGCCTTATAAGCTTAACTACGACTAATAAGTGCAAATATCTGAATTTGATACTTATTGCCTTGCAGTGAAGTATTTTTCTTGACGAAAACAAAAAACATGGTAGAAGTAATAGTTTTAATAATTCCAACCTTTTTGCTTATATAATGACAAAACGCATAGACAAATTAACAGAAGATATTGGCCAATTCCACATGACTACTTTAATAATAAAGAGGGCGAGGGAATTGATGGCTGGTGCGCCAGCTTTGGTTGAGACAGATTCGAGTTCGAGTGATCCTGTTAAAACGGCATTTGAAGAGTTTGAGAGTGGAAAGATTAGCATTACTGATGAAGTTTTAACAAAAGATTAAAATAAGGGAACCTAATCGCTCAAAGTGTTGTTTACCAATAAAAGCTCGTAGCATCAGAAAAGCCTGATCTGGAGATCTGCAATATGATTAATGTCAAAAATTTAACAAAACGTTACGTAAATATCAACGCAGTAGATGACATATCTTTCGATGTGGAAGAAAACGAAACGGTAGGACTGTTAGGCCCGAACGGTGCAGGCAAAACGACTACCATGCGGATTCTAACCTGCTTCATGCCGGCAACAGCCGGTAAAGTAACCGTAGCCGGTTTCGATGTATTTACAGATTCACTGAATGTACGTCAACAGATTGGATATTTACCTGAGAATGTTCCGCTATATCTGGATATGAGGGTAAATGAGTATCTGATGTTTCGCGCCAAACTAAAGAATATACCCAGGAGAGAAAGAAGAAAAAAAATAGATTATTGTCTCGAGTTAACTGGTACATCAGATGTGCAAAATCAGATTATAGGCACTTTGTCAAAAGGTTACAGACAGAGGGTTGGCCTTGCTGATACCTTAATACATGATCCGAAAATTCTTATTCTTGATGAACCCACCATTGGGCTCGATCCTAACCAGATCATGCAGATAAGAGAGGTGATTAAAGATTTAGGTGAAAAACATACCGTTTTACTGTCAACACACATTCTCCCTGAAGTTGAAATGATCTGCGACAGAATCATGATTATCGACAAGGGTAAGATAGTGGCAATGGATACACCGGCAAACCTCATGAAACAGATAAAAACAGGTTCAAACGTAGTTTTAGAGATAAAGGGTGATGGAGAAAAGATAAAGAACAGTTTGTCCGGCATAGACGGTGTCCGTTCTGTGTCATGGAAAGAAAAGGGAGATGCTAATGAGTTTTATGTCGAAGGTTCTGGAGAGAAAGATATCAGAGAAGATATATTCAAGTGTATTGTAAAAGATAATTATATACTGCGCGAAATGAAGCGACAGACCGTCACTTTAGAGGAAGTCTTTCATCAAATTACTACCAGGGAAACGGAGGAAGTTTCAGAAAATGCGTAACGTACCTACTATATATCAAAGAGAGATCATGTCCTACTTCTATTCACCAATAGCATACGTAGTAATTTCTGTTTTCCTTGTTGCCTCGGGTTTCTTCTTTGCAGGAAATTTACAATTCTGGCAGGAAGCATCCCTGAAAGGCAGCCTGGATTCAATCCAATTCTTCCTCCTGCTGCTCACACCGGTAATTACTATGAAACTCTTTTCAGAAGAAACTAAATCCGGAACGATTGAGACGCTGATGACTTCGCCGGTTACAGATTTTGATGTGGTATTTGGTAAATTTCTCGCAGCACTGACTTTGTATATTGTGATGATCTTGCCGACATGGATATTTGTCTTATTCCTGACTATTTTTGGAAATCCTGACTTCGGACCAATCTTTTCCAGCTACATAGGCCTGATACTTATGGGAGGTCTATTTGTTTCTGTTGGTTTGCTGATATCATCATTCACACGAAATCAGGTTGTTGCCTCTGTAATAGGGATAGTTTCATTGATAATACTCTGGGTAGTTGGTTTTTTAAGTACATACGGTGAAGGCTGGTTTTACGAGACTCTCAGATATGCGGGGACTTTTGATCATTGGTCATCTTTTACAAAAGGCATTGTAGACACAAGGGACGTAGTTTACTATCTAAGCTTTACGACATTACTTTTGTTTATTACGGTACGAAATGTTGAAAGTAGAAAATGGAGGTAGAAAAGTAATTGCATAACGAAGAAGCACAAACATCAGAACCGCAACAGGGCTTGCGAAAGAAGAAAACCTTAATCGGCGCTAATGTCGTTTTTATGATACTTATCGCTATAGTTATCTTTGTCTTTGTCAGCTATCTAAATGATAGGCATTATTACCGTTTTGACCTTACTGCATCCGGAAGATATACATTATCAGCCAAAACAAAGAAAATCCTGAAA
>JACZYU010000043.1 GCA_022570935.1 Planctomycetota bacterium | reverse complement strand
ACTTGAGAACACTGAAGCGATTGATTCCCGGGTAGTAGTGGATGGAAATTGTATTACCAGCCGCGGGCCGGGAACCGCTATGGAGTTTGCCCTGAAACTGGTGGAGATACTCTACGGAGAGCAAAAAGCAAGAGAAGTTGCCAAGTCTATGCTGGTTGATTGGTAAGAATATAGCGACTTGTGAGAAAGGTTCAGAATTCTTTGTAAGTATTGACACAAATTAGGGATAAATTATGTAGAATATTATGCTTTTAAGGCGTTCTAATAATTGGATCTATATATAGTATTTTATGCTACGAGATGCCGTAATAAGCCATTTTTTGCTCACTAAAAACTCATAAATACTTCAATATACCAAATAGAATGCTTACGGATATTTAGATAGAATGTCAAAAACTATTATGTTTCTGACAAAGCAATTTAAAATAATATTCAAAAATGAAAACTAAAATAATAACACGAGAGCAAGCTAAAGAAAAATTATGCCTTGCTTTAGACGTGGATACATTGAGCAAAGCAAAGGAAATGGTAAAACTTTTAAAAGATTATGTAGGGGTCTTTAAGATAGGATTACAGCTCTTTACAAAAGAAGGGCCTAAAACTGTTGAAGCAATAAGAAACCTTGGAGGTAACGTTTTTCTGGACTTAAAATTTCATGACATTCCAAACACAGTTGGTAATGCAGCAAGGGTGGCTACAAAAATGGGGGCATACATGTTTAACATACATGCTGCCGGTGGCAGTGAAATGATGCGTGCAACAGTTGAAGCGGTGAAAGAAGAATCGCAAAAAAGTAATATTCCCAATCCCATTATACTTGCAGTAACCGTACTAACAAGCATTAACAATGCTATCTTATCAAAAGAAATGAACCTTAACGGTGAAGTAAAAGACCAGGTTATACATTTTGCTGAACTTGCCCAATCTTCTAAAGTTTCCGGTGTTGTTGCATCGCCAGAAGAAATATCAGCAATAAGAAATAAATGCGGTAGTGATTTTATTATTTTAACCCCCGGTATTAGACCTATATGGTCTACCACAAAGGATGATCAAAAAAGAGTAACCACTCCCGGAGAGGCCATAAGACTTGGAGCAGATTATATAGTTATAGGAAGGCCTATTCTCAATGCAAACGATCCAGTTAAAGCTTCCGATAAGATATTAACAGAAATGATATCTCATGGTGAGTGAAAAAGGTTTTTTAGAAGAACATTTTTGGGAAATTATATTTGCAATTATAGCTGCAGTTTCATTGGAATTTTTCCTCAGTCCCTTTCGTAAACTTTATAAAAGGTTTTTTTCTTAGAAAATACAAAATTTTATTAAGAAGCGGAAAAAAAATAGAGAAGAAACTTTACACGAAACAGAAATATCCAGATCCATTGAATCTTATTTTAATAGTGTAGCTCCATCCCGATATATAGTAGGTGCAATAAAAAAACATAATTCACTCTGCCAAAATAGACGTTTTCATTTTACAGATATTTCAAGGAAATATCATGTATGTAGGGAATTCAAATTAAAGCAAACAATAGCGGGTGGAACTGAAACTTTTTTTAAGGAAATATGTACGGCTATAGCTGATAAAGCTAGATTTGACAATATAGATTTAGTCTTGTTTCTTGAAAAAGATACCAACGGATTATTTGCAAGAGAGTTTGATAGACACCATATAGGGAATATAAAGAGTCATCCAATAGTGTACAGTGAAAAAAGGAGGTGGTTTGGGCTTAGTAAAAAGGTGAATAGGAATTGCAAATATGAAATAGGAGAGTCTCTGGCGGGTACCAATGTAATCTTAATCGAATCTTTACTTATTTTTCCTGAAACAGTTCTTGATGCTATTAAATGGATTAAGAAGCAAGGATCCAATGTAAAATATGTTGTTATTTTGTTTGATGCTTCAGGTCAATTTACTAAATTTGAGTCTTGCGGAATAAGATCTGAAAATGTTATAATCGGAGCCGCTATTGATCTAAAGCTATATTTAATCAGTAGATGTGAGTGTAAGGATAAAGTTAAATTAAAAGTTTTAGAATATGATAAATATTAATTCTTTAATAAAAAAGGAGAAAAATATGTCTTATTTAGAAAAGGTTAAAGATGTCTTAAGCATTAATGACCTCTGCTTTCTTAAAGAAGATGATATTTGGGAGACACTGGACACATCTAAGGCAATAATTTTTGATGGCCACTTTGAGCTGATTTCTAACAAGCATACAGACACGTTTTTTCGTTTTGCAGCAATCAGCCAATATCCATCATTTTTAGCAAAAATAAGTAAGGAGCTTGTCGCTTGGCTTAAAAACAATGATATTCCCGAAATAGATGTGGTTTTAGGACCCTCATCACAAGGTTTGTTTTTTGCATATGATATTGCCAGAGAATTAAATGGTACTATGGGTACTAGAGCGGTATATGCTACTATCAATAAGAAAACAGGCCGACCTGCAGAAAAACTCGTTGAAGGGTTTGAAATAAAACCTAGTGAAAAAGTATTAGTTGTTAATGATTTGACCACAACAGGGGAAGGGCTAGACACACTAATTAGCCTTGCAGAGAAAAAATCCGGGCAAGTTGTTGGAGTTTGTCTCTTCGCAAATCGGGGAATTGGAGTGCAAAAAGTTGAAAAAATAAGCAATCAATATAAATTCCACTCAATTATTGATTTAGATATGCCTTTTTGGTCTAAAACAGAATGTAGCAGGAGGTGTGACAGAGAAAAAAAAATGATTTATAGTAAGGACATTAATCATCTACCAATTTATTCGGAAGAAAACGAATACGAACATTATATTAAAAAATTGGAACTATACACAGCGTAATATTAAATTACCGAAATATATGTGGGTGTCTTGTTATCAATTGGATAGAAGCTCGCTATATAGAGCCTATCCACCAATTTTAGTTACATTCTAAACGAAGTAAAAACGGCAACTATTTATGGCGTTATGTATAGTTGCTTGAGAATTGTGACAAGTACTTAGAGGGAGCAAATTTACCTTGAGAAGATTCTTGGTAATATTGCAAAGCTTAGCACTGGATAATAGCTAGCTGTATTTATCTGCGGAAATCCGTGTCCTATTTCTATTCATGTGCTTAAGAACTCCTTCTCGCTAGCGATCAAATCTTCATACGTTTCCTTTCTCCTAAGCCGGAAGATTGTTCACCATAAAAATTGAAGGCATCAAACAAATCCAATTCAACTCAGCCCTCGGCTTGATGAAAATTTCAAGATTCATTTTTCTTCAATATTCTGGACTTTACTTCTTTCCAGGTAGAGCCTTGTTCTGGATTAGCTTCATGATCTCTAAGGCGTTCGTCCAATATTGCTTTGTAAGATTCTGGTACAGGCAAAGCATCTTCTTGTGAAGATAAAGAATCCCATAGCTCGTTGATAAGTAAAAGCTTTTCAGAATCTGACAAATTCTTTAATCCTGGAATTGTGTTGATAATCATATGATAATTTTAAATTATTTGGAAAATTTATACAATATCTTAGTTTAGGCTAACATTTATATTTCTATAATAGCCTGCAATATTATTGTCTGATGCAATGGATGCCAGGCACATTACATCAGAATTTTGTAAATGGGGTATACATTTGTATAATTAACCTAAAAAACTATGACTTAACTTACATACTCCTTCTCTCCGGCGATCAAATCTTCATATGTTTCCCTTCTCCTGATAGTTGAGAAATTGTCACCGTCCACTAAAATCTCACACGTATGCGGTCGTGTGTTGTAGCTGGAACTCATTGTAAATCCGAACGATTGAGCTAAGCTAACCCACTTGGCTGATAAAACGATGAATAAGAATAAACAAAGAATCTGAAAACTTGACAACCACACATAATCAAGGTGTTAGCCGTTTATATCATTTATCTTTGTGTATAGAAGTGGTATCTCATTCTTGGCGATATCCCACACAATATCAATATTTACACCAAAATAATCATGAATCAGTTTGTCTCTGGTTCCTGCAATATCCTTCCAAGGAATATCCTGATACTTTTCTTTCATATCATCTGATAGCAATTTAGCAGCTTCTCCCAAAATCTCAATATTTCTAACCACTGCATCCTGTGTCTTGTAATCCTGCACGAAATCTTTATATTCCATTTTCGATGTATACGAGATAATTCTATTAAGCGATTCTTTTATGTCTTGAATAACGGCAGTATCTTTACGTTTAGACATAACTTATAGTCCTTTTAATATCTTTAGCGACTTCTTTTACTCGTATATTTTCAATGCCATCTTTCGTTATTACGTCAACCTTTCTTTCAAATAGTTTTTCAAGATATTCTACAAATTTAATAAATTTAAATCCAATTGGCTTCTTGAATTCAACAAATATGTCCAGATCACTATCTTCTGTCATAGTGCCTTTCACCACTGATCCAAAAATACCGATTCTTGAAACTCCATATTCGGTCGCTAAATAATTATGATGTTCTTTTATCAAATGTGTTATTTCATTTTTGTCCATTTCATTAACCTTTGTTCAGTCTCAGATTCTTATAATTTTGCGGCGAACGTAGAATTCAGCGGTGCGAAAATCCGTGTCCTATTTCTATTCATGCGCTCAAAAACTCCTTCTCTGCGGCGATCAGATCTTCATACGTTTTCCTTCTCCTGATAGTTGAGAAATTGTCACCGTCTACTAAAATCTCACACGTACGCGGCCGTGTGTTGTAGCTGGAACTCATTGTAAATCCGTATGCCCGGCACTGAAGAATGCAATCAGGCCTCCTTCCTCTACATCAGCACCCGCCTCTTTCAGGTGGCACACCTTCCCCCCTCCAACTATAACACACTTTTAACATCCAAATAGATTGGATAAAACTTAGACATTTATATAACCAGAAAATGATCATGGACCAGATTGCGTTTTTCCAGCAAATATCGTTAAATGGAAATTCTTTGTTTCTTAAAAGCAATAAAACCTACAGAAACAAAACTAAAATTTATACTCTTGCCCTTAAGATTTGCTTTGAAATATCAACAGCACCTTGAGCTCCTATATAAAGAGAAACAATACCTGCTGTACCGAGAGTAATCTGCCTTGCTTCCGGCGCAAGAAAATATACTGCATTTGAAATTACAATCACTATTATGGCACCAACAGCAGTCCATAATTTTCTACTTGTAAGTAAATTCTCAATCTTCAATTTTTTTAATGTTGCGGTAAAATCTACGCCACTTTGGGAAGCAATATAGACAAAGGTAATTAAAACTATGCCTTTTGTAACCTGTGACGCTGCAAGGTCACCGTATCCTATCGCATTTGTCAGTATAACTCCGATCACAGCAGAAATAGAAAACCATAGTTTACGGCTTGCCATAAGTCTGTCTATCGCTATTCCTCTATAATCATGTATAAAGTCTACTGCCCCCTGACCCACAAAATAGATACCAGCAATAATACCGGTTGCCTTACTAACTCGCAGTGCAGTATCAGGATCAAAAAATATGCCAAAAAGAACCATGCCAATCACTGCAGCAATACCTACCCATAACTTTCTACTTGCCATTACCCTATCCATTTTTCCCCTCCAGAAAAAAATTAAAAAGATAACATTTAAACAATCTAGCCCATGTTCAACTTGCTAACACGCGTTCAAGAACTCCTTCTCTCCCGCGATCAAATCCTCATACGTCTCCCTTCTCCTGATAGTCGAGAAATTATCACCGTCCACCAGGATCTCACACGTACGCGGTCTTGTGTTGTAGCTGGAACTCATTGTAAATCCGTATGCCCCGGCACTGAAGATTGCAATCAGGCCGCCTTCCTTTACATCTGGAAACCACCGCTCTTTTGCCAGGACGTCACTGCTCTCACACACAGGACCCACGATATCTACTAACTCCATCCTTTCACTCACACTTCCCTCTACTCCGGGAAGTTCTATTTCCGGCATCGGCACATCAGTATGAACAGGCCATGCCCGGTGGAAGGCATCATATAGAGATGGACGGGCAAGGTCATTCATCCCCGCATCACAAATGAGAAATTTCTTTCCCCAGGTAGCAATTTTTACGTATGTTACTCCGGTTACGAGGATCCCCGAATTCCCGACAACAAAACGCCCGGGCTCCATTATCACTTTACATCCGAGCTTTCTTAATACGGGTATAATTTCTGCCGAAAAATCGTGCGGCCTTTTTACCTTCTCTCCCGTATACGAAATACAGTAACCGCCGCCTATATTGACGTATTCTATTCTCTGCCTCTCATTTTTGTCAAGAGATTCCTGCAGGAACTTATACACCTTTTCAAGGCCCTGCACATAAGGGTCAGGTGAATAGATTGGCGACCCGAGATGCACGTGTATGCCTTTTAAATCTATATTTTTATAGTTATCAATATCTTTTATTAACTGTCCGGCGCTATCGAAATCTATACCGAATTTATTTTCCTTTTTACCCGTAGTGGTCTTGTCATGAGTCCTGGCGTCAATGTCAGGGTTAATGCGCAAGGCAACCCTTCCTCTCTTGTTCAGCCCGTTTGCGATCCTGTTAATATTGGCCAGTTCTGATGGGGACTCGACATTGAACATGAAGATATCATTTTCAAGTGCATATTTTATCTCCTCAGAGGTCTTACCGACCCCGGCAAAGACAATCTTGTCAGGGCTTACACCCAGCTCAAGTACCCTGAATAGTTCCCCGCCGGAAACTACATCAAACCCGGAACCGGCATCTGCCAGTACCTTGCAAATTGACAAATTCGAGTTGGACTTTACGGAAAAACATATGAGAGGTTCTACTTCTGAAAAGGCATTCCTGATCTCAATAAAATGTTCCAGGATAGTATTTTTGCTGTAAATATATACCGGTGACCCAACCTTCTCTACTATCTCTTTTACCTTTACGTCTTCACAGTATAATTCATTGTTCAAGTAGTTAAAAAACCCAAAACTAGTCATTTTCTCTCTTAACCCCTAATTTATTTTCGCGCCGTTTTACTCTCACCAATCAACTTTTTAAGCTTTCTTTCCCATACACTTATTTGTTTCTGTACTGACTTAGGGGAAGTTGAACCGTGGCTCTTAAATTGTTTAATATAATTTTTCACACCCAGGATCTTATAAACACCTTTATCAATCAAAGGAGAGTATTGCTTAAAATCTTTTATGCTTACATCACTCAATTCCTTACCGCTTTTGCTACATACCCCAACTATCTTACCTACAATCTCATGGGCCTCCCGGAAAGGGACTCCCTTTTCAACCAGATACTCTGCCAGAACCGTAGCATCCATGAAGCCCTTTCTACAACTTCTCTCCATATTATCAAGTTTAAGCGTAGTCTTGTTTATCAGCTCTTTAAGGATAGATAAACACTCCTTCACCGTATCAGACGAATCGAATATTGCCTCTTTATCTTCCTGCATATCTCTGTTGTAGGAGAGCGGCAGGCCCTTCATTATTGTAAGAAGTGAAAACAGGTTACCATATACACGTCCGCACTTCCCTCTGATAAGCTCAAGTACATCCGGATTTTTCTTCTGCGGCATAATGCTCGAACCTGTACAATAAGAATCGTCAATATCCAGAAAGTCAAATTCCTGACTTGACCAGATAATCCATTCCTCACTAAAACGTGAGAGATGCATCGAAATAATGGACAATGCAGCAGCATATTCCAGACAAAAGTCTCTATCACTCACAGCATCAAGACTGTTATCAAATACTGAATCAAAGCCCAGGAGCTTACTGGTAATCTCAGGTTTTGTATTGAGAGTCGTACCACCCAGAGCACACGCACCAAGCGGAGATTTATTCAGACGCTTCAGGCAATCATCCAGTCTCGTGCGGTCCCGTTCCAGCATCTCTACGTAAGCCAGGAAATAGTGACCAACCAAAATCGGCTGAGCATGTTGAAGATGCGTAAAGCCCGGCAATACACTTTGCCAGTCAGGTTTGGCTTTTGTAATAATTTCAAGCTGCAAATTAAGAATTACCTTTATTATTTCCTGAATCTGGTCACGAGCCCAAAGTCTCAAATCCAAAGCAATCTGGTCATTTCTGCTTCTGGCCGTATGGAGCTTCTTTGCTACATTACCTATCCGTTTCACCAGGGCAGACTCAATATTCATGTGAATGTCTTCGTGCTCAGTCTTCAACTTTAACTTGCCGATTTCAATATCTTTCAAGATACCCTTCAATCCCTTGATAATCATATCTTTTTCTCTGTTCGTTATCAGATTACATTTCGCAAGCATCGTAGTATGCGCAATGCTCCCTTCAATATCATACTTATACAAACGCTGATCAAAAGATATCGATTCTGTAAAAGACTCAACAGACGAAGCCGTCTTCTTCTTGAATCTTCCTCCCCATGCTTTCTTAATTGCCATAGTTCTCTATTTTTAAATATGTTAGAACAATTTCGCGTTAATATATCCCAAAGGTATTAAGTGTGTCAAGTTCTATCTACACAATGACATATAACCCAATAGTACAAACATTATCCCTTGAATAAAAAGATCGTTAAATATATACTCATTCGATATGAAGGTAGTAGGCATTGAAACATCAGGTTCGATTGGAAGCGTAGCGGTTTGCGACGGCAGTACAGTAGTCGGCAGGCAGACGTTTGGAAAAGCCTCAAACCATGGCAAAGAGATCGTTTCCTCTTTAGAGGCCGTCTTTAACGAAATTAAATGGAAGCCGGAAGATATAGACCTTATCGCCGTCAGTATCGGTCCCGGCTCATATACAGGCCTGAGGATTGGAGTAACATGTGCAAAAACTCTTGCATACGGCCTGGGAAAGCCCGTTATTGATGTCCCAACCATGGACGTCCTCGTAAGAAATATTAAGGATGATGTTAAACACATTTGCCCTGTTATAGATGCAAAGAGAAAGAGAGTCTATGCATGTATATATGACAGAAACAATAGTAAAGATAAAAGGATTACAGACTTTTTATTTATTACACCTGACGAACTTAGAGATATCCTGCCTGAATCCACCTTAATATTCGGTGATGGTGTAGCACCCTACAAAGAGATCTTTGCACAAGGAAATATTACAATTGAAGAGGATGAAAAGGCGGGCATTGCTGAGGCAGTTAATGTTGCCAGGCTGGGACTGGAAAGGTATGAACAGGGCGATCGTTGTGAAATTAATTCACTGGTTCCTCTATATTTAAGAAAGTCAGAAGCCGAGGAAAAGCTGGAAAAGAGTCGCTGATTTGGACAATACAAAATGTCGATTGAAAGCTTAATCCGTTTAAGAGAAAAAGATAGCCGAAATGTTATCGGTTTGATGTCCGGTACATCGTGTGATGGTATTGATGCATGTCTTGTTAAAATAACCGGGAATGGTTTATCGACAGAA
Source organism: Planctomycetota bacterium (assembly GCA_022570935.1). Classification (GTDB taxonomy): domain Bacteria; phylum Planctomycetota; class Brocadiia; order Brocadiales; family Scalinduaceae; genus Scalindua. The sequence goes on along the minus strand of JACZYU010000043.1, from coordinate 6,886 downwards.
ATTGAGATCATAGAATTTGAGACATACCCTTACAAAAAAGAGATAAGGGAATTAATATTTGATGTTTCTAAAAAACAGACTGGTACAGTTGATAAAATCTGTCAGTTGAATTTTACATTGGGTAAGTTATTTGCCGATGCGGCCAGGCAGATTGCAGGAAAATCATCGATTCCCATTTTAGATATTGACATTATCGGTTCCCATGGACAGACGATCTATCATATCTCTTCATTGAAAGAGAAAGCGGATAACGAGGTGCGATCAACACTACAGATAGCCGAACCTTCAGTAATAGCCCAGGAGACGGGAGTAACTACGATAGGCGATTTCAGGGCAAGGGATATTGCGGCAGGTGGAGAAGGAGCGCCCCTGGTACCTTATGCCGATTTCATTTTATTCGGAAAAAACGGAATTAATCGGGCAGTTCAAAATATTGGCGGAATTGCAAATGTTACGTTTTTGCCAGCCGGTTGTAGCATTAATGAAATAATTGCCTTTGACAATGGCCCGGGGAATATGATAATTGACCGCTTTGCCGAGATCATAACGGATGGAAAACATAAGTATGATAAAGATGGTGCGTTGGCTTCAAAAGGTAAATTGAATCAGGCATTATTAGAAAGATTGTGTTCACATCCCTACTTATCAATGCCCCCACCAAAATCGACGGGAAGGGAGGACTTCGGTATTCAGTTCTCTGATGATTTATATGAAGAATTAAGGCGTGACAACGTAGATGTTTTTGATACTATTACTACAGTAACTGCCTTTACTGCTAAGTCAATATCAGACAGTTACAGAAGATTTATTCAAACATCTTACAAAATATCTGAGGTAGTTATAAGTGGCGGAGGTGTGTATAATCCTGTCTTGTTTAAATTCCTGAAAGACTATCTTGGAGATATAAGGATACGGAAAGTCGATGAGTTTGGTATTCCTTCAGATGCAAAGGAGGCCCTGGCATTTGCAATCCTTGCCAATGAAACTATATGCGGCAATACGGGCAATGTTCCATCCGCTACAGGTGCAAGGGAAAGGGTTATCCTGGGAAAGATAATTCCAGGGAAGTGAAAAGAAAAGAATTTGGCTATTATCGAGCCAAGGAGAGGAGGGGGAAATGTCCGCACTGATTGAAGAACTTAAAAAAGAACATTCAGAAATCATTGCCACACTCAAAGAAATCAAAGAACTTGGTGTTCTTTCGGAAGAAGGGCTGGCAAAACTCAAATCCGCAAAAGAGAGTTTGCTTGAACATCTCAAGAAAGAGGACGAACGACTTTATCCTGTTCTAAAAAAAGAAGCAGAGCATAATAAGAAGCTGAAGGAATTATTAGATGTATTCGCAGTGGACATGGAGAATGTCTCAAAAGTAGTGATGGAATTTTTTGATAAATATTCTGGAGATGTTATTGATAGTGCGGTAACAGGCGCGTTTGAAGATCTTTTTGCAGCTTTTCAAAACAGGCTAAGGAACGAAGAGGACATTCTCTATGAAGAGCATGAGAAGATAGACCAATAATAATAGGCCGAAACGCTATTTCTAACGTGTCAGCCTATTCTTTAATCTCCCTCATTTGTCGTATTCACTTAATGAGTGTTGGTACTTCGTGTATCAAGCCCCTCCGCGTTCTCAGTCGGAGGGTTTCTGGTGCTTCTTGTAACGTATTTTAGCTTTTTTGCTATCGTGCACCTCTCTTTACAGGGTTAATGGTGCTTCTATCTTAATTAGTAGCCTTTCAAAGAGTTATCGTAGAGGAACTGAAAGCAGCTAGATAATACAAAGTTAATCGCAACCGCACGAAAACTTTGCATCCTGGAGATGTCTCAAGTTTACTAACTCTCTCAACTCCTCTCCATTTATATTATACCACATATTCTTATTTTTTAAAACAAATCGTCAATATTCTATGCGTAAAATTCTCAGAAATCAGGAGAGGCCATAATGGTTGTCAACTCGCTTTCGAAAGAGACTACAAGAGATATGATACATATCGATGTATTACTGAGTGAAGATCAGATTGCACAAGAATTTATGGCTGCCCTGGCACGCCACGAGCTACCTGAAAAGTTCTTCTACTGGTTTCCCCTATCGGTACGGGCCTGGCTCAATCTCTGCAATGATGGGGCTTATCGAAATTTTGTCCGCTCTCTCTCGGTGCTTCAAACCCATGCTTCGGACCTGGTATCAATGATGCCAACGGGACCTATCGAGGTAATCAGCTTAGGAGCCGGACAAGGCACTAAAGATCTTTTGCTTCTGGAGAAGTTGCGGCAACAGGGACGGGCTCCCCGATATCGACCGGTGGATGCTAGCCAGGGGCTACTGGAATTAGCCTGTCAGACCGCCCAAGCGCAACAGTTTGATTGCCGAGGACTGAAGGCGGATTTGAGTAATAGCGCTCACCTGACCGCCCTGCAAGCAAACCAGGACGACCCGCCTCGTTTGATAATGATGTTGGGTAATACTATGGGGGCCTTCGATCCCTTGACATTGCCCCGTCAGTTGGCGGCTATGCTGCGTCCTCAGGACTTTCTACTATTGGATGGAGAACTGTTTAGCCAGACTGAGACTCTAACCGGTTACGACAATCCTATTAATCGTCAGTTTGCCTTTGCTCCTCTGCGCAGTGTCGGTCTTTCCGAGCCCCGCGATGGCACGTTACACTTTGCTACTGACCGTGATGAGCGTCAGCCAGGCTTATACCGGATCCGCAAGCACTTTCAGGCGGCTCGAGACTTGACTATTATGCTGGCCGGAGAAACCGTCCGGCTGATCGCAGGTACCCATATCGAGATGAACTGGTCCTATAAATATGATCGGGAGACCCTGGTCAGTTTGCTCACTACGGCCGGGATGCAGCCGGTGGCACAATACGACAGTGTCGATAAGCGATTTCTCACGCTGTTAGTGACTCGATCACCTTAAAACAGGACTAGGGGTCAAATCTTTCAAAATGACAAACGATTCAATTCACCATGCCTGTCCTTGATAGAAAAAGTCTTAAAATATGATTCAATCCTTGTTTATCCTGTTAATCTTGTTTAAAAATTAGAAAATCATATGCAAGAAATAGAGACAGTTGTATATGCTCAGTAATTAGGTAACTCGTTTGGTGTAATAAACCAATACGTAAAGGACAGATTCCTGTAACTCCCCAAATAATAAAGTGAGATACGAAACCCATGTAAAGGCGGTAATTCAGAGGACGCATAATGTTAAAAGTTTTCGCTTTGGAAGACCTAATGGATTTGACTTTCAAGCAGGACAGTTTTTCTTCCTCACCCTGAAGGTAGATGGAGAAAAAAAGACGAAACACTTTACTATCAGCAGCCCTCAAACACAGAAAGAATATATTGAATTTACAAAGAAAATCACTAACTCTGCATTTAGTCAATTGCTTGATAGGCTAAAAGGCGGTGAATGGGCAGACATAAATGGGCCAAGAGGAACGTTTGTCCTGGAGGATATTAAAAAAATCTGTTTCTTGAGTGGAGGAATTGGTATCACCCCCATTCATAGCATATGCCAATATTGTACAGACCTGAAATTAGATACTGACATAATTCTCCTTTACGGAAACGAGGAGGAAAGAGATATAGTATTTCAATCTGATTTTGAAAGGATGGTTGAGAATAATCCGAATATAAAGGTTGTCCATATCCTTAATAATTTACCTGGAAATTGGAAAGGTCATTCTGGATATATTACCACTGACATTATCAAAAAAGAGGTTCCCGATTTTCAGGAACGTATGTTTTATATCTGCGGACCACCAAAAATGGTAGATGCAATGCTTGAGTTACTGAAAGATCTTGATGTGAAAAAGATAAAAATAGAAAAATTTCCTGGTTATTGAGAAACTAACCCATTGAAAAAACAGGGACCCGCCCGCCACACAAACCCGACTGTCTCCTGGGGCGACCCCAGGGCTAGGGGTCAAATCTTTCAAAATGACAAACGATTCAATTCACCATGCCTGTCTTTGATAGAAAAAGTCTTAAAATATAATTCAATCCTTGTTTATCCTGTTAATTCTCGCCTGTCGCCTGAGGACGACCCTGTGGGTTAGCTTCAAGATCCGCCTTGGCGGAGAGGCGGACATTGGCGCTTGTAAAAAATTAGAAAATTATATGCAAGAAAGGTTTTTGGTCTCAGGAAAAGCCGGTAGCGGCAAGACACACCTTGTCCTTCAGAAATTTCTTCATTATGTTAAGAAACACAGGAAAGATAACGTAATCTTTATCCTGCCAACCCACAGTCAGGTTGAACATCTCAGAGACCATATCTTATTTCAGGGCCATGGTTCAACTACACAGCTTCAGGATAAATGTCCTTCACGAAGAATCGCAAGTGCTCAACATAAACATCGAAGTCATAAATCTCTCCAGTCACAGTATCTTTTACTGCATCGAATCCTCGGCGTTGCTCATCAATAAAGTCGACTTCCCACAACGAAGCCAGGATTTTCAGAGGAACTTCTTTCGCACGGAATACCTTCTCTATTTGAGAACTACACCTACTTATAAAACCATCGTCTGTATTGGCGGTCAATTCGTATATGTCATAGAAATCACGAGCTTGTTCTTGCTCGATCTGTACGCATAATCAGGGTGCTGCTGACAAATGGCACGAATCTTCTCCAGAACAAGCAACTCGCGAGAATACCCGAAGATCTTTACGCCCTGAATAGTTTTGGTTCGTTTCTTTCCACAGTATTCATGCTTGCTTATTTCCACTGTAACCTTCGAAGAGTTAGCCCCGTCTGGAATCAAAGCATTTCTCCTCTTGGTTTCTATCACCTTGCCTCTATGTTGAAAGGAAACAAGTTTGAACTCACATAGCCATCCACCCCACCAAGCTGGATATTTCGCGCGGAGCTTCTTAGGCTTTCTATTCCACTCGAAATCAATAATATCGAATCTTTTTTTTCTGAATCTAGCCCCTACAGAAGACTTCAAGTCTCGAAAGAATTTGCTCTCATTATCTATATCCGTATGGACTGAGAAATCTGCGTCTATCGAAAGACGGGAAGTCAGATTGTCGAACAACCGCATTGCACTTCCTCCCTTTAAAAAAAGAGTTTTTGATGGCGAGGGAGTACTATATATAGCGATTATAGTTTGAGTAATTACTTCTTCAATCTTCATTTACAAGTCCCGCAGGGTAATAGAGTTTCCATTTCTCGTCATAAACCCATGAAGTCTTTGCGTCGTGGTCAACATAGAAACTGCGCTCAGGTGGAAAATTCTTATAGATTACGGATGCATGCTTTGACATGTCTGCTCTGTCTAGAAGAAATCCTATGGATTGCGAATACGGATAAACAAAGTCCAATTGCCTGTAGATTTTGATAAGCCTTGCCATGTTCAGCATGCCCCGTGCGTTCCTGAAATATGTGTATACGCTGACTATTCCGCCGTTATACTGCGGACTCACAACCGCGTCTATCAGGGAGCGTTCAATACAAGTAACACGAGACGTGTTCGGCAACAATGTGCTGGGTGGATGACTTTCAACAACTCCAGAACCCGAGATTCTTGCGCGTCGTTCCACCACGATGACCTTGTAGTTATTGAGTGTATACACGTGTTTTGTATGCCGGTGTGGTTTGATAAAGGCACGGCGCAGTTCATTGTTATTTACGGTGTTCACTTTTTTCCGTTTCGCAGGCTTTTTCTCATAACATATGTATATCGCTTTTGGTACCTGGTTCGTTAGTGAATGGTAGTAGATGGAAGACAAATTGCAGAAATATTCTTTAGGAAACATGGCCTGTGCTATCGCGTATGGATTTAGTTTGTCGAGTTTACGTGAACAGTACAGGGTAACGGTCTTACCGTCTTTGGCAGTAATATCGTAGGAGTTAACAACACCGTCTTCCAGCAAATCATGTATGAGATTGCCAACGATAGAGTATCGAGTTTGTTCAATGATGCGTTCTGCATGTCCCTGCATATGTTTATAACGTACAGGAGTCGAGAAATGTTCGCTGAGCTTATTTTTTATAGATTTGGAGAACATATTTACCAGAGAGATATAATGTGTATCTCCTTGTACTATATTTGTCAACAGGAAAAAATATAAAATTTATTTGACAATCTTTAAAATCTCATATATAATGTATGTATACATTATATATGACGCTCTAATATAACTCTATCCTTGTTAATCTTGTCTGAAAATTATATGCAAGAAAGGTTTTTAGTCTCAGGAAAAGCAGGCAGCGGCAAGACACACCTTGTCCTTCAGAAATTTCTTCATTATGTTAAGAAGAACAGGGAAGATAACGTAATCTTTGTCCTGCCAACCCACAGTCAGGTTGAACATCTCAGAGACCATATCTTAAGAACATCAGGATTTAAGGGTTATCTTGACACAGGACTTGTCACCTTTTCCAGGCTGGCAAATAAAACAGTGGATAGTGTTGATATCACGCCTCACCAGAAACTGCTCAATGAAGGCGAGAAGGACTTGATCATTTCAAACATCCTTAAAGACTTCGATAAAGGTTACTTCTCAGAGGTCTCAGGTTATGCAGGGTTTAAAAATGCCTTTCTAAATTTTGTAAGAGAGATTAAAGAGAACTCACTCGGCCCACTTCCCTTTAAAGCCGTACTTAAAGGGATTCAAGCAGGCAAGGACGATTCACCCCTTAACCTGAAGTGTAACGAACTGGTAAAGCTTTATGAACGCTATCAAAAAGCTCTGAATAAAAAGGGCTTGATGGACAAAGAAGATTTCCTGTCACAAGCCCTGTTACATCTGAACAAGGATATTTTCTCCGAAGTCGAACTACTATTAATAGACGGCTTCCATGATTACACACAACTTGAACTGAAATTTATAAAGAAATTAGCTTCTCTTATACCGAATGTTTACGTCACT
>JACZYU010000187.1 GCA_022570935.1 Planctomycetota bacterium | reverse complement strand
GTGTCTGATCCGATTGTTGAAAAGATTTCTGAGCTAAAGAAAAAGCATAATGCCATTATCCTGGCACACAATTATCAGCGTGGCGAGGTTCAGGATGTTGCAGATTATGTCGGAGACTCCCTGGGTTTGTCTCAGCAGGCTGCAAAGGCGGATGCGGAGTTGATTGTCTTTTGCGGTGTTCATTTCATGGCGGAAACCGCTGCAATATTGTCCCCGCATAAGACTGTTATTATGCCGGATGAACATGCAGGGTGCCCGATGGCATCTATGATCACGGCGAGGGAGTTAAGAGAAAAAAAGAAGCTTTATCCAAATATCAGGGTCGTGTGTTACGTTAATACTACTGCTGCCGTCAAGGCTGAAAGTGATATATGCTGTACTTCATCGAATGCTGTGAAAATCGTGTCATCCATCCCTGAAGATGAGCAGATATTATTTATCCCTGATAAGAGCCTCGGCGCATATGTTTCATCATGTCTGAATCGAGAGATGATTTACTGGGAGGGTTATTGTCCAACTCATCACAGGATACTTGCTGATCAGATAGTTAAGATGAAATCCGAACACCCGGAGGCAGAGGTAGTCGTGCATCCTGAGTGTACACCTGATGTGATTGCGCTGGCTGACCACGTAGCAAGTACAACCGGTATTTTAAAATATGCAAACAGCAGTAATGCAAAGGAATTTATCATCGGGACTGAAATAGGGATTTTGCACAGGTTGAGGATGGAAAGTCCTGATAAGATCTTTATGCCGGTTACACCTCTATCGGATTGCCCCAATATGAAATTAAACACACTGGAGAAGGTGTTGTGGTCGCTTGAGGACCTTCAGTATGTTGTTACAGTGCCGGATGAGATAGCGAAAAAGGCCTTATCGGCTATTCAGAGGATGCTGGATTTGTCATGAACGAAGATGAGACGAATTGAGGGATTGAGAAATTCCCGCCTAACAAACTGGCGGACAGGTAAGGATTGATTACAGTTAATAAATCGTAAATCCAAATTAGTAAATATCGAAGGCAAACAGGCCTTCACAATAGTTTTGCTTCTGGAAATGGCGAATATAAAAGAATTGAATTGTAAATTATTTATGTTATTGTATGTGTATAAGGAGGTGTATGTATATGCGCACAAATATAGTACTTGACGACAATTTAGTTAAAAAAGCACTGAAAATATCTGGTGCTAATACCAAGAAAGATCTTATTACCATAGTGCTGAAAGAGTTTATTCAAAATCATAGCCGCCTTGATATCAGTGATTTAAAAGGTAAGATTTCTTTCAGGGATGATTATGATTATAAGAAACTACGAAAAAGAAACAAATAATGATATTGGTGGATACATCGGTACTAATTGACTTCTTAAAAAACAAGAGTAACGATGGTACTGATAAATTTAACACAATTCTCGAACTAAGCATTCCTTTCGGCATCACTAGCCATATCTACCAGGAATTATTGCAAGGAACCTCTTCCGAAAGAGATTTTAACATCTTAAAAGAATATCTCGATACGTTTACTTTTTATTACCCTAAAGATAATAAACAATCATTTGCTGAAGCCGCCCACATTTATTTTGAATGTCGAAGAAGAGGAATAACGATTAGCAGTTCTGTTGATTGTCTAATCTCACAAATAGCACGAGAAAATAACTTGAAATTGCTTCACAATGATAAAGATTATGTTAATATCAAAAAAATAATCAAGAACCTTGGTTTTTTCTGATGTATCAGTAAGCCATTTTATCTGTATACATATTCTTTAAGATATTTTCCTGTATAGGACTTCTTTAATTTTGCAATCTTTTCCGGTGTGCCGCAGCCTAATACATATCCGCCTCCTTTTCCGCCTTCCGGCCCGAGATCGATTATATGGTCTGCGCATTTTAAGACTTCGAGATTATGTTCAATAACAATCACGGAATGTCCGTTATTTATTAACCTCTGGAAGCAATCAAGCAGCTTTCTTATATCGTCAAAATGCAGGCCAGTTGTAGGTTCGTCAAATATGAAAAGTATTTCTTCGTGCTTTCCTTTTGACATGTAAGTTGCCAGTTTCAATCTCTGCGCCTCGCCACCTGAGAGTGTTGTTGCCGGTTGTCCTAGTCTAAGGTATCCCAAGCCTGTATCTTCAAGATATTTCAGGCCCTTTTTAATATGAGATGCAGCTTTAGATAAACTGTTATATGTTTCCAGGCTTAGTGCGTGTTTGTTATGTGTAGAAAAGAACTTCATTGCTTCACTTACTGTCATTTCCAGAACGTCGTGAATGTTTTTCTCTTTATAGCAAACTTCCAGAATATCTTTTCTGAAACGCTTGCCGTGGCATTGATCACAAGTTACGTATACATCGGCAAGGAACTGCATATCAACCTTAATGTAACCACAGCCTTCACAATAATCACACCTGCCTCCTTTGACATTAAAAGAGAAAGAGCTTGGTGTATAATTGTGTAATCTCGCCTCCCTGGTGGAAGCGAATATCTTCCTTATAAAATCGAATACCTTTACATAGGTAACCGGATTTGACCTGGGCGTCCTGCCAATAGGTGATTGGTCAACCATGATTACGTCGTCTATGTGTCCATTGATGTTCAGGTCATTGTGGTTTCCTATAAAGCCATTATAGATTCCCATTCTTCTTTTAAGGGCACCGTACAGAGTATCCTGGATAAGTGTGCTTTTGCCGGAACCTGATACTCCGGTTACACAGGTAAATACCTTGAGGGGAAATCGCACGGTAATATTCTTCAGGTTGTTTTCTGACGCCCCGATAATTTCAATATGGTTGTGAGTTGGTTTCCTTCTGGCCAAAGGCAATTCTATCTGCTTCTTACCTTTCAAATATTGTCCTGTTAAGGAACCATTTTTAGAGGGTATGTTCTTTGCATCTCCGGCATAAACAATATTACCACCATTCGCACCTGCACCAGGCCCAATGTCTATGAGATAGTCTGCTGACTTAATTATATCTCTGTCGTGCTCGACTACTATGACGGTGTTTCCGATATCTCTAAGTTGCACCAGTATATTGATCAGGCGTTTAGTATCTCTTGGATGCAGCCCAATGCTTGGTTCATCCAGAATATATAATGTATTAACGAGCGAGGAGCCGAGTGAAGTGGTCAGATTTACTCTCTGTGCCTCTCCACCTGACAGGGTTCTTGTCATTCTGTCCAGTGTCAAATATTCCAATCCAACCTTAACCATGTAACCAAGCCTTTTCTTTATTTCCAGTAGCAGGAGTCTTGCAACTTCCTCCTCATATTTTGAGAGCTTTATTCTTTCAAAGAAACTGTATGCTTCGTCAATAGACATGCTGCATATGTCTGATATATTAAGTTGGTTTATCCTTACATTATGAGCAGATGGATTAAGCCTGGTACCATTACATTCAGAGCATATGGTATAACAGCGATATTTGCTGAGTAACACCCTGACGTGCATCTTATATTTTTTTTCCTCCAACCAGCCAAAGAATTCATTAATACCTGTGAAACCGTCTGTTCCCTCCTCAATTAATCTTAACTGGTCTTTTGTTAATTTATGGAATGGTATGCCAAGCGGGATATTATAATCGGGTGCTGCCGTCTGCAATTCTTCGAGCAGGTTACAATAGGCCGGTGAATTCCAGGGGGCTATTGCACCCTCATTAATGGTTTTTGTTTTGTCAGGCACAACGAGGTTCATATCTATTTCAATAGTGTGGCCGAAGCCCTGACATTTCTGACATGCCCCCAGTGGATTATTAAAAGAAAACAGATGGTGAGTGGGAGTCTTGTATTCTATATTACAATTATTGCAACAGAAGAGACTGCTATATGATATTCCAAGCCATTCTGAATCATTTATTAAGACAGCCTTAAGCTTTTTTCCTGCAAGTTTCTTTGTAAAAGAATTTGATTCAATGATATTATCTTTCTTAATTCCATCAGTTAAGAAGAGGATCCTTAGATATCCAAAACCCAGCTTGTAAGTTGTCTCAAGGCTATCTATAAGGCGGCCCTTAATATTTTTCCCCACTACTAATCTGTCTACTATTCCCGCAACTGACTTATACTTGCGTATATCAAAGTCCTCAGGTGTAGAAGAGATATCAATAATAGTCTTGTCTGCAAGGATTCTGATTATGCCTCGTTCTCTTAAAGCTGAAACCTGCATGTCGCTGGAGATTTTCTTACTGATTGTAATTGGAAA
>JACZYU010000042.1 GCA_022570935.1 Planctomycetota bacterium | reverse complement strand
TATGTTTGCGTAAATCTTGGTAATATGGGCATTCTGCATCCCGCCCTGGCAGCATGGTTGCCAGTAGTTTTGTTTGGGAGTCTGGGACTATTCTTATTTGATGGAATGCGTATTTAATATATCCTAAATCCACATAATTGTCTAAAGTGTGATTAAACAAAAAAACCATCGTTCTGTCTTATAAGAGATAGAACGATGGTTATAGTTAATATTCGCGTTGCCATCTCCTTTCCAGGACGGGGAGGTATAAGTGTTTCCGCTCATACCCTATCGGTTATTCATCCATTGAATTCTATTTCAGGTTAAATAACTCGGAGATACAAAATTTAAACTTTAATGTATATTGAGAAATATACAGTAGGGGCGTATTACAATACGCCCTTACGTGTGACCGTTTAATTTTTCAATCTTAATTGCACACGACTTGTATTCAGGTATCTTGCATATCGGGTCAAGTGCGTCGTTCGTCAGGAGATTTGTCAAGGCATCCCGGTTATGGAACGCAAGGAATGTAATACCCGGCTGCACCCTATCTGTTATGTGTACCTTTACCTCCATCTTGCCTCTCCTTGAACTGGCGAGAATCCTTTCGCTGTCCGTTATGTTGAACCTTTTGGCATCAAACGGGTTTAACTCCAGCGACTCCTCCGGCCATTGATTAAATATCGTACTGGCCCTTCTCGTCATGGAACCGTTATTATAATGCTGTCTGCGTCGGCCTGTTGAAAGGATTAACGGGTACTTGTCATCAGGCACTTCAGCCGAAGCAATATGATCTTTGAAATTAAACTTGGCCTTACCATTCGGTCTGTTAAATTTCTCTGTGTACATGATTGCTGTACCAGGGTGGTCTATATCCGGACACGGCCATTGGATTCCATCAGGGTCAAGCTTTTTATGATTAACGCCTGCAAACATAGGAGCAAGGCTTGCAAGTTCATCCCATATTTCAGAAGGTGAAGAATAGTCCATATTTTTTATACCAAGGGCCTTTGCTACCATGCATATTATTTCCCAGTCTGCTTTACCACCCAATGGTTCTATAGCCTTTCTAATAAGCTGAATTCTTCTTTCGCCATTGGTGAATGTGCCGTCCTTCTCTGCATGGCTTGAGCCGGGAAGAATTACATCTGCAAATTCTGTAGTTTCCGTTGGTAGTATGTCCTGTACCACAAGGAATTCTAATTTTTTGAGGCCGCTCTTTACGAAGTTTACATTAGCATTTGTCATTGCAGGGTCTTCACCGAAGATATAGTAGGCCTTTAACTTTCCTTTATTCATTTCTATGTCCATCTCTGTACACGTTAAACCTATTTTATCATCCAGCTTGGTTTTCCATGCCTTTTCAAATTTTGCCTGGGTCTTCTTATCATCAACTTTCTGATAACCTACGTGAATGTTAGGTAAAGCGCCCATATCACACGCTCCCTGTACATTATTCTGACCGCGGGTCGGGTTTATTCCCACATGAGGTCTTCCCAGATGACCTGTAACCGTAGCAAGGTTAGCCAGGGACATAACGTTGTATGTGCCTGTTGTATGCTCTGTCATACCAAGACTGTAGATTATCATTGCCTTATCCGCTTTCGCATACATCCTGGCGGCATCAATGATCCTGTCTTTTGCAACACCTGTTATGCCTGAAACATATTCGGGTGTGTATTTCTTGACACCCTTTTTAAGTTCAGCGAAACCTTCGGTACGATTCTTGATAAATTCTTTGTTCTCAAGCCCTTCGCTTATGATTACGTTTATTATTCCATTTAACATTGCAATGTTTGTGCCTGGTATCAGATTCAGCCATACATCCGCTCTATCGACTAGTTGAGTCCTTCGCGGATCACCAACGATTAATTTTGCGCCATTATTAATCGCATCTTTAATTTTAAGGCCAACAATCGGATGTGCCTCATAGGGGTTGGCGCCTATTATAAATAGAAGATCAGCATCAGGTATCTGTCCAAACGAATTAGTCGCCGCTCCACTGCCATAACACGCAGCAAGCCCTGAAACGCTTGCGCTGTGGCATACCCTTGCGCAGTTATCAATGTTATTAGTACCCATCATTCGTCCCAGTTTCTGGAAGATGTAATTCTCTTCGTTTGTACATCTTGATGAAGATAGGAATCCCAGACTGTCCGGGCCATACTTCTTCTTAATCTCTGTGAACTTTTCAGCAATGAGGGTTATTGCCTCTTCCCAGGTGGCTTCTTCCAGTTTTCCATTTTTCCTTATTAGTGGTGTAGTCAATCTGTCTTTATGATGGATGTGTTCGTAACCAAATCTGCCTTTTACACAGAGACTACCCTTATTATTTACAGGGGCCTCAAAGCATGGTGAAATAGAAACTACTTTTTTATCTTTTACGTTAAAATAGTAATTACATCCTGTTCCACAGTAAGTACAGGTGGTTCTAACCTTCTCAAATTGCCAGGATCTTCCCTTGCCTTTAACCGATAATTCCTGTAATGCTCCAACCGGGCATGCATCTATACACTGCCCGCATAGTTCGCAATCACCCTCTTTAGAAATATTAGTCTTATTTGGAGTGCCTAATGCCGTAAACCCGTGAGCCTTAAATCCGAGAGCGTAGGATCCCTGGAGTTCAGCGCAGGTTCGTGAGCACCTGGTGCACATAATACATTTATCCTTGTCCCACTCTATCACACCGTTATTAGGCCGTTCCGGGAATTTACGAATAGTCTGCTGACTCCATTCGGCATGCACATCAAATTGGTAGGCATAATTCTGGAGCTTACAATTACCTGTCTTTTCACAGGTCATACAATCGTTGGGATGGTTGGCAAGTATCAACCTCAGATTGTTTTTTCGAAGTTCCGCAATGTTATCACTTTCTGTTACAACGTTCATGCCATCCCAGACGGGAGTATTACAGGCAGTTACCGGACCCAGATTCCCATCTACCTCAACGACACACATCCTGCACTGTCCAAAGGGTTTTAAGAGTTTCCAATGGCATAAAGTGGGAACATGTATATGGTTTTTTCCGGTAACATCAAGGATCGTTTCACCTTCACTTGCGTCATATTCCTTCTGATTAATTTGCAACGTAATCTTTTTCATGCTTTTCTCCTGAAACAAATCATCTAGCTGTTCAACGTTTATAAAATATATAGGTTATTTGAACCTAAATTGAAATTCCTTCATAAAAGGCTAAAGCCTGAATCTCCAGAGGAGTTAAAGCTTTAGCCTTTTATGGATTTTCTATAACAGCAACAAAGCAATTACTATACGCCAGCAGGAACTTTAACCTTTTTCTCAACGTATGTCAGTGCAAAGGTTTTACATGCCTCTACGCAGGCCTTATCATCATATCCTTTACAATCATCGCAGTTAATAGCAACATTCATTACTGCTTCTTTAGTAATGGCACCGAAAGGACAAGCATCAATGCATGCCCAACAGCCGGTACAATTTTCCTGGTCTATAATGACATTGCCATCCTCAAATTTAGTAATTGCGTCATACTCACATGACTCCCTGCATTTTGGATTCTTGCAATTCTGGCAGACTGTTGCATGTGGTTTATCTTTTTTGAAACTTATGTTAATCCTTGGTAATGGAGCCGGATTTTCCAGAGCGGATGCGGATAAGGCGAAATCCTGTGCCTGTGAATGCCTGATAGCACATTCAATCATACATCTTTTACAGGTAACGCAGTTTTTGCTTGTAAATCTTTTCTTTAACATAGCACCTTCTCGATCTAAAAATAATCTTATAAAAATGATAGTATTAAAATTGCGAACTCTTAACTTATCAAAATTACGGTATGTGTGCAATAATATTTTATCAGATAATATTTATTGACGGGAACTTCTACCCTTTTACGGCATCAATAAATTTCTTTATCAGTTTTCTGTCTTTTTTGCCTGGGCTACTTTCTACGCCGGAGGAAACATCAACTGCGTAAGGGCTTACGATCCTTATAGCCTGAGAAACATTTAAATATGTTAATCCTCCTGCAACTATTATGGGAATAGATGTCCTTATGCTTTTAACAATCTTCCAGTCAAAAGAAGTTCCCGTTCCACCCATATTTTTTTCTGAATATCCGTCGAGCAGGATGGCGTCAGGCTTGTATTTCTTTATTGGAATAATATCTTTTTCATTTCGTATTCTGAAAGCCTTAATAGTTTTAAAATCTTTCAGTTTGTTTAATAAAGCCGGTCGTTCATTTCCATGGAGTTGTATGGCGTCCAGACCGCAAAACCTGCAGATTGCTTCGATATTTTCTGCGGTGTCATTGACGAAAAGTCCAACAGTCGTAACGAATGGCGGTAATTTTTGTACGATAGCCCGGGCTTTTTCCTTGCTTACGTTTCGTATACTTTCTGCAAACACAAAACCAATAGCATCTGCGCCGTAATCGACAGCGAATTTTGCGTCACTTAAAGTTTTTATACCACAGATTTTTACCTTTGTCATTCAGAATTCAGCTCCTTCCACTCGCTAACTTCTTGTTTTTGCTTCGCAAATTGCTAAATAAATGAAACATATATTCAATGATATAGAATATTAAACAACAAGGAAAGCATAAATTACCTGCTGATGTTGTTCTCTCCACCAATAACCTTACTAAAGCATTTGGTGGACAGATTGTTATCGACGGCATCTCCTTCAATGTAAGAAAAGGAAGACGGTGTTTTACTCAACGGGAAGGAAGACAATAAATTGACACGGGAAGAATATTATAAGGCGGAACGAAGAAAAAGGTACACGGTTCACGAACTAATTAAGCAAATTAGCTGTTGATAAAATGGATACCTTCCATATAATATTGCCATGCCGATAAATGGTCAGGAAAGCCTCAAGGAATTCATCCGCATTGAAAACAGCAATCTCCGTAATGAAATTAAACTTCTGATTGCTGAAATGAACAAAGATATTAGCGGTAAAATTGGTGAGTTGGAAGTACACATGGTGACTTTTCAAAAAGATATGTTGATCAAGATATTCGGCATCATAGTCGGTACTGTGGGCATCGCTGTTACAATCCTGAAACTATTCCCTTGATTGGTTCTACTTCTTTGTGGCAAATCCATAAAAATTACAACAAAAGAAGATCCATCGTCTGATACCGCTTTTGCAGCAACAGGGAATATTTCAAAATTATTGTTTTGAATCAGCGACAAATTTCTGATAAGTAAGCACGTCTTCTTTACTTCCTATGATTAAGGGTACTTTCTGATGGAGCTCTGTTGGTACAATGTCCATTATATTCTCTTTGCCGGTAGTTGCCATTCCACCGGCTTGTTCTACTATAAATGCTAAAGGCGAAGCCTCATATAATAAACGCAATTTTCCTTTTGGATTCTTTGGGTCTTTGTAATCGGCGGGATATAGGAATATACCACCGTAGAGTAGATTTCTATGGAAATCAGCTACAAGTGAGCCAATATAACGCAAAGAGTATGGCCTGCCGGTGTCAGAATCTTTTTCTTTGAGGTAGCTGATATATTTCTTTGTCCCTTCATCCCAGAATTTAGCATTGCCTTCATTTGCACTATAAATTTTTCCTTTTAAAGGAGTTTTTATATCTTCATGGGATAGCAGAAATTCACCCACGCTTGGATCTAATGTGTAACCGTTTACGCCCTGACCGGTTGTATAAACCAGCATTGTGCTGGAACCATAAATGATGTAACCTGCGGCAACCTGGTCACTGCCTCTTTGAAGGCAGTCTTCAAGTGTTCCGTTCTCACCATCTGTTTTCTTTCTGTGTATGGAAAAGATTGTTCCAATGCTGACATTTGCATCTATATTGGACGAACCATCCAGCGGATCAAAAAGCAGTACATATTTACCTTTGGGAAACTCGTCCGGAATATGCATAACTTCATCACATTCCTCTGAGGCCATTATGCAAAGATGTCCCCCATGATCCATGGAATTAAATAATTTGTCATTGGCATATTCATCAAGCTTTTTAACTTCATCACCGGATGTATTCTCTTCACCGGTGAGGCCAAGTATATCAACAAGCCCGGCCTTATTAACCTCTCTTGATATAACCTTTGCCGCATATATTAAGTCCATTAATAATCCGGTAAGACTGCCTGTTGCTTGAGGAAATTTCCTTTCCTGTTCAACAATATGCCTGAGTACGCTCATCCCTTTTGTGCCCATAAAAAAACCTCCTGAAAGTTTCAGGTTTTACCCATTTGATATTTTTGCTGTTTAATCTTTTTTTAATGTAATAAAGAATGAGTGTCGTCGTTGAATAAAAGATTTGGTATTTATGCTTTGCCACGCTCAGCGGGGCTTTGGTAAACAAAGATTTGTGGCAGGGTGTTATGGCAAAGGTTCTGTTATTTTAGAAACTTTTTTCTGATCTTTGACAAAGAATTTTATAGCCTTTATTACATCGTCCATATACACGTCAGTATCTATACAGTAGCCATAAGGTCTTTGATTCGGGACTGCATATATGGCTTTTGGCATGGCAGCCATTAATCCTGTTCGCAATTCTTTTTCGCATGCGATAGCTACGACTCCCTGAACTTCTTCAGCCATGACTCTTTTGAGAGCAATCCTCCCACCACTGGCAACAGCTATACTCACGCCATATTCTTCTGACAACTCCAACAGGTCCTTTACCTTGCATTTTCCGCAACGTATGCACTCATTGACATCGTGTTTAATATTTTGTTTGCACTCGGAATTTTGTATACAGTGTGGAAAAAGGAGCAGCAAACCCTCCGGCGGGCATTTCTTTTTCCTCAGCTTGGTCATCATATTGTTAAGCGAAACAAATTTTTTATCTATAACTTCCATTTTATTTGTATCTCCCTTGATTGAAGATTTTTAATATCTTATTGAAATAAATAATTAACTTTAAGATCATGGCCTCTTGAGAATGCAGCAGCGCTCATCATTCGTTTGCCTTCCGGCTTGACCTCTTTGATCCATATACTTCCGTCTCTCGCAGCAGTCTTAATACCGCGATTAGATATATCCGTAATCGTGCCGGGAACGTTAACTGCCCCGGCATCTGGAGAATTGTCTCTTTCCGTCTTTAGAATTATTATTCTCTCCTTTGAATTATTTCTGATTAAAGAAGTATAAGCGGATGGCCTCGGATTCATACCTCTTACAAAATCATGTATTTCATTTTCATCTTGATTCCAGTTAATAAGTCCGTCTTCTTTCTTGATTTTTGGTGCAAGAGAAACAAGCCCTTCATCCTGTTGTGTGTATTTTACGCTTCCTGTTTCAATTTGCATTAAGCTCTCTAATAAAGTCTCTGCTCCGAGCCTGCTCAATCTGTCTCCGAGTTCACCGGCTGTTTCTTCAGGATCGATTGTTAATGATTTCTGGACGATCATCTCACCGGCATCCATTTTTTCACTCATAATGATGGTGGTTATCCCTGTCTCTTTCTCTCCGTTGACGATCGCCCAATTAATAGGCGCTGCTCCGCGATACTTAGGTAGCAGTGAAGCATGGACGTTAACGCATCTATATTTTGGTAAATCCAGTATTTCAGACGAAATTTTCTGTCCGAAAGCAACAACTACTATAACATCAGGATTCAGCCCTTTAAGTTTCTCTATGATGAGTTCATCGTTTACATTGTCCGGCTGTATTAAAGGGAAACCGGCATCTATGGCTATATTTTTAACAGGGGGTGCGCAAGGCTTCCCCTTTCTTCCTTTGGGTTTATCTGTCTGCGTAATAACGGTCAGTATATTGTGTTTTGATTCGCTTAAGCATTTTAAACTGGGAACCGCAAATTCCGGCGTACCTATAAAAACTACATTCATACTGTATTTAATTGCGAACAGTTAAAAGACTAACTAACGCCGGCTTTGTTATTTTGATAAGACAGTTCAAGTTCTTTCAGTTTCGGTTTGATTGCAATCGTACTTGCGGGAGTCATCTTGTCAATAAAAAGGCAGCCATTCAGGTGGTCGATTTCATGCTGCCATGCGCGACTCAATAGACCTTCAGCTTCTATCTCAAACTTCTCACCCTTAAGATTGTATGCAACGATTTTAACATATTGTGAACGTATGATCTTTCCCATTACATCTGGAAAGGACAGGCAGCCTTCTTCTTCCATGGTTTCACCTCGCTCTTCAGCGATGTACGGGTTTACGAATACCCTTTCACCTGTTTTTTCACCGGTTATGTCTAATACCACTAAACGTATCGACAGTCCTACCTGTGGTGCGGCAAGCCCCACTCCACAAACATCATACAAAGTATCAAGCATTTCCTCGGCAATCTGGCAGATCTCGTTGTTAATATCTTCAATTGGTTCAGCTTTTATTTTTAATACCGGATTTGGATAAACAGCTATTTCCATATTATTAAAATGATTTTATTCAGGTTTGCTTTACGAATTCCTGTCTACCCCTGTCTCCGTCTGCCGACAGGCAGGGATAGGCAGTAAAGACTTATTACCTTTTCAGAGACAACAGAAATTAATGAAATTTAATACATTATTATATAGTATTATTTCCTTTAAAAGCAAGGATTATTTTGTTTTTTTGTTGACAATAGTAATCCAATGTCATAAACTTTTTTGATTGAAATATATATGAAGAAAAGGATAAAAAAGTAAAGGAAAAATTTAATGCCAACCAGCAAATCAGCGAAGAAAAATGTAAGACAAGATGCTGTACGTAGGATGAGAAACAGAGCACAAAAATCTGCTTTAAGAACCCAGATAAAGAAATTTGTTGTGGCCGTCAAAAAGAACGAATTCGAAGAAGCGGAGAAACACCTGTCACTGGCGACAAAAAAGCTTGATAAAATTGCAGCTAAAAATATTACACACAAAAAAACAGCATCGAGAAAAAAATCCCGCTTGGCAAAGATGCTTAACAAGCAAAAGGCGGCATCATCGTAAATATCCTGGAGATATTCAATCTGCTTTTTTAAATATCATACATCAGACCTTTTAAATGTTCCTCTATGCATTTTGGTAAATCTAGTAAGTGATATCCTCCCTCCAGGCAAGAAACAATTCTGCCATCACAACAATCTTTAGCAACATTTTGTGTAAGCTTAGTTAGTTTATTGTAATCAGAAGTTTCCAGGCTCAGGCCACTTATGGGGTCAAGGCGGTATGCGTCAAAACCGGATGAAATTAGTATAAACTGTGGCTCGAAAGGTTTAATTCTTTTTTCCAATATATCTTTAAAGAGTTTTAAATACTCCTGTGGTTCTGTATTATAAGAAAGAGGTATATTTATTGTAAAACCAGAGCCACTGTCTTTTCCTGTTTCTTCTTCTGCGCCTGTTCCCGGATAAAATGGATATCTGTGCATGGAAAAATACATTACCGATGGATCGTCGTAAAAGGCGTCCTGTGTCCCATTGCCATGGTGCACGTCCCAATCAATTATTACAATTCTATCAAGGCTGTATCTTGATTGAATATACTTTGCGGCTATTGCAACATTGTTAAACAAGCAGAAACCCATCCCCTTTTCCGGGGTGGCATGATGTCCCGGAGGACGTATTAAACAAAATGCGTTGTCTGCCTTCTTATCCATTATTAAGTCAATGGCAGTAAGGGGTGCACCGGCAGCCTTTAATGCGGCTTCATATGAGTCTGGGGATACATATGTATCGGGGTCTAAGTATCCTCCCCCCGATCTCGCAATTTCAGCAACTTGTTCTATTTGACTTGTGCTATGAATAGCAGATACTTCTTCTTCGGTGGCAGCTCTTGGTTTCTTAATATCCAATTTCTGCCAGAAATTTGTTGAACGGAGGTGTTCAATCGTATTTATTATCCTTGTAGCGTTTTCAGGATGATTGGATCCTGTATCGTGCTTTAAATAAATGTCATCGTAAATAATAACCGTCATGTTTCGGAGTCTCTATAACGTTTCGGAAATTCTACAAAGCTGACTAAGCTCAGCATTGGCTTAGCTCTGTAATTTATTGAAATATTTCACCTTACTCGCCAGAACGATTTTGCCCGCCCGGATGAATCCCTGCCCGACGAATGGCAGGCGGGCGTTCGGACGGGTCGGGCTGGTAAAACTTACTCTTTGTACCACAAGGATAGTGTACAGTTATCAGCGGCGGTTTCATTTTGCGGAGCAAAATGCAATAAATTAGCGACCGCCTGCCCGACACGTCTTTTGGCGGGAAGGAAGCTAATTTATGTTAAATGATTCTTTTTGTTAAATCAAACCAATTATAACCAAAGGGATTGCAGGTGAATGATGAAAAAAGACAGTATTTCTGACCATGAGATATTAACTCTGATACACAAGAATATCGATATGGAGAAGTTAAAGAATCAGAATAAAGCAATAACAAAGAAGAGAATAGATGAACTTCTTCAGAAACTTAAAGAATATGTAAAGACGGAGGATCTGTCCATTTCCGGTAAAGCAGGAATGGGCGCTTCAACTATTAATAAACAGTTTGATTTTTTAATAGTAAATGTTGACGGTGCTTCAAAAGGGAATCCGGGAGAAGCAGGTATTGGCGTTGCTGTATTTGATAAGAATTTAAATGTAGTGCAGGAGTCCTGTGAATATATTGGTACGGCAACTAATAATGTTGCAGAATATAAAGCACTGATTCTTGGCGCTAAATTGGCAGTGAAATTTAATGCAAAAAATACTCTGTTTAAATCGGACAGTGAACTCATGGTGAAACAGATTATGGGCGAGTACAGAGTTAAAAATACACAGCTCAAGTCCCTTTATAGTGAGGTGCAAAGCCTTCTTGGAAAGCTGCCGGAATGGGAAATAAAGCACGTCCCCAGAGAAGAAAACAAAGAAGCAGATTTACTGGCAAATAAAGGTGTAGAAATGTCTACGGAAAACAGATAAACAAATTAAATTCTTCGCTTCCTCCGTCTGTTCAGAATGACATTTGCCCCACAGGGGCCTGATCGTAAAGCCTGGGGTTTTAACCCCAGGATATGAAGCATCCAAGAACCACACCCTGAAGGGGTGCAAGGAAAGAAACAAAGTAATGGCAAGTACTCTCACAAATCTTCTATATCACATTGTATTTACTACCAGGAAGAAACAGAATTTAATAATACCGGTGCTTTCTGTTAAACTCTATCCATATATTGGTGGGATCATTCGTGAAGAGAAAGGGAAATTACTCAAGATAGGGGGTACATTAAATCACGTTCATATTCTTGCTAGATTTTCCGCCTCCGTTTCGGTATCTGAAATGTTGCGGCGTATTAAGGGTTCTTCATCAAAATGGGTAAATGAAATCTCAAGGGGTACTCAACACTTCTCATGGCAGCGTGGATATGGTGCTTTTTCTGTTAGTGAATCTTCAGTTGAAAACGTGGCAGGTTATATTGAGAATCAGGAGGAACATCATAAAAAGATCACTTTTGAAGAGGAATTCTTGCTATTGCTTCATAAGCACAATATTTCCTATGATGAAAAATATATATGGGATTGATTCTAGCGCCCCTTCAGGGCGCATATTATTCTTGTTTTATTTTCCTGGGGTTAAAACCCCAGGCTTTATCATTTTGCCCTTCAAGGGCATTTTTGATGCTAATCTTTTAAATTTATGCAATTACATTTGCAAGCGAGGGAAAGAGGGTCAAAAATTTATAAGTTTGCCATATTAAGTAAAATGTTAACGAAGATCCCGAAGTAAATTACAGATACTTTTCACTTCCTTTGCGTGCCTTCTCTTTTTGTCTAATGGTCTTTCTGCACAAGACGGGCTTAAGGACGCCTCTGTTTATAAGGTTGGAGACAGAAAAGAATTCTGGACATGGAATCTTACTGTCATGCCGCCGGAAGACGTCAAATTACAGGCAACCTGTCGTGGTGTTGGAGAGAATGTATATGTGTTTGTTTCTGATGATGTATGGGATGTGAATGTCTTTAAGCAGGATATAGAAAAGATAATAACTGCTTTTGATCATTCTACCCCGGAGACTTCAATTGACAAAGACAAAGGGATATATGAGATTCTTACCGAGACTTTTGGCCGTCCGCCTGATGTAGATAATGATCACAGAATATATTTCCTGATTTCACAATTGGGAGGGTTTCATAGCCATCACTTTGATGGCTATTTCCGTTTCCTTGATGAGCTTGAGGGAAAACATAGTAATCACACAGAAATGTTGTATTTAGATTGTGACGATCCTTCTGATGATTATTACCTTGGAATTATCGCGCACGAATTTCAGCATCTTATACACTGGCAGTATGACCGTAATGAGGAAGGATGGATTAGTGAGTCATTGTCAGAAGTTGCAATGATTCTTTGCGGATATTATACCGATAAGAAACACGTTATCAGATATCTAAATAATACGGACAGGCCCTTAGTATCAAAAGGGCATCATAATGTTAGCTATGGAGCATGCCTCCTGTGGGGGACATATATATATGAAAATTTGGGTATAAAGTTTCTGGGAAATCTGGTAAGAGAGAAGGAAAATGGTATCAAAGGTTTTCAGAATACGCTGAAAAGTATGAACATTGAAGACGACTTTTCAACTGTTTTTGGAGACTGGTTGGTTGCTAACTATTTATGCAGTAATCCTGTTAATGATGAAAAATTTAAATATAAATCCATACTACTTCCCATTACTCCGACTATTAAACATTTCTTTTCGTTGCCGGTTTACGAAACCGGAAAAGTAAATGGATACGCAGTAGATTATCTGAAATTCAGTATAGAGCGAGTGAAGAATAAGAAACTGAGAATAACCTTTAAGAGTGATTGCCCTGATGACTTTCTTATCAAGATCATCAGGATATACAATGATGACCTGTCCAATCCCAGGGTAGAAGATGTTATACTGAATGAACCGATAGCTACCTTTGATGTGAGTGATGTGGGAGTGGACTGCAGAGAGATTGTACTTGTGGTGTCAGTATTAAAGACGACAAAAGAACCAATTCCCTATAGCTTTTCGGTATCTTTAATTACATGTGCAGGAACAGTATTGAATCAATGATGAGGTTTAAAAGATTGTGACAAGTGGCGAGACGTGACACCTTTTTTTATCTTTATTAAATTTATGCTGTCTAACGTAGAACTAACCCGCCGAAATCCGTACGCCTTGCCAGATTTTAAATTTTCCGTCAGGGAAACTCTGGCAAATTCGTGTTGAGGTCGGGTTAAGCGCCTTGTTAAAAGCTGTAGTATCATTTTCGAATCAGAGTTGTATGTT
The DNA here is from genome assembly GCA_022570935.1 of Planctomycetota bacterium. GTDB lineage: Bacteria > Planctomycetota > Brocadiia > Brocadiales > Scalinduaceae > Scalindua. Next base: position 3,320 of record JACZYU010000042.1, on the reverse strand, counting down.
GATAATTTGTCACGATTATTTTTCCTTTTGGACGGAACCGAAAATTTCATCAATTAGATTTCCGGCTTCTTTGATTATCCCCCCTCTTTTTTCAATATTTTTTTCTCTTTTTAATTTTGAATAAATTTCAATGTATTTTATTCGCAATTTGTTAAACTGATCAGAGGCGTATTCTTCCCCCAACCATTCAATTTCATCCGGGGTGATTTTTTCCATGACCTCTGGAGGACCATAATTTGCGTAATCAATAAATTCATAATTGCTGCTATGCCAGAATTTGTATTCAGAAACGGATTTGCCGATTATTTTTGGTATTATGTAGAAGTTTGATTGATAATGCTCGGCCAGTTTTAGTCTTGATTCTTTTTCCTTTCCCATCCTTTTTAAAATCAATGCCCAGAATAATAATTGAAATGGTTCACCCATATCATCATTGAAATTCTTTTTATACCATCGAAAGTATTTAATAGATTCAGCATCATTATTTAGCAAATAAAACAAATAGAAAATGATGTATCTTTTGCCGTATCCATCATCATAACATCCGAATTTCCTTTTCTCTTTGCTAAAGGCGCTTTTATAATTTTGGATCCGCTTTCTTATTCCAGATTCTGTTTTTGGCAGCATGATGTATCTCTTTAAAATTTATTTTATTTATGTGACAAATTATCAACATTCAACTCAGAAAATGATACGGAAGCTTTTAACGCGAAGCTCTGTGAATCGAACCATGATGCACATCAAAGTGCAAGAAAATGTTTTTCAAACAAAAATGGGACTAGGGCCAAACCTTCATTATTCAATAATAGTATTTTAATCTCTAATCTTAAAGATCTTGCCATAGACTACATTTTGTCTATCCCACATAATTTATTATTACTATATTACTAATTGAAATATGAAGGGTTGACCCTCCTCTGCTTATAATAGACAATTGGAATTTGTAGTTCCATGTGTAGCATCTTCTTGTTTGTCAATAGATTAGGTTTGACCCCATATGCTTTGATATGTTTCTTGACTGACCCCATATGTTTCCATCTCCTTTTTACAGGAAATTATATAATGTGTATACGATGTTGTGGAACTTACCACCTACCTATTAGAAACGTTGCCATGCCGGAAACTGGTTAAGCCACTCCTGAACTACATAACAGTAGTCACGATATGTCAGGTCCTTCATTTTTAGCCCAACATCAGTCGCGAGGCTAGGTAGATCCTTGCGGAATTCATCGTATCTGTTTGCAATGATACTGCCACTTTGGATTTTAAAATCAAAATTTGTTACATCATTGAGCCAATCTCTTACCTTGATAATCGCTGTTTCAGGTTTGTTATTGTGAGCTTTAGGATCTATGCCGCTTAGATCAGAAATGAACTTTTGGTATCTGTAGCGATCCCTATCTAGCATTAAGTACGTCTTCATAGCGTTCCGATTACCGCCGAACTCTTTCGCACCGAGAAATATCCCTAACTCTAGCGCCATATTGAATCGTGCAAGTCCAGTTTTACTATCAACTCCAGCCCTAGAAAGATCATGAATTGCATATAGCGAATCATTTATGATCTGGATGATTCGTGACAGGCGAATTGGATTATTCGCCGCCTCGAGCGCTGAACGAGGAATAAAACCACAATCATATACGGCAAAAACAATTGCGTTGAAAATACGCTTGTAGTGACCATCGAACGGGCAATTAATGAAAACAGACTTTTTATAAGATAGGCGGTTGCTGATCATAATTCGGATCTACTTTTTTACTGTCCTTTTCTTAACCGCATTGCGCCCTTTTGCTTTTGAGAAAGAGGCAGGCTCGAAGAAAGAGACCACGGTTCGCTGTTTGTTATATTTAGGATCTGTTCTCGCAATAATATTTGATTCCCTCTTACGTGCCTGAGATATGTGATCCAATTGTTCAATTTGAACCATAGTGCCGGGAATTCGATCTTTACCCCTGCGTAGATGTTCTTCAAGCCGATCTCTCACGTGACCGCGATTCACCACGCCTGTATAGACCGTTTTCCCACTTTCTGACATTATTCTATAAACGACAGGTTTGTCATTTGGCAAATTAACAATACCAGACTTATTGAATTTAACAGTCTTCTTTCCCATAACTTTATGTCCTATATCGAAGAGTTCTAACGACCAAGCTGTGCGGCGCAAACGAAGCGCAGCGTAGTTTGCGTCCGAACAAGCGCCTTGTTATGCATTACTCGTTATCAAAATAATCGGTATCAAGCTTTTTAACCTCGTACTGGCCAACAGTAGAAACGCCTATATTATGCTCAACCATCAGTTTTGAAAGATGCTCGCCATCAATGAGAATTATTTTTGATTCAATGAGCGAGGCATATTCTATTGCTTCCTTAGTGAAAGATGATGTCGTAATAAATACGCCTTTTCTAGCACGTTGGCCTTGAAGTGCTCCCGCAAATTTTTGTATTTCAGGACGGCCAACCGAACCTTCCCAACGCTTAGCTTGAATGTATATAACATCCAAACCGAGTCTGTCTTCATTAATAATTCCATCAACACCACCATCACCACTCTTTCCAAGTGCCTTTCCAGCTTCCTGTCGGCTTCCGCCATAACCCATTTTTACGAGGAGATCCACAACCAAACGCTCAAAGAATGAAGATGATGCCTCTTTAATAGAGCTAAGTACATCCGATTCGAGAGCCAAACGGAGTTGTTTATACGCTGATGCAAGGGCATCTTCTGGGGTTAGGGTAGATTCCTGCTCGGTAGCAGTTTCCAACTGGACTTCATTGTCACTTTTTTCCTTTTTTCGGTTTTTGAACTCAACAAACTCTGGGTATTGCTCAAGGATTGAAATATCTATTTTATCGGGGTTTGTAGCGAGCAGTTCTTTTCCTTTTTGAGTGATAGTGAAAAAGCCTCGTTTTGGTGATTCGAGTAAACCTGCTTGCTTGAGGTAGGAACGCGCCCAACCAACCCGGTTATTGAAAACGGCTTGACTCCCACTAGGAAGAAGCTCATTTCTCTCTTCTGTTGAGAGATTGAATTCGTCAGCCAACTTTTCAACTGCCTGGCTGAATTTGTGATCCCCTCCATCTGTCGCCAGTTTCAGAACAGGTAACATGAGTGTTTGGTAGTTTGGTATTGCCACTATTCTCCTTTCCCCTTTTTATGCATAACAGTTAAAAATATACAGTTACTATGATATCAGAAATATATGGCGTCTGTATATTTCCAATATCATAGTCATGATTTATATTACTTTAAGGTAATTTTTCAAGTGAAATTTCTAAAAAACATGGAGAGATCAATAGGCTTTGTTTGCTGCCGGGTAAAATTG
>JACZYU010000186.1 GCA_022570935.1 Planctomycetota bacterium | reverse complement strand
GAATATTGGTACTCATGCGTCAGGGGTATTGTCGAAACACTTCGGCACACTCGATAAGCTCATGGATGCCTCTGTTGAAGAGTTGGATGAAATCTTTGAGATTGGAGAAATCACGGCAAATGGCGTCATAGATTTCTTCTCAAATAGCCACACAAAAAACGTTATCAATAAACTCAAGGCAGCGGGTGTTAATCTTAGCGCCATTCGTAAAGAAGCAAAGGCAGCTTCTAATATAACCGGGAAATCTTTTGTTGTAACGGGAACACTGAATGGATATACCCGTAAAGAGATAGAAGATATAATAAAAGATATGGGCGGCAGAGTATCATCAGCCGTGAGCGGCAAAACTGATTTTCTGATTGCCGGTGAATTACCGGGATCAAAACTCGAAACGGCAAAAAAACTGGGAACAACAATTCTAAGTAAAGAGGAATTTGAGAATTTGATTAATGAAAAACATGAGGTAAAATTAGATTTAACTCTGAAGTGAAATGAGGGAAAAGCATGGAAGTTTATGATGGTTTTAGTTGGACAGTGCCAAAAGCGTTTAAAGATGCTATAGCTTCTTGTGCTTTTGAAGAAGGTGATACTTTATACAGCACAAAGATGGCATATGGCACATGGGGCGAAGTGGTTGACAAAATAGACCATGCTATACAAGTACATTTCCCAGCGCGCAATAGTAGCAAAAATACATCAGAAGATATTGCCTCGGTATTTAAAGCAAATTGGAACACTACTGTTAAAGTCGAATTTGTAATTGGTGGTGAACCCAATAATAAAGATAAATTCATATATACAACTCAGGGGCGATTATTCACGCTTCTTCAGACAGGCAATATTGGAGTGTTAAATAACGATAATGAAATCCCAAAGATTCCTTTGTTTGTAGCCGAATTAAAAAAACATATAAACGGTGATGTCATTGAATTAATAAAGAAAAATGTAGATGAAGAATTTGATAAACCAAATCTTGTTATTATGGCTTATGATGAAACTAATGATGCATTGGTTGATAAATTTAAATCAATATTTTATTCGCTTCACGAATTTAAACCAGAAGTTATAGATTTATCACTTTCTAAATTTGCCTCACTAAAAAAGTATCATTTCCATCCTGCCTTATCAATAAGAAGTATAGTTATTGATTCAAACTCTCCAGAAAAGATTAGGGATATAATAAAAAAGGTATTGTGGCCAAAAAGAGATTCTAAGAATGCAACTAAATCTTTTTGTGATATTCTCACCAAGGCCAGGAGTGGTTCATCAAATTCATTTAAACTCAGAAATCACATATTATTTATTCCATATCAAGAAAAGAAATATAGTGAAATAAGGGTTCATTCATTTGACCATTCTCGTAATCACACTCATTATTTCCGCTATAGATTGCATATTACAAAAATGACTAAGCAAAGCAAAATCCCTAAAAGTCTCAAGAATTATCTGGAGCGGCTTTTTACTGATTGCCCAAATCATTTATTTATAAAAACGGACTTTAGAGTTTCAAAATTAAAAATGGAGATAGGCGTAGATTTATTGCATCATGAATCTCACAAGTTAATAAAGTTAGCAAAAGATAGCAGAGAATTTAACAAATTTAAAAGTAGACATGAAAATCTTGAACGATATCTTCTTGATAACGATAAAGGTACTATTGCAGTAGAATTACCGTTATGGATTGAGGAAGGTGAATTTAAAGATTTTAAAAAGGTGTTTAATACTAAAGAACCATTAGTCGGTCATATTGATATATTAAGGATTGAAGATGATGGGAAAATAGCGGTTTGGGATTATAAGCCAAATGCGTTTAAAGAAACGAAAGCACATGTCCAAGTATTTTTATACACTTATATGTTGTCTGTTAGAACAGGTATAAAACTAAGTAACTTTATTTGTGGTTACTTTGATGAGGTTGACGTTTACCAATTTAATCCATGTGAAGCTATAGTTGATTATTGTAAAAACACATAACACCTATTAGATTCTCGTTTGTCAAGGTAAACTTCTCCAGGTAGCAAGAATAATGTCTTTTTCTTTTAATTTAATAACCGAAACAATAAGGAGCATATCGCAATGTTTGGCAGTCAGATGTGAACATTAGTGGTAAAAATCTAGAATGGAAAAATTGATAAAGAATGCTTTAAAATCTGCGAAGGCTGATCATATAGAGATACGCATTAATGAGGGAAGGGGAACGGGAGTTACTTATGTGGGCAAGGAATTAGAGAGTATAGGTGAAAGCAGTATCATGGGCGGAAGTGTGCGTGCACTCGTCAATGGAGGATGGGGATTTGTAGCCTTTAATGATATTGAAAATTTACCTCGCTACGTCAATATGGCATGTGAACAGGCAATGCTGGTTGGAGATAGGGATGTGCCATTAGCAAAGACCGAAGTAATTAACGACGTTGTAAAGACGCAGGTCGATGTAGACCCGGCAGACGTTTCACTGATTGACAAACATGATTTGTGTCAAAAATATAATAACATAATCCTATCTTCAAAGAAGGTTCAGACCTCCAGTGTGAGGTATGTGGATTCTCACAGTACACTTTACTTTGCGAACCTGGAAGGCAGCTTTATTGTCTGCGAGAATATATTCTGTGGTGTTTCGGTTATGGCAATGGCAAAAGATGGTATGGATGTACAGCAGGCATATGATTCGATTGGAGATCTGAGAGGTTACAAAAAGGTTGAAAGTTTTGAAGAAAGCTGTGAAGATGTCACCAAAAGGGCAGTTGATCTGCTTTCTGCAAAGCCTGTGGAGGGTGGTAAATATACCGTAATAGTTGATCCAAAGCTTTGCGGCGTATTTACACACGAAGCGTTCGGGCATCTGAGCGAAGCGGATTTTATCTATGAAAACAAAAAACTCCGTGAGGTTATGAAAATAGGAAAACGCTTTGGGTTTGATGAATTGTCTATAGTAGATGATGGTACATTAGAAGGAGAGGCCGGATATAATAAGTATGACAGCGAGGGGACACCTACACAGAAGACATATCTGATAAAAGATGGGATTTTGACCAACAGGCTGCACTCGAGAGAGACAGCGGCTATGATGAATGAGAGTCCTACAGGGAACGCAAGGGCTCTCGGTTATGCTAATGAACCGATTGTGCGGATGACTAATACATATATGGAGTCCCGCAATCAAACGTTTGAAGAGCTGTTGGCAGGTGTAGATGAAGGCATTTATGCAAAGGGTTCCCTTGGAGGACAGACAAACACTGAGATGTTTACCTTCAGTGCGGAAGAAGCATATAGAATAAAAGGCGGAAAGGTCTGCGAGAAGATTCGTGATGTGGTTTTAACAGGTAATGTATTTGAGACTTTGATGAATATAGATGCTATCGGCAATGATCTTGTCATATACGGAGGGCTTGGCGGCTGTGGCAAGGGCGGGCAATCTCCCTTGCGTGTAAGTGATGGGGGACCACATATCCGGATAAGAAATGTAACAATTGGTGGCAGGTGAGGTATACAGAATTCAAATTCTCTGGAAATCTCTCTCCTGGCGTACTTATTTCTGTTTTTAGCTTAATGCAGGAGACCACACCATACTTCTTGTTTTCCAATCGGCCTTCCATTCTCTAGCGTGAGTTTACTACGTAAGTGATATTTTTAGAGAGAGTACAAGCTGTAACTGGTTGCAATATAATTGGTTACAGTTTTTTTGTGCCAATAATTATTGTATACACGAATTATGATATTATATTATTGACTTATAACGATGTATATAGTATGATAAGTGACGTATAAATCAATATGTATACACGAAGAGGAGGCCATCTATCGCTACTATTCAGGCAAAACGTACCAACGGTCATAAATATTGGTATATAGTCGAATCCAGACGTGTAAACGGCAAACCAAGGCCAATCGTTCTGTCATATCTTGGCAAAGCCAACGATCTATTAAGACGGCTACAAGGACTTACTGAAGGATTACGGCTGAAATCATACTCACATGGAGCTGTAGCTGCGTTACTCAATGTGGCACATAAATTAGATACCACTACGATAATCAATAAATACGTAAAGTCCCAAAGATCATATATGCCGGAAAAACCTACCAGAAACAATCTAACAGCAGGTATTACTTTGTTGCTGGGATCAATCGGACGAATTTGCATGCCTACAAGCAAAAGAGGCTGGTGGGATTGGGCAAAAACAACTTCCTGTGAATATTTGCTCAGGTGCAGTTTGAGCAAGATAGACAGCCAGCATTTTTGGGATTTAATGGATTCGCTACCTGTAGATGCAATAGCAAAAATCGAAT
>JACZYU010000185.1 GCA_022570935.1 Planctomycetota bacterium | reverse complement strand
GGGCGTCCATTAAAAGTTGTGGAGGTGCAGGTGTGACATTGGCGCTGCAGGTTGAAAGCGCCGCAGAAACCTGGCAATATCTGTGCGACAGTGGTCTGGAATTAGACCCTGTCAGGGAACACCCCTGGGGAGCTTACGTTTTTTATTTCTTTGATCCTGAGGGACATCGGATTGAAGTCTGGTCTCCAAAAGAAGAATAACATTAGACTGTGGATATAAACTGGATGTAGTAGTTGAAGACAAAGTAATTTTGGAATAAAAGTCTGTTAACAAGATTGAATCAATTCACGAAGCGCAACTTTTGACATACTTAAAACTTGCGAATTTAAAATTAGGAATTTTGATTAATTTCAATGTTCCAATTTTAAAAGAAGGGATTAAGAGAATAATCAATAATCCCTGTCTGCCGACAGCAGGCCTGCCCGACCGATGGCAGGCGGGTTTGAAGCTTTGCGTCCTTTGCGTCTTCTTGTCCTCCCTGCCTGTCGGCAGACAGGGGCGCCTTTTGTCCGGGGAGCGGTGAACTATTTCTTTCCCGACTCGTTCGGGTTAGGATTAAAGGAGTGTTACTAATTGAGAATCAACTCCTCCAGTAGATTTTTACCGGACTTTATTAACTCTACCACTTTTCTAACCCGCAATATTCTTTCAGGACTTGCCGGATGACTGCGGAGGAAACTCTTTGACCGGCTCTTGGGAATTTCCAGCGCAAAACGCTTCCAGAGAATTGCCCCCTTTTCAATATCATAACCCGCATTATGTGCATAGATGAGTCCAATATAGTCCGCTTCTCTCTCGTTTTTCCTGCTGTATGGTGCGTACAATGCCTGAGTTGTGAGAGGTGCAAAAGGACCAGTAAGGCCCCCCAACGCCCCGCACAATGCAGCCATAGTGATATTCTTGGGTAGATGCTTTAAGGTAAGATGTGCCAGTTCATGTCCCATTATAATGGCAAGCTCATCATCATCCTCTACAAAGTGTACCATCCCGGTCGTGAATTGAATACCTGTGAATTTTGCATACGCATTAATCTTGCCAGTCTGCTTAAGACGAATTCGCACGTATGGTATTTCATTCGGTTTCACGTTAAAGGAAAATCTTGTGCCACTCCTTTCTACAATAACTGTGGAAGATTTGCCTGCCTTAAAAGTAACATGGCGGCTGCCCTTTATCTTCTTTCCATCTATCTCTTTTATGATATCGCCCTGCCTGATGCCTGCCAGGTCAGCTATGTAACCGTCCATTATTCCAATGACAACACATCCATCCTCTGTTAGAAGCTTATAAAACCTGGCGATATCTTCTGTATTGTCTATGATTAATGCACCTATCACTGCACGTTTCTTAAATACTCCCTCTGGCATGATGCTCAGGACATTAAATCCAACCTTCCATACCATGACTGAATCATTGATATATATTTCTGTAGCCAGCGTTTCAATTTCTTCTTCAAGTTTCCTTAATTCATCTTTAGAAAGCGGTGGACCTGTTTTGGTACTGGCACAGCCATTTACCAATAAGAATGCTGCGAAAATGATAGATAGTATAATTTTGACTACTATGGTTTTGATCTCTTGTTTATACATATGAATAATCAATCTTTAATCTAAACAAACTCCTTGCCTGCTGACTATGAAGAATGGATTTAATAGATTTTCTTTGTTATATCTCAGTGGTTCTCTGGTTTGTATATCCATTACCCTGCCTTCGGCCTGTTCGACAATTGCCTGTCCGGCTGCGGTGTCCCACTCCATTGTGGGGCCAAATCTCGGATACACGTCTGCTCTTCCTTCAGCTACGAGACAGAGCTTTAGCGAACTACCGGAAGAAATAAATTCAACATTTCCATACTTTTCATTTAACCGTTTTACAAATTCTGAAAACTCTTCGGATGTATGTGAGCGGCTGCCAATAACGGTAAGCGAACTCTTGTTGTTATTGATTAATGGTAGTCTTTGTGATTTATCTAACAACTCTTTTATTGATAAGTTATCGACCAGGTTTTCACTGTTTTCCAATTTATATGTACCAAAATTTATGGCGGCAAAGTAGAAGACATCCTTCACCGGTATATAGATAATGCCAAGAACCGGCTTGTGTTTCTGGATGAGTGCAATATTTACGGTAAACTCTCCATTTCGCTTGACAAACTCCTTTGTTCCGTCAAGAGGGTCAACAAGCCAGAAACATTCCCACTCTTTTCTTTCATCAAATGGAATACCTCTTCCCTCTTCGCTTAAAACGGGCACTGTGCAATTATTAACTGTTATGGTCTGTTCTAAAACATCCATGATGATTTCGTGCGACCTTGTGTCCGCTAAAGTCAGCGGGGATTTATCATCTTTCTGCTCAACCGCAAAGTCTGAACCGTATACATCAAGGATTGCTTCTCCTGCTCGTTTTGCAGCAAAGAGAGTAGTAAGAATAAGTTCTTCGTATTGAATGTTCATAGATCTCTATTGTGGTTAAGTCTCATTTTATCCCAAATCTATCTTACCTTGATGCATAGGAATTCCAAAATCATGTTTTTTTGCCAGCCCGACATTCATTCTGGCGGGTGCGCAAGCACATATCCAAAATGGCGTGAAGTAACGACATGGACGTCGTTATAGCCATTTTGAAAGAGTTGCGTAGGATGCGCCTACCTCGAGATAAAATTTTCAACTGAATTTATGTATTGAGGATAAATGTTACCTGCAACCTTTACTGCCTTAAGAACCATAGAATTATTTAGCACATCATATTCATGAACAAGTACGTTTCGTAAACCTGCAGATGGAGCAAGTTCTTTGGCAAGTTCTACAGGAGTCATACAACACCCTCTTCCTTCAAATAATTCTTAATAAATACCGCATGACCATCCCGCAATTTCTTTGTATCAACATACATCCTGAAGGCTAAAGAACAAAATTCATTAAATACCCCAGGGTTTTTTTCAAAAAGAAGTTTACCTTTTCTTACTACTGAAAATTTCAAAAGAGGATTTGCCTTTCTTAAATCAATAATATCAACATTATTAACATGTAGAAGTCTTATTACCGTGTTTGTCAGTTCTAAAATATCTACAGGTCTCTCAAAATAAGAATGCAATGTCAATATCACTATTTCTATGGACATTGCCGGAAGCAGCAAAACCAAAAAGGATGACAAGCCTGAGTCCCCTTTCTTTGAATAAAGGAGATAATTTGCTCTTTATTTCTTTTTCTGTGAATGGTTTCATCGACAAATCCTTATTCATCGTCTCTAATAGTTTAGTCTATAAGCCAACAATTTCTTGCTTTTTTTGAACGGAAATTGTCACCTTATAGACTGTTTTACCACACCTTCGGTGTGTTAAAGAAAAATACTTAATAACAAATAAATTTAAAATGGAAATTCCTATATAATCAAGTTATTTCATGATTTAGCTATCATTCGTTACGTAAACAACACCAGTTCGCCACAACGAATCTGCCTTGGGCACGACCTCCCTTTCGAGAGGTCTGTCTTCTAAATTTTTATAATTAAATAAGGGAAAGTTTGAAAACCGTAGGTTTTCATTTTACAACCTGGTCGAACCGAAACATACGTGAGATAAGTTCAGCTTTGCTTAAGATATCCATCCCCTTTTTGGTTCTGGCTTGGCCAGGTTGGGTTTCAGATAATAAAGAAATCAGATTCACGTCTTGTAGCAACAAATATTACACTGAACGTTCTTAATATCTCTTTACTTTGTTACTTTGTTACTTTGATTATCATAAAAAATGATTTATTTTCAACAAAATAATAATCATGCTCTATTTACTTGTTGTCCACGAATTGTTATGATTAGTATTCATTAACTGTAAAAGAAAGTTGACGTATTCACTCAAATAAAGATGAAGAAAGAACTAAGAAGTGTCTGCCCACACGACTGCCCTGATACATGCGGAATAATTTCTCACGTAGAAGACGGTAAACTGGTGAAGGTCAAAGGAGACCCGGATCATATTCTCACCAGAGGTTTTCTGTGTCAAAAAGTGATGAACTATCCGGAAAGGGTTTACAGCCCGGACAGAGTTCTATACCCTCGTAAAAGAGTTGGTGTGAAAGGGGCAGGCAAATTTGAGAGAATATCCTGGGATGAGGCAATAGAGACAATCACATCTCAGTTTAAGGACATTATTTCCAAATATGGCAGTGAATCGATCCTGCCTTTCAGCGGTTCTGGTACATTGGGACTGGTTAATGGAACTGTGGCGGGCAAGCGTTTTTTTAACCGCCTGGGAGCTTCCAGACTTGACAGAACCATTTGTTCCAAAGGTGGAAGAATTGGTTATAAGTACACATTAGG
>JACZYU010000184.1 GCA_022570935.1 Planctomycetota bacterium | reverse complement strand
AATAAACTCTCCAGAGAAGATAGCAAAAGAGTATATAGAACTATTTGAGGGTATTTTAGGAGACAGATAAGATGGGAAGGAAAAATTTTATTATCGGGCCTTTTGTAGATTATTCAGGGAAACCAATTTTAGAGCCGAGGAAAGGTTTTACATCAAAAGGCATATATAATCCTACAGTGATGAAAGAAGGGAAAGATTTCTATATGCTATTCAGGGCTGAGGCAGGGGTTCTCAGCTTCTATAGGCCATTGAATTTAATGCCTGGCAAATCTACAGAAGATGATGCCCCTATTCATCATTAATGAGTAATAACAATGTTTTCTAATTTATAAGAATTTTTACAACAATTTTATATGGAGGAATATGATGAAAAAGAATTTTGAAAAGGATGCTCCTAAAAAACGTGGTAGGCCTGAAAAAAGCTCGGGGGGAAAAGTTGTGCAGACTAAAGCGGGTAAGCAGAAGTCTTCTGGCAAAAAGGACTAGTCGAATTAGTCAAGGGAGGAAAAAATGGGGAGGTGTTATGCCTTCCCATTTTTTTCATTCGATAAGAATGTTTTTAATATTTCCTGGTACTCTTTTAAATCAATCTTTTTTTATACTGGTTTCTTTGGCTTTACTAACAAATTTGAAAATATTTACCAGAATATATAGTTATTATAAAAAAGCAAACAAATACGGTGATTACTTTTAAATTAAGTAGATTATTTAGTTTTGTAAACATTATCACATGAAAGGTTAATTTTTGAAATGAATGCATTAATATTAGCTGCCGGTGACGGCACCAGGTTTCATCCTCTTACTAAAGACAAGCCAAAGGTCATGATAAAGATATGGGGGGTGCCTATCCTTGAAAGACTTTTATACAGTTTAAAAGAAGCTGGCATTAAAAGGGCAGTAATCGTTGTCGGCTACAAGGCAGATGTAATAATTGATTATTTTGGCAGTCAATGGAGGGGCGTTGAGATGGTATACAGAATAGTTGATAAGTATGAAGATGGAATTCTGACATCTGCCGTTATGGGAGAGGATGCCATAAATGAGAGATTTGTATTTGTCTGTAGAGATACCATACTCGAGCCGGAAACTATAAAACGAGCAATCGAGATGCAGGGAGATCTTGTAGTCGGTGTGCGTAATGAACGCATAGATGAATCAGTAGGCGCTCTGGTAGGAGAGGATGAATATGAGGTTGATTTCTCAAGACTAAGTAGTTCCAATAATCGCGTATTAATGTGAATTTATTTTTACAAACTGTCTATATATGGATGTCGATTATGATCACAGAAAATCATTCGATAGAAAAAACATTAAAAAAGATAATTATTAAGCAACTGAATGCATACAATAAGCCTGTTACACTTGAATCATCTTTTGAAAATGATTTGGGTGCAGATTCACTTGACATAGTGGAGCTTATTATGGAATTTGAGGATACGTTTGACATGAATATACCAGATGAAGACGCAGAAAAGATACTAACCGTTGGTGATGCAGTAAATTATATTATAGAGCGTACACAAAAAGAATGATAAGCAGGAGAAATGAATAATAATCCTAAGATACTGGTTGTGGGTGCCACACGTGAAGAAACTAACTACTTAGAAAAATGTCTTATAGATTGTAAATATGAGTTTTCTATTTTTATCTGATCTCCAATCCTCTTATTATCTGAATCTTTAATTTTTACTCTTCTAAGACCTTTAACAGTCTTAACAATATATTAACTTCCAAGCATCAAAAGAAAATCCACTTGTTCCAACCTTAATTATTAATAATTTACTTTCCTGACACCTGCAGGCCTCCATGCAGGGGCGATAACACCCTTATGTTGATATCGGTCAAGAAGCCTTGCCTGTGTTATGCTGAATTCGCCATACCTGTCATTTATTTCATCCATAGCCTGCACGATAGCTACCCTATCCCTGTCCTTCTTGAAAAGTGGTATCTGGCAGTAATTCTTTACCAAATTTGAGATACTTACACCCAGTAATCGTACCGCATATTTAAGCCTTATCACTCTTAATATATCGAGCGCTGCAAGGTATATGTCAAATCCGTCATCTATATATTCTTTGATAGTGCATCTCCTTGTAAAGGTATGAAAGTTCGAATACCTCAAGGTCAGGGCTATTGTCCTGCCGGAATAGTGGCTACGTCGCAATCTCCTCCCCACCATCTCCGAGAGTTGTAATATGTGTCTCTCCATATCTTCACCGTTACTTACATTCTTCTCAAGGGTCATACTATGGCTGACAGATTTTGCATCCGGCGTATCCGCAACCGGAACAACAGGACTTTCGTCTATTCCCATGCCCATCTGATGAAGCCTTTCACCAATGATACCAAATTTTTCTTTCAGTTCCTTTACCGGAAATCTCCCCAACTCACCACACGTCCTAACACCCATAGCCTCAAGGTGCCTCTCAAGTTGTGAACCTATTCCACAGAGCTCACTTACCGATAATTTTTCAAGGATTTCAGAAATGGCCCCGGGGTGTATTATCGTAAATCCGTCCGGTTTCTGCATACTGCCGGCCAGTTTTGCCAGCAGCTTGTTAGGTCCCACGCCAATGGAACAGGTAAGCCCAAAATCCCTCCGTATCTTTCTTTTAATCCTCAGGGCGATATCTTCAGGCTCGCCAAAAAGGTAAAGAGATCCAGTTATATCGAGAAACGCCTCGTCAACTGAATACACCTCCACCAGCGGCGTATAATCTGCGTAAAGTCTGACAAGACGCGTGCAGGTGTCTGTATATTTTTTGTTATTACCTGCTACAAATATTATATCAGGACAGAGTTTCTTTCCCTCCGGCACTGTCATGCCAACCTTAACACCATAAGCCCTGGCCTCATATGAAGCCGTAGTAATAACCGTCCTTTGCTGCGCACCAATAACAGCCACAGGCTTATCCCTGAGAGAAGGTTTAGACTGCTGTTCCACAGAGGCAAAAAAGGCATTCATATCTACATGCATTATTGTTCTGTTATCCATAACTTTAGTTTCATAAAAAGTTTGAAGTGACTAAAGTGCCTAAAGTTAATGCAATATTTCTTTTACGGCTTACTTCTTGCTCGATTAGATTCTCGATAATTTGTGGAAGTTAAACATTCATACCTGCCTGTGCGTCGCACGCAGACAGGCACATGACAAACCTTGCTTTCGCAAGGAATCCATTACTGGAATCCTCCCGAAAGGGAGGTAATATCTATCAACCTTTTCAAATCTTCTACGTTTTATTGAGTAGATACACTATTTTTAACTTTAGGCAATTTAGGCACTTCACACTTTAGTCACTTTGGCTGCGGCGATGCCGCATCATCCTTCCATCTCCACAGCCATAAGCCTCCATACCATAGTCTCTGCATTGTAGGAAATTTCGTACAGGTTCTGATCGTCTGTAACGGAAAAATAATGGACAGAGGCGCTTCCCTCTTTATTAGTCCACGTATACGTTACCTCCTTAATGCGGTATTGTTTTTCTTTCCAGATAAACCACACCGGTTTTATCTTTTTTCCGCCAATACAATTGGCTCCAAAAACTACGCCTACCTTTATGGGTTCGCCTATCTCTGTAATCATATTTTTTTGCCAGGGAAACCTGGTACCACTGTCAGAAACCCGAAGTACGAAGCACGAAATCCGAAACAAATACAAAAATTTTCACCCTGTTAAATAAATCTATATTCTATTTCGTAATTATCCTTTACTCTTCTCACTTTCCAATCACTTTAAAATTAAATTAATGTATAATATTTAACAGGGCAGGTATCAAATGTTCAAAACTTTATTCACTCTTACGCAATATAGAGCCAAAAATATTCATAAGCTCTGTAGCTTCCTGTATTAACGCTTTTCTTTCCTCTTCATACTCGCCATTTCCACTTATGTCTATTAATCTTAACCAGTATCGGCTCTCTTTTGCTTCTTTACGACAGATTTTTATTCTCATTACGAAATCTTTCTTACTCAATGATTCATTTGCTTTTTACCCCGTTAAATCTCCTTCTTTCGCGACTTATATTAAAAATAATCTAAAATTAATAGTAATGGAATATATTGCATAACCATAATCTATTTAACAGGGCAGGTATAGTTCGCACCCACTGATCCAGAAGCTCTAACAACCTGTTTTCCATCTTCAATATTACCTATTGTCCTAGGTAACTTCTTCACAAGTGCCCTCACTCTTCTCGCAAATTCCAGGGTACGATCTTCTAAATCATACTGTTTTGAATTTCTCATTTTGGTCCTTCGAATTTGTTTCGAATTTCGATATTCGGATTTCGAATTTAAAGACAAAGTCTTTGAATAGTTATTCAATCTGCCT
>JACZYU010000001.1 GCA_022570935.1 Planctomycetota bacterium | reverse complement strand
AAACCGGTTCCGCCTGAATGTGATAATTTACAGAATTAAATATCTTCCTCAAGTACTCAACATGTTGATTTACTGGAAAATCAACACTCACATAATTTTCGTATACCCAGTCCCATGTAAAATTTTCAATTAATACAGAAGGGATCTGGGACATCTGTGCTACGGCAATCCCCATCGGTGATATATCACAGATAATTAATCGACATTTTGTTCTGCTTACTTCTCTTGATGGACCCTCAATCTTAAATCCATCATAAGGCAGAAAATCATTTAATTCTCGAAGAGTCTCCGCCAGGTCTTCACGCAGAGGCGTCTCCTGAACCAAGCCAATATCTGTCAATAAGCTGTGATATGTAAATGGCCCTGAAAGTGATTGCAAAAAGAACCACTCAGGAATTGTTGTGAATATTTCAAATCTTATTGAGGGATTTATGTCATGAATGGCCGCCATAACCGCAGATGCCCGTGCGGCATGACCAAACCCATGGGGTGAAATAAAATATCCTATACTATAGTCGGCATGATAGATTTTAGAATTCTTCAACTTGTTTTTACTTAAATAGCTGGGAATGACATTGATTGGCTTGGAATGACAGGGTATTGCCTACATTACAAACATCCATATAAAGGCCAGAATAGTCATGATTGCCACGACATACAAAAGGAATTTATTTTGAAGCAGAGATTTTGAAGAATTTTTCCTTGTCTCTTCAAATGCAGGGAGGTCAAGGTCATCATACATCGTATCCTCAGACCAGCCGGTTTTTTCATCTGAACCACATTCAGGACATGACAATGACTTTACCGGTACCTCCGCTCCACAATTTGGACAAATAAAATAATCTGACATTTGGAATCAATAAGGAATGTTGTAAGATTTTAGTTTGTTATATAGTGTCTTTACAGATATGCCAAGAGTCTCAGCAACACGTGTCTTATAACCATTCATCTTTGAAAGTGTAATTATTATGTGTGGTTTTTCAAGATCGGACAGAGAAGCATCAGCACCAGGAGCATAACCAATCGTACCTGTATATCCTCTGACTTCTTCAGGCAAATTGCATACACCTATCTTTTCATCATCTACAATAATCATCAAGTTTTCTATCAAATTCTCAAGTTCGCGGATATTACCAGGCCAATTATATTTCATCATGCGCTCCAGTGCACCTGAACAAACCTTCTTTTCCACCAAATTAATTTTGTGTGTCTGCAAAAAGTGTTCTACAAGTAAAGGAATGTCTTCCTTTCGTTCTCTCAGAGGAGGCAAGGTCAAACTTTTGGTGACCCCATCCTCCGTCTTAAACAGGATATCCCGGGAAATGAGGCTGATAATACGCTATATTATAATCATGAAGTCCAAGGGCAAAATCAACACTATCCCACCCTTCAAGATATTTTCCCATAAACAGCAATCGGCTGACCATACATATAACTACAAGAGCCGCCAATACTATTAATGTATTACTCCGTGAATTCATTAATTTATTGTTTTTGTTTAACATTTTTCAGAACTCAACCCAAGCCATATTTAAGTTTATTTAGTCAAAAAATTATACTAAACTTAAGACAATCATCAAGTCAAATAGGCATACATAAATAAATATCAAAGTACTAATATTTATCTCAGATACCATTATTAAATAGTTAATTACGCCAATTTTCTATTGATTTATATTTTTTACTAAACTAAGATGTATTCCAATAAGTCAAACATAAAAATAATATCGTATATTAATAGTTAGATGTAATGAATATTTCAAAGGATTCAACATGAGCAAGTTGCTAGACACTGTACAGAAGCACTCTAAGGAGTTTGGCAGCCCGTTAGATTCTGATCACAAAGATATACCACAGATTACTAAACACGGAACAGTAACGATAGCCAAAGACGACGTTCTGATAAAAGACTTTTCAACTGAGAATACTCCAAATAAGAGTGACCTGCCATTACTTGTAATTGATTGGGCGATTGATGAACTGAGGAAATCAAAAACTCTTTTCACAACGGAAACTCGCGGAATACAAAGGCATGTAGAATCTATTCAAAACTCCTTAAAAGAGCGAAATTGGTTTGGAGCGCTTTTTTTGGCCCTAGCAATGCCTGATATATGCGGAGCAATTGAGGACCCGAATAAAGGAGTTGGCGAGCGATACAAAAAATGGTTCCGACAGTATCTTGGTGATAAATACGTGCCAGAGTTATTTTCTGACGAAGATTGTTACTACCTTAGATGCTCAGCACTTCACCAAGGAATGGCAGAGCACCCAAAGGCACAAAATAAACGAATTCACTTTACGACTCCTGCACCCGGGCTAACTGCCCATACAAATTTCGTAGAAGATGACGACGGCAATTTCGTTCTCCAGATGCAAATTGATGTATTCTGTGCAGAGATATGCAGCGCCGTTGAAAAGTGGCAAGCTGTTGTTTCTTCAGACACTGAAATAGTAAAAAGAATTGAAAGTCTGATGGAGTTTTATTGCCCAAGCAAACCCATAGGGTCATAAAATTACATCTAACAATCACCTTCAGTTGACAGTCGAAAGGAGGTCTTGGGATCAAACCCAATCTATTGATAATTACGGATACATAAAAACAAAGCACTATATTGTTTTTTAGTAGGCAGTGCCTGCAAATGCAAATCGCAATTCAACGATCTAAAGTCTCAAATTTGTACCAAGAGGCTAACGCAAAATATTGATTAGTTAGCCGCGTTAACACATGCCACTTTGTCTCTTTTACCATCTACAATCATTGCCGCTTCAAAGCCCAACTCCATCGCTCTGTCCATAAAGATGTACCTGAATAGTCCGTTTCTGCCGCAAGGAAGAATTAGGGTCAAACCTAATCTATTGACAAACTAGACAATACTACACATCAAACAATCATATCCTGTCAATTTTATACTTGCTTTTACATTCATTTTGTTTCATAATTTCCCACTAAACTGGACCTTAGGGGTGTGCGAGAATAAAATATCCTGCTTTCGCAGGGAATCCAGTATAAAATAACTCACATATTCATGCTTCGTGATACCACAATGTAAGATGAAAGTTTTTTAATAATCACTCATTTGGGTTTTGTTTAAAGAAAGGGGGAGGGACATATTTCATAAACGTTAATACACATCATGACGGTTATTATGATTCAGATCTTAATTTAGTTTTGACTTATGCACTTTGTGTAAGTCTTTACCTTTTTCATGGAGGGGAAAAAAGGAGATGTTATTAACATTACAAGTACTCGGCGCATTAGGTGGTTTATTAGTACTCATAGCAGGTATTGTAGGGGCTAAACCTTTCATTGGACTCAAACTGAAGGAAGGTGATGAACTCACAACAGCACAGATTACGGGTGTATTAGGAGCCTTGAAAACCTATCTCACCTGGTCACTACTTTTATTTGCAGCAGGAGGGGCGTCAGTAATGACAGCCTTTATAATATTTATCGCTATATCATAATGTTTGTGAGATTTGTCTGGGAATTTGCCGTAGCCGCAAGGAGGGGCTTTAGCCTGCGTTTATTAACAACAGACGAGCTAATTAAAATTTCTTTGAAATAACATAGACTAAAGATACTAGCTACCCGCCCGTTCGGATGGTACCTGACCGAAAGACATTTGTCAGGTAGCCGTCGGGCGGGTTTCCCTGTTATCGTCATTCGGACGAGCTTCCACGACAATTTGTTTGACTCGCCATAAAGATCGCTGGGCAAACAGACATAAATAGTTCAGTTGAATAATCATCTTACTTGAAAAAAATCAACATCATCAAGTCTATATGGTGTCAATAGACCTCTTAGAGAAATTAATCTTCCAGTATAAGTTACCACATCCTCAACTTTCAAATTCAATACCTTATTCTTTTTTGAATAGTCAAATCTTATATTAACGTCTATTTTGCTACCTTTATGTATTATACCAACCTTATTCCAGTCATAGATTGCGCCTCCTTTAAAACCGATTTTCCCTGTCCAGCTCACGTATTTACCTTTGTATTCCTTCTCCCACAAGCGCTTTTTCTCTAATTTTGTAAATTTACTTTCATTACCAAATATTTTATCAAATTCATCAAAGGTGATATTTGAAAACTGCTTTTGTGGTTTGACGACAGACTTGACATTTTGCATTTGTTCAGATTTTTTGATGTGTCTGCTACCTGTTACTGCTACAGGCGCTGAAACCTTATCATTGGTGATTGCACCTTTATCTACTTTATATTTTGTTTTATGTACGTTACCCGGAACAGACAGAGTTCCTTCACCACTTACTGCTGATACCGTTTCCGCTGCACCAGGCGCATCGACATGGGGCTCCTGCCCCTCCTCCCTCCTTGCTCCCTGTACGACACCCTTATTATACAACGAATCAAACGCTTTCTGGTACTTTCCTATAACCTCTGAATCGTCAATAAAAATAGCATTTTCATAATTAAATTTCTCAGAGTACTCTGTCCAATTGTATGATCCTGTCACAAGGAGCTTACCATCAAATATCGCAAAGGTATTGTTCATGGATCCCCCAATATTTCCTTTAAGAAACTGTAGATCAAATCCTTCCTCTTTTAGAAATTCCAATACCGGGTAATGTCTTTTATCCTGCCTCTGGTCGATTACAAGCCTTATCATAACTCCACGCTCCTTAGCATTATACAACGCCTCTGCTATATCACCTGACGTAAAGGTAAAAGCGGTAACATCAATTGTCTCTTCTGAAGAACTAATTGTTTTTATTATGGTTTCTTTAATTGATCCCCGTGGTGAGAAAAGGACCTCAGTCTTCGCGTACATGGTATTTGAAGCAAAAAACGAGGCAAGGATACTGAAGCTCAATGTCAACAGAATGGTACTCAAATCAACTTTTTTTATAAATCCATATCTCTGCATAGTTTATTATGTGAAAATTACCATATACACGGTCTATAGACCAACATTATAGAACCAACTAATAAAATTCTCTGGCTGATATCTGACAGTTATTTCAGATCTATATTAACAATTTATTTAATAATAAACAAATTATAAATTGTAGCAAACAAATTTTACATAATATAATTGCTTTACAAACTTCCAGACTATCAGCACAAGCCATTCAAGTATATGACCTTAAATATATATAATCGAATTACTGCAGATCCGGCAAGTGAACTACACCTAATAACACAATGTTTTCTGAATATTAACACGCTATGCGACTTTAGCCTTTGGCACTGATTTTGCTCTTACAAGATTTAAAATTAAATCCCACTTACTATGCGATTAGCAAGATCAAATGGGAGAGCGGCTTCAAGGACTTTTGTCTTTACTGCCGCTGTGTTATACTCTGCTTTTTCCAGAAAGACCTTTTTTGTTAAAGTATCGTAAATCATGTAAGAGGCCCTTGGGATACCGTCTCGTGGCTGACCAACTGAACCTGGATTTATGTAATAACGTTGGCCGGGATTCAAGGAAACATCGAATGCTTCCAGTCTCTCCGCTGACTCTCTTTCAGCTAACATGAGTCTTTTATCAAGTTGGTCTTTTGGAATAAAAATAGAAGCAGAAACGTCTCTTTCTTGCTTTGTATATAAATATGCTGCCGGTTTGTGCGTGTGACCGGCAAAAGTTATCTTTGAATGCAGTAAACCGTAATTTAAAGATGCCGAATTCATTACATATACATAATCTTGAGGGCAAACAGGAGTACTGTGAACCAACTCGATACCGTATCTCCATAGCTTTTTTTTAAGCCGTAGAGAATTAAGAAAACGAATATTATCCTCATGGATAACTTTCTTTGTCCAGTTTATAGAGATACCTGCTGAAGCAGCCATTACCGTATTCAGCTGGCCAATGACACGTTGATCATGGTTGCCTGCTATTACATCGGCCTTTTTGCCAATAGAATGAATATAGTCTATTATGTTTTTTTTATCAGTATTATCTAAGTCGGTTTTCTGAATATCCGTTTGTATTTCTTTTTTCAACAAAGATTCACCGTTCTTTAAAAATCTAACTATAGCGCAACATTCATTGGGGTTTACTCCGTAGCCGACAATGTCGCCAATGATCAAAACTCTGTCTATTTCTTCACTGTTATTATGAAGATCTAGAAAAACAGACGCCAGAGCTTCAAGATTGCTGTGAATATCTGAAATAATTAAGAATCGCATTTTATAACTTATTATTAATTTCCTTTTACTATGCGGTCGGCAAGATCAAATGGGAGCCCGGCTTTAAGGATTTTTGCCTTTACTATCTCTGTGTTATACGCTGCTTTCTTTAAGGAGGCTTGTTTTGCGTGAGTATCATAAATCATGTAAGAGGCTTTGGGAGTGCCGTCTCGTGGCTGGCCTACCGAACCGGGATTTATATAGTAGCGCTGGCCCGGCTTCAATGAGACGTCAAATACTTCCAACCTCTCCATTGATTCTCTTTCAACCAGCATAAGCCTGTTATCGAATTGGTCCGCCGGGATAAAGACGGATGCAGAAACGTTTCTTTTTTCTTTTGTATATAAATATGCCGCCGGTTTGTGTGTGTGACCGGAAAAGGTTATGCTTGAATATAGTAATTCATATTTTAGAGTTGACGCGTTCTTTATATATAAATAACCCTGGGGGTAATTGGGTGTACTGTGAACTAATTCAATGCCAAAACCCCTTAGCTTTTTTCTAAACCACAGTGATTCAAGAAAGCGGAAGTTAGTCTTATGAAGAACTTTAGTTGTCCACCTTGCAACGTTACCTGCAGAAGCAGTCATAATACTGCATAGCGAAGGTTGGCCGATTACCTCTCTATCGTGATTGCCTGCTATTACAATAGCAGTTTTGCTCATTGAAAAGATATAATCTAAGATGTTTTTCTTGTCAGAATCGTTAATATCTATTTCTTGAATTATAGTCTGGATTTCATTTTTCAAGAATGATTTACCGCTCTTTAAAAATCTAACGATAGCACAGCATTCATTGGGGTTTGCACCGTATCCTACAATGTCGCCAGGTATTAATATTCTATCTATCTTTTCATTATTTTCATGAAGGTCAGAAAAGACAGAGGCAAGTGCCTCAAGGTTGCTGTGAATATCTGCTATAATTAAGAATTTCATTCTTTACCTCATATTAGATTTTCTAATAATTGTTTTAGTTGTTTTGCCGTGGAAACCCTGTCAGCAGGATCTTCCTCCAATGTTGACATTACGATATCTTCCAGTTTTTGAGGAACCGATTTATTAAGATTTATTGGCGGAAGTTTTGTTTCGCTCCATTTTTTGCTGGTTAGGATTTCATAGAGTATAGCGCCTAATGAATATATATCTGCCTTACCATCAATGGACAAGAAGAATGCCATTGCTTCCAGAGGGACATTTTCAGGTGTATCTCTCAGCTGTACCAGCAATGAAAGTTGTTCAGGAGAAGCATAATCCATACTAATACCTTTTAAAACATCTGATTTTTTTATCGCAAGCTCATAATCGATTAAATAAACTGTGCTTGTATCCGGATCCATCATCAGATGGCCGGGTTTCAGATCACAGTGAATGAAACCTTTTGAATGTAAATAATCCAGAGGATCACAAGCGCTTATAAAGCATTTAATAATATTTTCTATCTGGCCTTGGAAATCCTGAGCTGTTTTTTCTTTGAAGTAACCGACTAGATCTGTACTGCTCATATGGTCTAGGACAATAAAGTGTTGTTTAAGTACGACCTTATTATCCTTAAACATAGTCTCATAGCCATAATCATAAGCCTTGGGAATCTGCTTATGGTCTAATTGTTGCAAAATGGAAAATTCATCTTCAAAGCTTATGTGTGGACAGTATTTTATACCTAAAGATTCTACGCCTAATGAATCTTCGTTTTCCAGGATTGCATAATTTGACTTATGCATATCAGCGACTGATTTGAAGGAACCAAATGTATAGTTCTTTATATTGTACATAATGTTGATTCCGGTTTTTCCTGTTTCTGTAAATACAATATCGCTTAATATGTTGCAAGCATTAAAAAATATAAGCGCTGAATTTCCGTCAATGGAATGAGATAGACAAACAAATATATTTGTAATTAATAGTGGTGCTGTTTCTGGAAAGGAGGTGATGTTGATGGTTCACGTTTAGTCTGTTTGAGTATTGATATGTATCTTATCAAAAAGTTAATTTAATGTAAAATAGATTTTGACGAGTGTAGAGAGGTGTTCAAAGTGTAGTCGATAAAGTAGATTTTCGTAACATAGTATATTTCTTAATTAACATAAGCACCTATCCATATATAAAATCAGTTCAGTAAAAGTTGTGTTCTGGTTTAAATATAAAAGGAGGGGGGAAATATGGTTTCTTTTTTAAAAAGGAGGGGGAAATATGGGATTGCTGTTTAATAAATATGGTAGTAAGTTAAAATGGTTGAACGTTGCATATTTTATTGTATGCGTATCGTGTTTGATCTATTTTGGCTCTAAGATTGTGTTTGCCGGTGACCCAAGTGGTACAGTAGATTATGGCTCTGATGGCAGCCTTGAGCGCTTAGGATATGCCATTAATTTTACATGGACTCTTGTTGCTGCATTCCTGGTGTTTTCAATGCAGGCAGGTTTTGCAATGCTCGGCGGATTCCTACAAGCCAAAAATATGCTTGGTTATATGGCGCACGTTTTCGCAGATGGCACCATTGGTGCAGTTGTGTTTTGGATATTTGGTTTTGCCCTTATGTTTGGAGGTTCTGGAGCTGCACCCGGCCTGGAATCCGGTAATTTATTTATCGGATACAGTGGGTTTTTCCTTGCCGGTGGCAGTTATGATGTACAAACAATCATGCTCTGGCTCTTCCAGATGGTATTTTGTACCAAGGCAGTCACTATTATTGCAGGAGCTGTAGCTGAACGTATGAAGTTTGCTCCTTATTTGATTTACAGCTTTTTTGTATGTGGTATAATCTACCCAATATACGGACACTGGATGTGGGGTGGCGGTTGGTTAAGCAATTTACCTTTTGGTGCAGGTTGTGTAGATTTTGCTGGATCTGCAGTTGTTCATACCATCGGCGGGATGCTTGCCCTGGTGGGAGCTTTTGTACTAGGACCAAGAAAGAACAAATACAACCCGGATGGTACGTCTAATGCTATTCCAGGTCACAACCTCACATTGGTAGTTGTCGGCACCTTGATACTGGCGTTTGGTTGGTTCGGTTTCAATGCGGGAAGCACACTCGGCGCTACAGACCTCAGGATTTCTGTCGTAGCCGCTAATACGATCCTGGCAGCCTCCGCTGGCGCAACCGCCGTAATTTTAATGTCGTACATTATATTCGGATTCACAGATATAGGCCTTGCTTGTAACGGTGCACTCGGCGGGCTGGTCGCCATAACGGGCCCTTGTGCATATGTAGCACCATGGGCTGCCATAGTAATTGGAGTTATAGCCGGAGCGGTAATGTGGGGTACAGTAATCTTCGTTGAAACGAAACTGAAGATTGACGACCCCCTTGGTGCTGTCGCCGTTCACGGTGCTAACGGTATATGGGGGATGCTTGCTCTTGGAATTTTTGCAGATGGAACTTATGGTGGTGTAAGTGGCCTGATTACTGGTTCAGGTGGACAGCTTCTGGCACAGTTTATTGGTGTGATTGCAGCTATGGCATGGGCGCTAGGAATGGGAGCAATCCTGTTCTACGTACTCAAAGCAACCATGGGTCTGCGTGTCTCTGAATTGGTTGAATATGAAGGAGTTGACGTACATTTACACGGCTCTCCATGTTATCCTGCTCAAGCTGAGCTTACGGCTCAATTAGTACCTGAGGTTGAAGAAGAAGCGACACAAATGGCCATACTGGAAGAGTCTTTAGCAAGGGACTCAAGAAGGGAGAAAATTTACTCCGATAAGCTTGGTAGATGGATATATGCAAAACCAAAAGAGTAGAAGTAAAACTTATGACTTTACTTTTTTTAAAATATTTTTCAAGATAATGTTTTGACCAAAGGAGGAATACTTAATGAAAAAAATAGAAGCAATAATTCGTCCCGAGAAGTTTGACATCATTAAGGACGCCCTTACAGAACTAGGTTATGGAGGGATGTCTGTCGCAGAAATAAAGGGACATGGTAATCAAAAAGGTGTCAGTGAAGTATGGAGAGGAAAGAGATACCGGGTAGATTTGCTGCCAAAGATAAAGATAGAGCTTGTCGTTTCCGATGAAGCCGTAGACAAGGTAGTTCAGACTATTATCAGTGAATCACAGACTGGAAGTATTGGTGACGGGAAAATATTTGTTTCCGAAATCACAAACGTGTACAGGATCCGTACCGGTGAACAGGGTGATGCCGCAATCTAAGACAACCAGGTTCTGGAAATGAATATTTGAGTTTAATCAGATCGAGAAAGGGAGATCAGTGGAGTCTCGAATCACGTATTACGTTGATTAGAGACCGCTGATCTCCTTTCATTTAGTCTCTAAGTCGACAATTTCTTGCTTTTTTTGACTGGAAATTATCACCTTTTTGGTCCCGCCTGGAGCGGACCTTGAGTTGCTTACAGGGGTGTCTTTAGCGGCTGGCTCGGCCAGGTTGGGTCATAAGTATGACAGCAATTTCACATTTACTCTTATGCAGGAAAATGTTACCATATTAGTGACTAAAGCCTTTCGTTAATATATCATCAACCGGATTAACTTCTCCTCACCTGTACTGCAACGCCCGGACTGTCCACGGAAAGGTTGAGCCTGTTTTATTAATTACAATGCAAATATACAGTATTATCGCAAAAGTGCAAGGCTACATAAGACAGGAAAGACGCTGGTGGATTAAAGTCCTCGGCGTTCTTTGTCCGGGGAAAGTCCTCCCCGCCTGCCGGACGGGCAGGGGCGTTTTTTGTCCGTGGAAGGCTCCCATTATTGCTGCCTGTTTATTGTTTACCGCCTTTTATGCATCCGAAGCCTCTGACATGTCCAGCAGCTACTCAATTTACTCTTCAGAAATCAGCGATATTCGTGGAGTAAAGATATCCATAGACCTTGCATGGACATTGTTATGCGGATTTCTTGTATTTAATATGCAGGCAGGGTTCGCGTTTCTAGGTGCCGGTTTCATTCAAAAGAAGAATACCTTAAACTACCTTGCAATGAGTTTTATGGATTTCTGTATTGGTGCCATTGTATTCTGGGCATTCGGTTTTGCATTAATGTTTGGAGGATCTTACCTCGCCTTTGGGTTGGATTCGGGAAACTTACTCGTTGGCTACAGTGGATTCTTCCTTTCATTCGGTTCTTCTGATTTTTCTACTTCAAAATTGTGGCTGTTTCAAATGATGTTTGCCGCCGCTGCCTGCACAATCATTGCAGGTTCAGTTGCCGAGCGAATCAAGTTCAATACTCATATTTTATGCAGTATTGCTCTTTGCGGAATTATATATCCTGTTTACGGCCATTGGGTATGGGGTGGTGGCTTTCTTGCAAACCTGCCCTTCGGTTCAGGGATGAAGGATTTTGCCGGGTCGGGAGTGGTTCATGGTATAGGCGGATTAATTGCCCTGGTCGGGGCATGGATGATAGGTCCAAGGTTTGGCAAGTACAATCCTAATGGTACACCTAATATAATACATGGCCACAACCTCTCTTTTGTCGTGTTGGGAACTCTGTTTTTGTTGTTTGGATGGTTTGGCTTCAATGCCGGAAGCACATTGGGTGCAACAGATCTCAGGATTTCAATAATTGCAACAAACACTTTTCTTGCCGCATGTACCGGGGCAATAGCAATTATGTACATCACATATTATAGCACGAGAAAATATGATATCGTTATGACATGTAATGGGGCACTGGCCGGCTGTGTGGCGATTACGGCTTCCGGTGCCTACGTATCGCACTGGGCAGCAGTTGCTATTGGCTTTATTGCCATCATCATATTAAAGGCAAGCCTATACCTTATAGAGAATAAGCTGAGAATCGATGACCCAGTAGGTGCAATCTCTGTCCACGGGGCAAACGGCCTGTGGGGATTACTCTCCGTGGGTATATTTGCCGATGGTTCTTATCTTGGTGTTAAGGGATTGATAACAGGATCAGGGTGGCAATTGCTATCTCAATTCATCGGATGTATTGTACTAATAATCTGGACTCTTGGTCTTGGTTATTTATTATTCTATATATTAAAAAAGACCGTTGGTCTGAGAGTGCCGGTCAGTGAAGAAAACACAGGTATTGATATTTACGAACACGGAATTACATGTTACCCGGGTTTTAATTGATCTACCAGAACTTGAAGATTTGAATTTGCGCCACTAAGCCACAAGAGTATTTACACTTACTATGACTTAGAAGAAAGGGACTTAAATAATAAAAATGTATTTCTTAATAGTGTGTGAAAAAAAGAGTCTGTTCTACGAAACGTTTGATGACAAACCTTCATTAGAAGAACACATAAACAGTCGTAAAAGTTTTTTTAACAAGAAATTCAAAAACAATCAGGCGTATATTGTAAAGGGCGAAGAAATCTTCACTGCCAAAAAACATCTGGATGAAGAAGAAGATTTATCAAGAAAATAATGTATGCGGCCTCTAACTCCTAAGGGAAAATAGTTTTTTTTGACCCTATTCATTGACCTTGGTGTTGACTTACTCAATCAATTTATAATCCACCTCTTCAAGTAATCTTTTTTTTGTTAAATATGATTTCTCAAGAAACACAAGACCCGGATCCAATTCCTTTAAGTTTTGAAAGGCACTCGCGGTAAAGTTACTAACCACAATAACAGGGATACCCGCGTATTCAGGTATACTCGCATACAAATGCTCCTTTTAGGATAACTATCATCGCTACCAATTTGATTATTGATAGTATCATCATTGCTCTGACGAAAGTTTCTCCCGTACCTCTTCTGCCTATTATTTTTGTTTTAAACTGAGACAAAAGCATAATCTCTTCTTTACACATAACATCTCTAAAAACACTGCACTAATCCAAGTTCCCTGTTGTATCTATGGACATACCTTCAGTACACGAATGTAGTATGTATAAAAAGAAATATTTATAGCTCCAAAGCTATAAATCTAAAAGTAATCCCCCCCCAGGGAAAAAAGGGGGGGGACAGGAGGGGGGTATTAAAGGTCTTTTATTCCCTTATCAACCCCAACGCCAATTTCAAAATAATTATCAACTTTACTGAACAAGCTCGCCCAATTTAATGTGTTTACGCATCACACTGTCGATATCCTCAATGTATTTCCCATCAGGAGGATAACACTGAGTACCATGGATAACAATGTCCAGTCCATCAAGTTCTTCTGTTTCAGTCACCCTGATGCCAATGGTATGTTTCAACCCGAAGAATATGGCAAAACCAAGTCCGCCTGCCCATACTATGGCAGTACCAAAGGCAATAAGCTGTGCAAGAAATTGCTGACCGGAACCCGTGATCAACCCGCTTACTCCCCCATAAGAACCGTCGGCAAAAACTCCTACCGCAAGAAGCCCCCATAATCCATTAGCACCATGTACAGATACTGCCCCAAGTGGGTCATCTACCTTTAATTTCTGTTCAACAAACCAAACTGTTCCACACATCAATAAACCACCAATTAATCCTATTATGACGGATGCCCATGGTGCAACGTATGCGCATGGCGCTGAAATAGCCACAAAACCTCCTAATGCACCATTACAGGCCTCTGCTATATCGATTTTTTTCGCTTTTATATGTGTATATAACATAACAACAACGGCGCCTGAAATACCGGCGAGAAAGGTATTGGCTGCAATGATGGAAGACCTTAACTCTGATATAGCAAGGGTGCTGCCTGCATCATAAGCAAGCCATCCAAAGGCTAAAATAATGGTGCCAATAAGCACATAGGCAATATTATGCCCCGGTATATGGTTGGAAGAACCATCCGAATTAAATTTTCCGATTCTTGGACCTAAAGCCCACGCACCCATAAAGGCACAGATACCACCAATTGCATGAACCACTCCCGACCCTGCAAAGTCCTTAACTCCGGCTCCCAATTCTAACTTCGCCAGCCAACCTTCACCCCATATCCAATGACCATAAAATGAATAAACAAATGTATATACCAAAAAGCATGAAATCAAGAAGGCAGAAAATTTAATCCTTTCTGCTACAGAACCGGCTATAATGCTGCCAATAAAAGTAGCGATAACAGCCATGAACAGAAAGAGTAGAATGGTTTTCACATCGTACGCTTCACCTATAAGCATAAAGCCGCCGTAACCAATAAAGGAATTACCTTTATCAAGACCTGACGCCAGATCCGAACCACCAAACATAAGCGCAAAACCAAAGAGCCAGAAGACAAAAGCACCTCCCGTTGTAGCCATAAAGCAATGGGTCATGTAGCTGAGCATATTTTTAGAGCGGACAAGACCACCTAGCAACATAAACCCTGCCTGCATAAATAGAATGAGAAAAGTCGCCATCAATATCCAGACAAAATTTCCTGAAGTACTCAATCCTTCAAGGCTTTCAGTGAATGTAAATGCACCACTAGGATCACCTGCCTGTGCGCAACTTGTCCACAGGAAGAACATTGTCACGCTACAAAATATGAACAAACCGAGGGTTCTTATTTTAATTCCGCACATATTCCACATAGAAATCTCCTTTTATAATTTCGCATGTTGTTTAATACTTTACTATTTTTTACGGTATTCTGTAGAAACAACGCTTCAGGAAATAGCTTCTTTCTCAACATTCTTAATAGTTTCCAGGTTTTCTGTTGGTTCTTTTGGAGACATACTGACAATCCTTCCATTAGAAGTAATGGCGTTATGCCCCGTCTCGCCTGTTCGTATGCGGTAAGCTGCCTCTACATTTGTAACAAATACCCTTCCGTCTCCAATTGCCCCGGTTTGTGCCTCACTAATAATAATGCCAACAGCTCGCTCTACTTCTGTATCTGAGACTACAATCTCAAGTTTTATCTTTTTATGCAAATCTACCTTATATTCTCTTCCACGCCATACCTGTACCTCACCAATTTCACTTCCATGCCCTAAGATTTCACTGACATTCATCCCCATCATCCCCATTTCCTGTAACATGGTACTAACAGCCATTAAACGTTCCGGGCGAATAATCGCTTCTATTTTCTTCATTTTATTTCCCCCCAAATAATATTTCTATTAAATCTATGGATTAATATCCAGGTCCAGCATCTACAATTTCTAAAACTTCTAGTTGTTTCGCTACAGGTTCTTCTTCTGTAATAACCTGCTCTTGCCTTGACGCCAATGATGTCCATCTACCATCTTCTGTCATAATATTCTTTTTAACCATGCTTGACTTTAGCCGTAACGCAAATTCATACTCATTATTACCATCTTTTTCATATAAAAACTTACTTATGTACTGCACTGCTTCATCTACGACGTTTTCTTCTAAAACAACTTCTATCCTGACATTCTTTATTAAATCTACGATATACTCATCATCACGCCAGAAAATAGATCTGGTTGCAACCTGGCTGTGATCCTTTATACACATCTTTAATACTGGATATCCTATCCTATCAAAATAATCTCCTAATATATCCACTGCCATTGGCTTTATAAATGCCGTTACCCTTTTCATCTTTCACTCCCTTCTAAAAAAATTTAATGGATTAAGATTTCCGTGGTTTTTCTATGATGTGTAGTTAGCAAGTAAAGTACCACTGGTTTATCAAATGAAAAAAGCCACTTAAGAAATTCTTAAGTAGCTTTAAATATTAGACTTATTTGCTTAAAGATTATGCTTTTACAACAAACATCAAAATTTATATTTCGGACATCAACACCTTAAAAAGGAAACTATTTAAGGTAGATGAAATCTAAGATCATAAAACTAAACGTCTTATAAAGAATCGGGCATGAATGGTGATTTCAGGCATTTATGCACCATACCGTTCTGTATTTTTGAAGGCTTGATTAAGGGGATGTTCTAGTGGTATGCAGTATTACTGACAAGAATATTAATTAGTCCTTAAAAATATTCTTATTTATATTATATTTCTTCATTTTTCGGTAAAGAGTTTTTGTGTCAACCCCTGAAATTTTAGCAGAGGAGTAAATTTTCCCTTTATATTGTTTTAATAGTTTAGTTATATATGTTTTTTCACAATGTGCTAAGAATATTTCTAAACTATTATCCGTGATTCTACCTTCAAGCATTTCTTCTAATCCTTCCATCCGTTGTTTTTGGTTGGGAATTACTATATCTGCATCATTGATTATGTGCCCTTTTACCATAATCACTGCTCGCTCCACCAGGTTCTCAAGTTCCCTGACATTACCAGGCCAGTGGTATGACATCATTGTATTAAGAGCATTCTGAGAAATTGATTTAATATCCTTTTTAAAAGCTTTATTATATTTTTCGATAAAGTGAGTTACAAGCAAAGGGATATCCTCTCGCATCTCTCGTAATGGCGGCAATTGTATTGGGATAACATTTAAGCGGTAATATAAATCTTCTCTAAAGCCCCCTTCATCTGATAATTTATTGAGATCTCTATTTGTGGCTGCAATAACCCTTACATCAACCTTTATAGTCTGATTACCACCAATCCTTTCGAAAGATTTCTCCTGTAATAATCGTAAAAGTTTTGTTTGCATAGAAAGAGGCAAGTTACCCATCTCATCGAAAAAAACCGTTCCTTTATCCGCATATTCAAATTTACCAGTCCTTTGCTTTGTCGCACCAGTAAAGGCCCCTTCTTCATGTCCAAAAAGTTCAGTTTCCAGTAGAGTTTCTGGCAAGGCACCACAATTCATGACGACAAAAGGAGAGTCTTTCCTGTTACTATTGTGATGAATGGCGTGCGCTACAAGTTCTTTCCCAGTACCTGTTTCACCTGTTATTAAGACTGTAGCATCAGTGTCTGCCACCTGCATGATTAAATCGTAAACTTGCTGCATCTTGTGTGATTTTCCTATTATATTGTGAAAACTAAATCTTTCTTCGAGTTCCTTTCGTAATGCCCTGTTTTCTATTATCAGGTTTTGTTTTTCAAAAACACGCTGAACCACTAACCTCATCTCCTCCGCGGAAACGGGCTTGGTAAGATAGTCATAGGCGCCTATCTTCATCGCTTCAACGGCAGTTCTGACACTGCCATATGCTGTCATCATAATCAAAAATACTTCTGGATATTCAAGCTTTAACTGCTTTAATAATTCAAATCCATCCATTTGCGGCATTTTAAGATCAGAAATAACTAAATCATACTGCACTTTTCTATAAAAACTCAGGGCCTCCAAACCATTCGATGCCGTACTGACCTTGTATCCGTCATCTTCCAAAACACTTTTAATACTACCGAGGACATATTCATCATCTTCTACCACCAATATCTTCTTTTTATTTCTAATCATTAATTAATAACCCTCGCTTTAAATTAATAAAAAGTTTGATTTCTGCCATTTTGCAAATATAATTATATAAAGGTAAATCTCAGCCACTATTCAGAAACCATATCGGAGGCTGATTCTTGCCATTTTTTTTAAATATAATGATAAAAAGGCTAGTTTCAGCCACTATCTAGAAACTAAAATTAACGCATCAAAAGTAGTATCTTCCTATAATTCAATATGTTATATCAGTATAACAGATAATTGGCATGTTTATTGCTCTATTGCACTATAGCTAAAGAGTTTTTTTAGAATTCGTCTTGAATATCCAAAAGGAGACTATCGTGGAAAATATAAAAATTGTAGATTTTGAACCATCCATTTATTCCGAACCAGATGTAGCAATAGACAAAATTGTCGATAATAAGAGATACCAATATTGCAGATTTTCTTCTCAAGATAATCTCTATAAGGAAATAAGCAGCATTGCCAGGCGTTGGAGAGACGGTGAGATATCACAAGCAATTGCCTCTGAACTATTAGCGCTTGCATCACTTCCATACGAAAAATGGCTTTTTGACACTATTGTTGACCTGGCTAAAGAGACTAAACACCTTGAATATATTGCCGATGATGATGAATATAAGGGAGTAAAGGCAATTGCATTTTTACAACATGGTAATGATAGGTCATATAATATCCAATACAAATAAAGCCTGAATATCTGGTTGTAACATCAATTAATAATTAGTCTTTTTTTAAGAGGCAGTATAACCTGGAAAGTTGTTCCTACATCAAGGTTGCTTTTAACGTTAATCTTTCCAGCATGTCCAATAATGATATTATAACATATCCACAAACCCAGTCCTGTGCCAGTTCCTTTTTTTGTACTAAAAAAAGGTTCGAAGATATTAGTTAAATCTTTTTCTGGTATTCCACAACCATTATCGGCAAACTCAATCAGCAACTTATCATCTTTAACCTGCGTAGTTATTTTGATAATCCCGCCATGTGGCATTGAATCAATAGAATTAAGTATAAGATTTGTAAATACCTGTTCTAATTGGTTTGGCTGGCATCTCACCTTGGGAATTTTTTTGTCAAATATTTGTTTTACTGTTACTTTTGCTTGAGATAATTCTTTTTGAAATAAATCTACAACGCTTTGTATGTGATAATTAATACTGTGATCGCCTTCTTCTTCCGTAACATTCTGATTAGCCTCTAACAGACTCCTTACAATTCCTGCAATCCTGTAAATACCTTCCATAACAAGTTCCACATATTTCTTCCTCTCATAATCATCTATCCTTTCTAGTAGTAGTTGGAGGTAATTGATGATACCTTCCAGTGGGTTATTAATCTCATGAGCAACACTTGCAACAACTCTTCCTGTCGTGGCCAACTTTTCCGCCTCTAAAAGTTGTGATTCCAGACTTTTCTTTGCAGTTATATCCCTATAAACTGATCTGGTAGCGATAATTCTGCCACTATCATCACAAATATGACTATCGTTTAAGCTAACATCTATAACACTCCCATCTTTTTTTACCAGCTGCAATTCTAATCCTTTTACAAGCTGCCCACTTAGACGTTTAGGTAGTAATTTCTTCATCACATCCCTGTTTTTCTCTGTTTGAAAATCAAAAATATGTTTCCCTACAAGTTCTTCTTTTTTGTATCCTAAAATCTCTGCTCCAGTTTGGTTGCAATTGATTATAATCCCATTTTCGTCGTTTGTTATATAAATATCTGGAGCATTGTCATAAAGGTCCTTATATCCTTTCTCTGACGCCTTCGTTTTTGCAAATAATCTGGTATTTTCTATGGCAATAGCCAGTTGCATTGCAATCTGTTCCAGTATTGTAAAATGTTTTTTTGAAAAGTTATTCTCTTTCATACTTCCAAAGTTAATCGTTCCGATAATACTGCCCTTATATTCAAGAGGGAAACCGAGTCGAGACTTTACACCTTCTTTGAGCAACATACGATCTGACCAGAAGGTACTTTTTGAAGTATCTCTCACAATAAACGGACTCCCGGTAAAGGTTATCTTCTCTAATAGGCTCCCTTCTTTTGGAAACCAATCGCCCTCATTGATTGTCGAGTTGTCATACGCTTTATCTATTGCCACGACCTCAAATTTTTGTGTTTTTTCATCAATCAGGGCAATACTAATCCTATCAAATTCAATAATACGTTTAAGCTCGTTACTTATTGACTTAAACATGTCTGACATAAGACCCGACGTAATGATTTTATTGATATTGTAAATAATTTCTTTCTGGTGTTCCATCTGCCACATTTTGGTAATATCTTGAACCAACTCAAGCACATGGGTAATCTTTCCTTTATCGTCCTTTATCGGTGAACCAATAAAATGATAATATTTCTTTTCATTATCTTTACCAATCACCAACCTTTTTGTTTCTTCTATTTTACCGCTCTTAAACACACGTTTTGTAGTACAGTCCTCTGGGGGTACATTACCGCAACCAAAAATTTTATTACAAGCATTCTCTTTAAAACCATTTACCCTCCCAAACTGTTTCTCGAAGGGTTTGTTACCCCACGTAATCTTCATATCTTTATCTATGAGACACAAGTAAGCACCGATTCCAGTTACTATCACCTCGAGTTTCTTCTGTTCTCTTTCTAATTCTGTACGCGTTTTCTCAAGGTCATCCAGCATATACAAAGTTGCTTCTCTAAAGTCGGACAATTCTCTAATGTGCTTTTTTGTCTGCCTCATATCCCTGGCGACACCAACGATATCCACCACATTCCCATCGCTATCTCGCATTATACGTCCACTGAAATTCATAGGTATATCTTCTCTTTTATGAGTACGATATATGATATCGTAATCCTTTAACACATCGTCCTTCCAGATATCACTCCAGCCCCGGTTCGTGATGGGGTTAACTTTGTCATCCATGATCATATTTATATCATTACCGATTAAGTCCTTTTTTTCATAACCTAACACATCCAGAGTTGATTTATTTACGGTCTTTATCTTGCCATTTTGATCTACCACAACTAACGTATCGATCATACTTTCAATTATGTTATCTACATAAGCCTTGGACACTGTAGTCTTCTGCAGGTCTTCTGTCATCTTATTAATAGAGATAGCCAACATTCCAATTTCGTCCCTTGAAAAAATATTTATCCTCTTGTCGAGATCACCACTGGCAATGGCATTCATCACATTTGATATCTTTGAGATAGGCTTTGTGATCAACCGTCTAATCAATATGTATGTAATAAAAATAATAACACCAATGGAAGCCGATGCAATACAGATAAGTATTATTGCGTCTGCCTTCAAACTTGCGTGAATGAGCTTTAAAGGAGCAACAACACTTACGACTCCCCATAAATCACCTGCCTTATATACCTCTGTCTTGTATTCAGGAATGATTGCCATTCCTGATGGTTCTCCGTGGCACTTGAGACAGGTTTCCTCGATATAGAGGGGAGCAATATAACGAAATACTTTCTCATCTCTTACATATGACGACTCACCATAAAATGCGTCTTTTGATTTTTGCCCTTCCATGTTTTTCAGGACTGCTGCTTCAAGAGCGTCCGGTGTAATATTTTTGTCTCTGTCTTTCAGGGTTATCAGCCGAACAGTGTATAACTCGTTTTCTCTCATACGGCCGAAAAATTCCATACCAATTTTTGAAGGATGCAAATCTCTAAAATCCGTCTTGCTGCTCATACCATCAGTATTAACAGCATCCTGAGTCTCTGCTAAATAGCTGTGGGCAATTTCTATTTGCTCAACAAGAAGTTTTGCCTGTTTCTTTATTTCTTCTTTTAACAAATAGTCCTGCCTTTTAATGATCCAAGTAAAGCTAATTCCCAGTACCAATGTTACAATAAGGCTGATTGATAAGATACATTTGGTTCCTAGTTTCATGTATTATTTATGATTTTTATTTTTTGAAGATTTAAGTTCTTCTTCCATTTTCTTCATCTTTAATTCTCTTCCGACAGCAACTTTTGCAAAGTTCTCTAATTGACCAACTTTTTTCTCCAACTCATCTCGTGACTCCTTTAATTCTGAAGTACGTTTCTTCACATCTTCTTCGAGATTTTCCTTTATGTGCTCCAGCTCTCTTGTTCTTTCTTTTATTTTACCCTGTAATGCCGTATTCATATCTTGAACTTTTGAGATCTTAACAAAATCAAGCCAGGATGTAACATCTTCATATTCACTGAGATTTAATCCCTTTACCTCTTCTTCCGCACTGACCCTGATACCTACCAGTTTCTTCAGGCACCAGAAAAACAAAAGACCCAACGAAAAAGCCCAGGCGAATGCCACAATAATTCCAAGACATTGCACGCCAACTTGTAAAAGCCGATTGAAATTTGTCATTGAAAATGCAGATGCAGGAGTAAACAGGCTAACGGCTAAGGTACCCCAGGCACCACAAAAACCGTGGACGGGAACTGCACCTACAGGGTCATCCACTTTTAATACCTTTTCGATAAAATCCTTAGCCAATATTACAATAATACCTGCGCATAATCCAACAATGCATGCATATACGGAACTTACCCTACTGCAACCTGCGCCAATAGCAACTAATCCTCCCATAATTCCTAAAAGTATCTCTGCCGCATCCAATCTCTTGTTTTTCACTTTTCCAAAAACCGCTGCAGCAATTCCCGCTACTGCTCCCGAAAGGGTTGTATTGATAATCACCAACCCGATACTTGTATCAGCACGCAAAAGAGAACCTCCATTAAAGCCAAACCAGCCAAACCACAGGAAGAATGTGCCTATTGTAGCCAGGGGAAGATTGTGTCCATACATCCTGTTCACGGTACCATCAGGATTAAACTTACCCATTCTTGGGCCAAGCACAATGGCGCCTGACAAAGCAACCCAGCCACTTATAGAATGAACTACCGTAGAACCCGCAAAATCTATAAAACCCATTCTTCCAAGCCAACCATATTGATTGGGATGAAATAAATGTCCCCATGCCCAATGACCAAAGACGGGATAAATCAGACAGACCACAAAAATGGTAGTACAGATGTGCATTAAAAGTTTTGCCCTTTCAGCGAAGGCGCCAGATGTAATAGTGGCTGCAGTGCCTGCAAATACAAGTTGGAAGAACACAAAGGCATACCCTAAAGAAGTCACATGGGTATCAATACCATATAACAGAAAATTACTTATACCCACATAACCCTCATAGCTCAAGCCGAACATGATCCCAAAACCTACGATAAAGTATGCGATGGAACTTACTAAGAAATTCAATATATTTTTTATGGAAACGCTTATAGCATTCTTTGCCTGTACTGCACCGGCTTCAAATGCCGTAAACCCCACCTGCATGAAAAAGACCATACTGGCAGCAACAATAATCCAGATAAAATCAAGTTTTTTCTGGATCAATTGTAGAGATGCTTCTGCATATACATTATAATACGGGTAAAGAATCAATGTAAGCACACTCATACTGATAAAGATAATTGAAATTTGCCTCTTATACTTGTTGCAGCTCTTTATGTTGCTCATTTTTAGTCCCTTTATTTATAATATTTGCGAGGATTCATCTCTCGTATTATCAAATCTATCATCTTGACAATGTATTTTTTAAAAACGTGCATTTAAAATACCAGAGCAATGGAACGGTGTGAAGTAAAGGCTTCACCTTTTACAAATTGATTGATATAGTACTTCTAAATTTATGAAAGTATATCCATCATTTGATGGAGTATATGTCTGTATGACGTGGCAATTTAGTAGATCGTAGAAACTCTTGTTAGTATAATAGGGAGGCTAAATATTAAAATCAAGAAGAAAACAGAAGCATTACTTAACATAACAAATCATAAATGAATGTTTTAACAATAAACTTTGAAATTTCCAAACGGTTAACTTATAATATTTCATAATACGAAAAGCTTGTTAATACATACAAGACCTTTATATTATTCACAATATTCTTTAAAAAAACTAAAGGAGTATTTATGAGTTCTAAGATGAAGCGTAAATATTTTTCTAAAAAAACATTTCTTATTGGTGTACCGTTAGCACTACTCACAATTGCCTTAGGGTTCTTCTTTTGTTTTGATGATATTTATTTTAAATACAATCCAAAGAAGGCGACCTTTGCCAAATTAGAGAAAATTAGAATAGAAAAAAAAGGCAAAGTAACACGTTATTTAGACCACCAAAAAACATTGGGCGAGGAGATTTCTCAAAATAATGACATTCTCAACACCTTTAAAAGACTTTATTACTTGTACAGAAATAATGCCTATAACAGTATTGAATACATGACTATGGAAGCTTCGCTGGAAAAGTTCTTTGTTCTTGAGTTGGATAAATTTTATGACCTTTTGTTTATAGATATTGATGGAGATATTTTTTTTACTATTAAAAAAGAGGATGATTTTTTAGGTAATATACATGAAGCTCGGTTTAATGATGTAGCGCTATATGAGAAGATAAGAAACATAAAAGGCAAAGAGATAGAGTTTGTTGATTTCGAGTATTATTCAGTTTCTGATGAACCGGCTTCTTTTTTCATTACTCCAGTCTTTAAAAACAACCAATTACTGGGTTATATTGTTTTACAATTACCTATTAACGATATCAACGACATTTTGACAGACAGAAAAAATCTGGGGAGAACAGGTGAAGTTTATTTAGTTAATTATAAAGAATTGATGCTTACTCAATCCAGATTTATTGATGACAACACTATATTAACCAAGCGAATCGACACAAAGGCTGTTAGAAATGCTATAAAGGAGAAAAAAGGAAATAAAATTATCAAAGATTATCGCAACAAGAGAGTTTTTAGTTCATACGAGCAGTTTGATTACGAGGGGTCAATATGGATTATTATAGCTGAAATCGATGAAGATGAAATTATTACTGAAATATATCGTAGTAGAGAAAAGGAGCTTTTTGACAAAGTCTGTGAATATCTGGCAAATTACCATTATCCAAATGATAAGCAGAAAATATTTCTACCCAGTTGGAAGCAAAATAATAATTTTGTTAAGGTTGATTTTAAAGAGATTCAAAAAACCAAAAACGGCGAACTACTCTATACTGAAGGAGTTGCTACCTGCACAGCCTTGACAATCAGTTATCCGGGCAAATTTGGCTATTTAATTCACATCACTCCAACCGATGAGGCCTACAAGAACATAGGTTTTTTCACGAAGATATTTTTGAAAGAAAGATATACTGATTTTGTGAACACTGTCATGAACAGTATAAATAGATATGACATTATTCAATATGAAAAATCGTTTTTACGGTTTGGAGTGTTTGCCACGCATAATTCCAGCTTCAAAAACATAATTCGTAAACTTATTGATGATGAAGTTGAATTGTCTCAAATCAAGGTGCTTTTCAAAGATAAATTTAATATAGTGGATATTATTTCTGATTACAGGGATGACCAAGTTTGGAGCCGATGGAAGGGAAAAAGCTATAGCATGAATTTTACCGATGAGTATAAGCACGTTCCAGATTTTGGAGAAATTGTAAAAAGGCTAAGTAACTATAACAACATATAACATTTTCATAAAAAGCTTAAAATAATGAAGGGGGGGGATAAATCATGAAACTTATCAAGGTAATTTTAAGACCTGAAAGGGTTTTAGACCTGAAGGACGTATTAACACGTAAAGGGTATCATGGGATTTCGACCAAACAAGCCGCTGGATATGGAGAACAAAAAAAAACCGTTAAGCAAGTCTATCGAGGAAAAATCTATCAGCAAAGGATAGATGCTGTTAAAAGAGTAGAATTAGAATTTGTTGTAGCAGATTACAGGGTCGATAGTGTCATAGAAACTATCAGAAATGTTACTAAAACTGGCATTGGAGCTGATGGGCGGATATACATATTTCCCTTAGATAATGCAATCCATATTCATTCAGGTAAAAGGCATTTAGGAGACTCAACTGAGGAAGGTTTCTTCGATGAGATTTAGACGCTTAATAAATATTTCATGAAACAATCTGTATACATTCTTTCTGTTTCTCTAACATAGTCTAACCGTAATTTATTCATAACAAACTAAATTGTCTATTTTAATAATAAGGATTAAGTAAAAACATGAAAGGGTTTTGGGTCATCGTAGTCTTGATAATGGTACTTGTGCCGCTTTTTATGTTTTCTATAGACAAGGACAAAAAGATTGAAAAGAGAGAGGAAGAAGTGAGAGAGACAGTTCCGGATATAGTAGACAATACTATTTATGAAGGTGTGTCTAAATTCAGGATGCATATGAAATCTCTTGATGAATATGACGATGCATTGGCAGAGTCAATTGAATGTCAAAATTGGGGTGATATATGCAAATATGCCATGTTGCTGAAAAGTACTTCCCCATTACTCTTTACAGGTAAAAGAAAAGTAGAATTACCAAAGGATTTTATCATGTTTGATACCTTTTTTCATTTCCAATCGCTTGCAGTGGTAGAGGCAGCTGAATCAAGAGAGATGGTCAGTTTGAACATCGAATACGAAAAATTACAACAAACATGTGACGATTGCCATGAAAAATATAAAAAGAAAGAGTAGCGAATTACTTAGTCTATAAGTCGACAATTTCTTGCCTGCCTGTCGGCAGACAGGCTTTTTTTGACTGAAGATTGTCACCTTATAGACTGTTTTAACGAAGATTAAATACTTTTGAAAGCAAGGCCGCTTAGGAAGGCAGGTCGCCTGAGGACGACCCTGTGGGCAGCTCACAGATACGACTCTGTCGGGAATTGCAGGAAGGGAGAAAAGAAATAATCACGCAGAGCCGCGGAGAACGCAAAGGATAAAAACTAATATATTTCGTTTTCTTTGCGATCTTAGCGGCTTTGCGTGAGTAAAAAAGATATATATTCGTGTAATTCGTGTCTACTCCCCTTTTTGCTTCTGGCTCGACCAAGTTGAACTTTGAAGGGAAACAGTATGTATAAATTAGGAAAATATCAATTTGAAAGCTTTAAATACAGACCAGGCCACAGGGCAAATTATGCTGTTTTAGCTGAACTAGGAGATAGTGAATGGGGAATGAAGTATTCGCCTACTTACAGTTATGAAAGTGAGTATACTGTACTCAAGAAATTCTCTCATCCACAGATTCCAAAAAGATATGATTTTGGATGGACTGAATTATTTGAAAATAACAAATTAGTATTGAATGAACACTTCATTGTCTTACAGAATTTTGAAGGTGAGGATTTAGTAGAGTATTACAAGCAGAAGGGAGTGCCAGATTCACACGAAATGAAAAATGTAATCAAATACATTTTAAGTGTCGTCGAACCCTTGCAATATTTACACAAAAAAGGATATGTCCATGCAGACGTTAAGCCGGGCCATCTTATTCTTAATCCCAGTACAGGAATAATAGGGTTAATTGATTTAGAACTAACCATAAAAACAGGAGAACTAATAAAAGGTGTAACCATAGAATATGCATCGCCTGAACAAAAGCAGATGAATAACTTATTGAAAAATGTTACAGATGCAAGAGGTGAGAAGGCAGTCCTGAAACAGGTGAAGATTGATGGCAGAACTGATTTATATACAATTGGATTGATATTGTACGAAGTATTAACAGGTAAAGTACGGGCAGAAACAGCCCAGCAACCAATCGAGATTAACAATGCAATCCCACAAAAATTGAACGAAATAATTTTAGGACTCCTTGAGGAGGATCCATCAAACAGGATACCATCAGCAGAGAAATTAAAGGACGAACTGGCAAGTGTTGTGTGAACTGGCTTAGTACAATGTAATTTTACTAACCCATCCAGGCAAATCTTACCCATATGACAAATTACTCCACTCTCAAATAAACACTCATGTTTGTAGACAACATTGGAAAAAGGCTAATCGTCGCCAGGGGGATATTCAAAGATCCGGAGCAATTTCTCACAGATAAATATTACAATTTAAAACCTCCAATGGGTTTTCGTATAGAACTCCTCACTGCAAGAAAGTACAATCTTATTTGTGACAAACTTAAACAGTTTAAACTTGCACATCTCAAAACAACAGATATTCGGATTGAGAATGGAAAATTCTCGTTTGCAAAACATCCAAAAAAAACTTTTTGCCCATATTGTGAAAAACTTGTCATTCCAAAGAGGCTTCATAAATTAGATCCTGGAGATATAGTACTTTTACTACTCACCGCAGGGTTATGGGTAATCTTTCTTCTGGTCATGTATCTCTTCATAAGAAGATGCCCTGTCTGCAATTATAACCTGAGAGGGTTTAAACCTCTTTCTGAAAAGTAAAAGGCAACAGACAAAAATTGCATGGTATTTCAGACCTCCATTTTATACCAAAATAGTAGCACAGGCATCTTACCTGTAACTGACAGACTGACCTGACCAACAATGTAATTCATTCGAGTGTGTTGCCCTATTAAAAACAGGCTGGAAGCCCGTTCTACTAAAAAAACAGGGGCATTGACTATCATAAAAGAATAGTCAACGCCCCTTAACTTCACACTACATCTCGCTTTCACTAACAACTCAAGCAAGAATCAGGACACTTTTACATTAACACCTTAACCAAGAACACACTTATTCCTTCAGTGTACTTACGGCTTCTAATTCTAAGTGGTAAGCTGCTTCTCCGTGTTGTGTGAGATCCAGTCCTGTATTCTCTTGTTCTTCTGTGGTCCTTAATCCCATAGTGTATTTAAGAATCAAAGCAATAATTATAGTCATAGCAAACGCATAACCCCATGTAGCCGAGATACCTATAATCTGTAAACCCATTTGCCTAAAACCTTCAGCACCCCATCCAATGAATAAGCCATCAACACCATCAGGCCCCATTACCATCTTGGTACAATAAAGTCCAGTGGCTAATGCGCCTATCGTTCCACCGATTCCGTGTACACCTACAACGTCCAGTGCATCATCATAACCAAGAGCAGCTTTCAGCTTAACACAAGCAAAGTAGCAGCCTACCCCGGCCATAATTCCTAACTGTACAGAACCAAGGGGTCCAATAAAACCGGATGCCGGTGTTACGGCAACAAGACCGGCAACTGCTCCGGAAGCAGCGCCAAGTAATGTCGGTTTTCCACGATGAATCCATTCGCACATTACCCATGTGAAACAAGCAGTCGCAGCCGCAGTATTCGTAATAACCCAAGCAAATGCCGCCC
Source organism: Planctomycetota bacterium (assembly GCA_022570935.1). Lineage (GTDB taxonomy): Bacteria > Planctomycetota > Brocadiia > Brocadiales > Scalinduaceae > Scalindua. The sequence goes on along the minus strand of JACZYU010000001.1, from coordinate 26,885 downwards.
TGCCATCAGCAGCCAACTCACTGCCGGCATTAAACCCGAACCAACCAAACCACAACAAGCTGGCGCCAAGGGCTACCATTGGAACGTTAGCAGGAGGCCTTATGTTTGCACTCTTACGCCTCCCAAGCATTAAGACAAGGGCAAGTGCAGCAGCTCCTGAGTTTATGTGGACAACCGTTCCACCGGCAAAGTCGAGTATTCCCATGTTACCGGCCCATCCACCGCCCCATACCCAATGGCATACAGGATCATATACGAAAGTTGCCCAAAGTACAATAAACACTAAACATGAACCAAACTTCATACGTCCCTCAACGGAACCTAATATAAGACCTACCGTAATAATGGCAAAAGTTGCCTGGAACGCTACAAAAGTGTATGTAGATATAGTACCCGAGACTGAATCAGGTGTTATACCATGCAAACCTGCCTCACTAAGACCGCCAAAAAAACCTCCAATATCAGGACCAAAAGAAATGGTATATCCCCAGAATACCCACTGAACACTGACTATGGCAATACACATAAATACCATAAAAATCATATTATTTATGTTTTTAACGGAAGACATCCCGCCATAAAAGAATGCCAGGCCGGGTGTCATGAGGAGTACCAGGGCTGAAGATGTGAGTATCCAGGCATTGTCACCCGTATCAACAACGTCTTCTGCCCATGCCATTTGGGATGAAACTATCATCAGAACAAACATCAAGATGAAAATATAACTAAATTTTCTCATTCGCGTAACCTCCTTTTGCTGATAAACATTTACATAATTTATGCAAATAGGTAAAAAGTTAATTTCCATTATCATATGATCCATATGAAATGAAAAATATTTAAATTGCTTTGTCTCCTGTTTCCCCTGTCCTTATTCTTATAATATCTTCTACACTAGACACAAATATCTTCCCATCCCCAATGCTGCCGGTTCTGGAGACCTCACAAATAGCATCAGTCACCTTCTTTACATCACCATCACCCACAACCACTTCTATCTTAATCTTCGGCAGCAAATCTACGGAGTATTGTCTGCCACGATAAACCTCAGTAATACCCTTCTGAGTGCCATGACCTTTGACCTCTGTAACAGTCATTCCTGCTAATCCCAGGGCTTTTAGAGCTTCCTTTGCAGCCATCAATTTTTCATCCCTGATTATTGCTTCAACTTTTTTCATTACAGCCACCTCCTATAAACCATAAAATAATAAAAGAACAATATAAGTTTCCTGCAGAACAATCGATATATAACACCCCCCTTCTTCCAGTTAATAACTCTTACCTCTTCTCTGCATACTGAAAACCTGCCCGAACGGCTCGTCCAGAGGCTGAAGACGCAGTTGGGCACATAGAATTATGACTATTATACTTTGTCTAAATTCCTCACCACCTAACAGCTTTAAAAATCAGCAACAAAAAAACCGTGAATCAATAGTTTCGCTATTGATTCACGGCCTTATGATATAAATTTCTTGTTAAGATAGTATATTCTACTTGCTCTCTAAATGAAAAAAACAGTTTAAAAAGAAAGTCTTTATCCTTCTTAAAAGAAACATTTTCTATATTCCCAAAATATGCCCTTTCACTATGTTCATTTCTAATACTTTCTCCATATCCACTGAAAACATTTGTAACAAAAGAAAATATTGGTAAACAAAAGCAATGTATATAGACCATCAGAAGTAAACAAAAGTTCCTTGCACCCCTGTTACTGTTGTTTGTAAGTATACCGTTATACCCCGTAAAGAACAGCCCGTTATTACCTTCTAAAGCAGATAATATTGGCGAAGGTTTAACATACGAAAATGTATTAGTTTGCAAGTCCAAGTTATTAAGCGACATCAAGTCTACTTTATTAAGCTGCATTAAAATACTCGGTTTAAAGGTCTATTCAGTATAAAAATATCAATCAAATTTCGTTCTAAAACTAAATGTATCTCTTATAATGCGTTGTTTAAAGCAATACATATACCAAAACATATATCTTAAGAATAAATATAGCTATATATACTGTCGCAACCACCACTTACGACAATATTGCATGATATACGCCGCAACTCGAAATGATTGATTTTATGGTGCATATTAGCCACTCGAAAATCCGCCACTTCTATATCCTTACTACAACAACACTTATAACTGGCAGGCAGATATTTGATAAAAGATTGAAATTTTAGCTAATTTAAACCTATTTCTCACAAAATTATTGTGTGTATACATTCAGAATCTTCATTTCTTGAAAAGTAAAATGTTGGGAATAGAGGCAGAGTCACCCTAATGTTATTCTATTCAAAACAAGTATTCTTCACAAAATGCGAATCTGCCTCGGGCACGACCTCTCCCGGCCGAGTCAGATCTGGGACTGCTTCACAAGGGTCGTCCTCCCGCCAGGGGCGGATCTTGAAGCTGGCCCACAGGGTCGTCCTCAGGCGACAGGCTTGACATGACATTTACTTTGTCTGTTTAGTTACCTCTATCAGGACTGGCAACGCATCTCAATATAAATGTAATAATTCTTCAGGTAAGTATGTGTGTGTATCTTAAATCTCAAAAATATAATATAATAAATTATACCGCTATTTTTGTTTTTTAAGCTTCTTTAAAAGGCAGGAACGCAGTATTCTTCAAAATATCAGTATAAAACCTGACTTGAGAGAAATACCGAAAACAAACTAAAAAAAACTCGCAATATTCAAAGCTCTGACACTCAAGTGTCAAACAACTATCAGGATTTGGACCGACTCTGTTTAATCACAAAAAATCTGTTGTAGTCGCCCGCCACAACTGACGGGCGACTACCTGCCCTACCCCACTGTTCTGTTGGGCACAGATAGTTTAATACTTATAAGAGATTACTTTGCTACGTTTTCTGCTGATGCTACGTAGCAAGCGTCTACATCTTATGATTGTTCAGGGTAACATGCAGTACCATGAATGTGTACGTCAAGCCCCTCTTTCTCAGCATCTTCAGACACCCTCATCTTTGAATGGCTATTTTTGCCACCGATCAGTTTGAACAGTACAAAGGCTAGTCCACCAGCCCATACAAATGCAACTACGGCTCCAATAATCTGTGAAGCTAACTGTCCGTAATGCCCGGTTATCACACCGTAAACTCCGCCATACGAACCATCAGCAAAGATACCCAGGGCAATCAACCCCCAGAATCCATTGGCACCATGAACTGAACATGCACCAAGTGGATCGTCAATTTTAAATTTGTTTCCGATAATCCAGGCAGAAATCAGATATAATACGGCACCCAGTAATCCTATTAGAACTGCCGCCCAGGGTGCGACATATGCACATGGCGCTGAAATCGCAACAAACCCGGCCAGAGCACCATTACAGGCTTCACCAATATCTGTATGGCCCGATAACAAGTAAGTAAGAAAAAGTACCGTAACAGCTCCAATTGATCCGGCAAGTGCTGTATTCGCAGCTATTACAGACATTCTCAAGTCGCCTGCGGCCAATGTACTTCCGGCATCATAAAACAACCAACCGAATGCAAGGATTATTGTACCTATAATCATATACCCTACATTATGACCAGGAATGGTATTAGATGAACCATCCTCATTATACTTGCCGGCTCTTGGCCCCAGAAACCATGCACCAACAAAACCAACAGTTCCGCCAATTGCATGAACCACTCCTGATCCTGCAAAGTCTCTCATTCCAGCACCATATGGCAGGTTCCACAGCCATCCTTCTCCCCATACCCAATGTCCATATACAGGATAAATAAAGATGTATACGAAGAAAAACATAAGTATATAGGAACAAAGCTTCATCCTCTCCGCAATCGCACCGGCAATTATACTACCTACAAATGTTGCTACACATGCCATAAATACAAACAATAATATTGTCCTAACGTCGTACGCCTCACCCAGAAGCATAAAACCACTCAAACCCATGAAAGAATTCCCTTTTCCTATATGCTGCCCCAGGAATTCAAATCCACCAAACATCACTCCAAAGCCAACAAACCAGTATATAATAACTCCGAGTGTTGTGGCTATAAAGCAGTGAGTCATGTAGCTGAGCATATTCTTGGCTGGTAATAAACCACCTAACAGTGCAAAACCTACCTGCATGAACCATATCACAAAACCACATACAAGAATCCACGTAAAGTTATTGGACATGCTAATACCCCTGATGTCCAACGCAAAAGTCTTGTCACCTGTGGGATCTGCTGCCTCTGACATACCAAAGCATAGAAAAACAGCAGCTACTGTAACCAACAGAAGCCACATTACATTTTTTGGTTTAAAATGCATGTACTTCCCTCCTTTCTGTTTCTTGTTCCTTATTGTTAGAAATAAAGTAAACTAAGCTAAAACATACAGACTGATTAAATTGCTTTGCATAATACTAAATCATCTTTCGATTATATCAATAAAAGAAAAATAGACGTTTCCCACCGGGATAGATATAGATGCTAAAGACAATAATTTATGGAAGGAATATTTCTTGCGGATAGTTATATTAGGAATTTGCATATCCATTTGCAAACGTACGATAAGATAAAGTTTATAACAACCTTATTATAAATATATATAAATATTAACGCACAAAAAACAAAATCAATTAAGACATACTTAGCAACGGATATACCAAAACGCAAAAACAACAAAAGGAGACATCTGTAACACTCATGGATAGAACTACTTACTACATATTTAAGAATTATACTATTATTTTGAACCCTTGAAGATTCTGGCGTATATCTGCCATGCACAAAAAAAGAATCTCACCTAAAGAACTACACAACCAAGGCTTACCATATTAAATCAAGAATATGGTAATTGCGTAGAGTTTTAGCCAATCCAGATCGCAGCCAGAACAACAAATACCTCCCCCCCCTGTTTGATGCGAATTATATTGCAGTATCCCCCAGAAAGTCAACAAAATTATGCAGATAATATGAACAAGGGCATTTTACCTTTTCAATGAAATAGCTACACACGCCGTGATTGACAACTAAATTTTTATTTTATTCCAGATATCATCTAATTCTTTTAAAGAACATTCTTCTATTTTTTTCCCTGCATCAGCAATTTGCATCTCTACCTTCTTAAACCTACCTATAAATTTGGATATGCTTTTCCGTAATAAATCTTCCGAATCCAGTTTAAGAAATCTCGAAAGGTTCACCGTCGCAAACAGTAAATCACCAATCTCTTCAGCTATCTGCTCTCTTTCATTATTGTTGATTGCATCCTTGACCTCCTCTAACTCTTCATGAACCTTTGCTATAACATCCTCAATTACTTCCCAATCAAAGCCTACTCGTGCAACTTTCTTTTGAATCTTTTGTGCCTTTTGTAGCGCCGGCAAATGCTTTGGAATATTATCCACGATTGATTTATTCTTAATAGTTTTGCCGCCTTGCTTTGCATCTGCTTCCTGTTTCTTTATTTCGTTCCATTGGGTCAAGGCTTCGCTTGCATCATCAACCGTTTTATCACCAAAAACATGAGGATGCCTTCTCGTCATTTTATCTAAACAAACTTCCAGGACATTATTAATATCAAAGTTTTTACTGTCATCGGCTACTTTACAATAAAATATTATCAGAAAGAACAGATCTGCAAGTTCTTCTTTTAACTGCTCCGGATCTCTTGAGTCTACTGCATCAACTATCTCATAAACCTCCTCAATCAAACAGGATTTCAGCGACTCGTGCGTCTGCTCTTTGTCCCAGGGACATCCTTCATCACTCCTGAGCTTTTCCATTATCCCAATTAGATCCTTAAAGTTACTACTCAACAAATCACATACTCCTTTCCCTTATTAGTTGTAATTAAACTCCAATGATATTCACTACATTGCGGGTTCAGGTTTGAAACCTGAACCTAAATATTTTAAAATCATACAAACCGTTTTGCGATTAAAACTATCAGGTTCAATTTGCAAAATTGAACCCGCAGGAAGTTTTCCTTTGCGAGCTTTGCGCCTGGTTTATTCTAGTCAAGTGTTTTTATAACATATTTTAGTCTGTTATTGTTTGAGGATTGTTGCTAACGGAAGGAGGGCGTAGCCCGACAGGAGTTAGCAATAATCGACGATTTTCCTATACTACTTCAAATTTGTTTTTGTACTATCTTAAGTGTGACACCTTGCCCAACTCTGGTAATTAGAGGGTCTCTAAAGAGCCCTGACCTTGCTTTATTGGAGCTAAGGTGTAAGCCGGAAAGTTATTTATACTTCGCGTGAAGGTCGACTAAGTCGCCTTAATGGCGCAAATGATAATCATTCCCGCTTACACACTAATGTTAATATTTCAATTTAAGCAGCTTTTTTAAGCTCATGTTTTTCAGCATAATCTTCTATATATTCACTATGATCACGTACAAGTGCAAATATAACTCCGAGAAGTTTTCTAGATACGGCTATCAAGGCTTTCATCTTCAACATCCCTCTCGTAAGACAACCCTGATAGTATTCATGCATTACCCCTCCCTTACGAACAGTGTTGATAGCCGCAAAAAACAGAAGCTTTCTCATAAGCGATCTGCCTCTTTTGGAAATACGTCGTTGCCCCTTGTGCCTTCCGGAACTAATCTCAAAAAGATCCAGACCAGAGAACTTCAACATTTCGGAAATAGTGTTGTACTCCCTGAAATCACCAACCTCGCCTATAAGCCCGGCTGCTGTTATGTCTCCGACGCCCTTTATTGTGAGCATAAATCTACTGTAAGGTATCTTTTCAAGATGACGACTCATCTCTTTCTCAATCTCTGCAACAAAATGTTCAGTAGTTTCAATTATAGACAATATCTCTTTGACCTCAAACAGTACGCTTTGACGACCTTCTCTTGTGCCTACAGACGTCTTTGCCGCCGCATAAAGCTCTCTGGCTCGTTCTTCTCCAAGTTTACCACGGCTTACTTTTCTAAGGGTTGTAGTCAGGTTTTTAAGCTTGTATTTTACAATATCCTCAGGTGTTGGACAGCTCTCCAGAATAAATCTTGCACTCTTGGTCTTAACGTCCTTAAATACTTGAGAAAACTCTGGAAATATAACATAGACCAAATCCTGGAGTTGATTAAAAATTGCTGTTCGTCTCTGCATTGCCCTCTCCCTGGCATGCGTAAGCTTTCTGAGTTCTGCGGCACTACCTTCCGGCAGAACTACCGTCAGTGCATGGCCAAGTTCTATGATGTCGGCTATAACCTTGGGATCTTTCTGGTCTGTCTTGTTTGGAGAATTACCTTCAAGCTCCTTAACTCTCTTGGTATGCATAGGATTTATCTGGACAAGCTTTGCCTTCTTCTTTTTCATAAAATGAGTAAGCGGTTCTCCGTAAGGCCCTGTAGGTTCAAAACCAAATACAACATCTTTGAGGTCATGAGTTTTTTTTGTCTTCATAATTATATCCCAAAAAGCATTGAATCCCAGGGCATTGTTCATAAAACTGAAGGGCTTAACATCTTTTCCATTTGGGCATCGACAATACCCAAAATTCGTTACTTTGCTAATGTCTACGGTTACAATAAGTGTTTCCTTATTGATTGCCCTAACTTTTTTTGTTTCAATATCTCTCATGGCTATGCTCCTTTCTTAAGTTTTAAGTTAAACCAAATTGCTCGATTACTTAAAATCAAAAGAAAGAGTATAGCCTATTTATTATAAGAACTATTTACTTTCTGCAATATAGCAAGCTTTGCGGTGAACTATTACATTTTTTGTTACTATTTCCCCGATTCTTCTTCCATTATTGTCGGGGCAATTATCCTTTTAAAACCTGCCCATTTAACTGTATCCATAATATCAATCACTACACCGTAAGGCACGAATCTATCAGCCTTCAACACCAGCACCTCATCGCCAGTGTCTAAAATTATTCTTCTGAGTTCTTTTTCGAGGTTTTTTTTTTCAACCGGCCTGTCTTGTAAAAATAATGCCCCATCTCGAGCTATGGTTAATACCATATTCTCTATCTTACTTATTTCGGAATGCCTGGTGGAAGGTAATTCCAATTTAATATTCGGTTGTTCTACAAATGCAGAGGTAACCATAAAGAATATTAAAAGCAAAAAAAGTACATCCACTAAAGAAGCAATATTTATTAACGGTTTTATATTTCGTTTTGCACGAAATTGCATAGTTATTCCTTCTCGGGACTCATGTTATTCCCAGCTTCCCTTGTAGAATAGATCCTGTTCAAGAGTGACATTGAGTATTTCTCCATCTCCAGTACCAGGTTATCAACTTTCCTGTCAAAACTAGTGTACGCTATTAAAGATGGTATTGCCACCCCCAGTCCAATTATGGTAGTCCTGAGGGCTTGTGCTATTCCACCGGAAAAAGCTTTTGTCTGTCCCAATCCGACCTCTGCTATCACATCAAAGACCTGGCTCATACCAAGTACCGTTCCCAGTAATCCAAGGAGAGGAGTAATTGCCGTAATAACCTCCAACACTATTAACATTCTCTCCAGGTTTCTGGCCTCCTGCCTTCCTGCCACCTGAATATCCAGCACCTTTTCCTCTCTTGACAAATGGGTATTGGAGATTGTGCGCTTGATTATATTTGAAAATGGCCCTTTTATAATATCGCATCTGTTAATTACTGTCTGGATATCCTTTGGACCCTTAATCACATTAATTATGTAGATTAGTTCCGGCTTTATAACTCTGCTCCTCCTGAGGCTTATAGCACGCTCCAGGATAACAGCGAGCGCCAGGATAGAACAAATAAACAAAGGTATCATTATAGGGCCTCCGCCCATTAACCATTCCAATACATTGCCTCCAACTTAAAAGAAATAGTAACTAAATTTAACACTTATATACTTTTCATCAATATATTCCGGAAATTTATCTAATATAGTATTTTGAATTGATGCTTGTACTTTAGACGCTAAAAGTTCATTTCCTGCTGAATCTAAAATTTTTACATCGCCTATTTTACCAGAAGGAAGTGCCTTAAATGTCACAATTACAGGTTTAAAATCATCGGTTACCTGGTTTATAGAGGCATCTGTACCGTATTGCAACAACCAGTATAACCTTATTTTATCCTTTATATGTTTGTAATAAGTAGCGTATTCATGTTTTTTTATATTAAAAGATTCTGCACCGGTAATTGCTGAATTTGATATATCATCTTCAAAGAAAGGAGCATCATCTCCGGCAGGTATATTGTTTGTCCGGGGCACAGAAGTTGTAATATTGTTTTGAACTTTGCTTGCAATACTCTCCTTGCTACCTTCGATTATTTCTTTCATCATGGCCTTGGGAATTGAAGCTGTTTTTGTATATTCCTCGACAGGCTCGGTTATATTATCTGTTTCTTCTTCCGCAACAGCAGTTTCAGCTTCCATATTCTCCAATGGCTCTGTCTCAGTGATAACTACGTCTGACTCCAGTGTTGCAGGGTCTATTTTATCAATATCCTCCAACTGTCCGTTATCAGGACTGTTCAGGGTTTGAGAACCCATAGCTTCAACATCCTCTGCCTGGACATCTTTATCGACAGGCTCATTCCGGGTCTCATCATCTATCAAGACCACCTGGTCGGTACGAGAAGTTTCAATTTCACCGTCAACAGGCGACTCTGCACCATCGCTCACCTCAGGCACTTCAGGCAAGCTATCGACTGTTTCCTCCTCAACTACAGGTTGGGTTATCTCCTCCGACACAACTTCGGAGGATTCACCATAACTGGCATCTATGGGAAAACCTGATTCTTGAAATGCAGTGGAGGCAAGTTCTTCAGGAACCTCTCCGCGAAAATCAGCATCACTCTCTAATCTGGGTTTATCATTTACATTATCTTCCCCTGTATACATGTCTCTTGCGATAGACCCTTTTTCTCCTATTTTATTAGTATCCGCTTGAGTTTCCTCGTCTACAGCATTATCAGGTGTGTCTACAAAAAGTTGTCTCTTCTCTTCCGGGGAATCTTCTTTATCCGCTTCTACCTCTTCCTTTGACTCTTCTTCGTTTTGAATGCTTTCTTCTTTTTCATTTTCGGGTACAAGATCTATCTCGATTACATAGCTCCTCTTATTCGAAGCATTATAACTGAAGTTAAGCGAAGGTTTCAGGAGATGGCTTAAACTGGAAGAGGAAAAGACAAAGATGAGGTGTATTATGCCGGATATCGTTAGAAAATAAATAAAAACCGTTTTATTTTCATAAACAAAGTGAGGTTTTGAATGCATAAATCTTAATCAAAGGAAGACTGTTTACGTTCATACTAATGAGGGCTGTAATAAAATCAGCGATTTGATATATTTAAAATAGCAGTTTATCAACACAACACAACCTGGCCAAGCCAGAACCAAAAAAGGGATGGATATCTTAAGCAAAGCAGAGCTTATCCCACGTATGTTCAGGTTCAGCCAGGTTGTAAAATGAAAACCTACGGTTTTCAAACTTTCCCCGGACAAAAAGCGCCGAGGACTTTCCCTTATTAGTACATAGATTAGAACGCAGACCTCTCTTTCGAGAGGATTCCAATTCTGGAATCCTCTCGAAAAAGAGGCTGGTCATGTTTAAGTAGCAAATGATAGCTAACTTATAAAAGTTGTTGGATTTGTTCCCCATTTGCACGAGGACAAGCATTAAGCATTTTTCTTTAAGGGGTATGTGTGAGATGTAACCAGGCCTGTTATACGGCCAGTTTTAAAAAATATAACACCTTTTTCAACTCACTCTTTAACTTCGTAGAATTTTTACTAATTGATCAACACCTGATCCTTCACTTACTGACCGGATAAAATATCAGGAGGTTCCTCTCTTTCAGCATAACCCTTTAAATACTGATAGTAACCACCATCAGTGCTCAAATACAAATGAGTGTTTTCGTTAAATGTCTTTTCATATGTTTCAAGGGTCTTTGTAAAAGAATAGAATTCAGGAGCTTTCCCATACGCATCCGCATATATTCTGATGGCTTCAGCATCTGCTTCACCTCTGGTCTCAGTTGCTATCTTATAGCCTTCGGATTCTATCTTCTCCAGCTCCTTTTTCATAACCCCCAATATTTGTGCCTCTTCCCTCCTACCCTCAGATTCGTATTTACTTGCAATCCTGATCCTTTCTGAGCGCATCCTGTCAAATATTTTAGGTATAACCGCCGGTACATAATTAATGTGCTTTATCCTGACATCAACCAGTTCCATACCATATCTCTCGCTTAAATCTTCATTTGCCATTTCATTTATTTCTTTAACCAGGCTTGCCCTGCCATGAACAATTTTCACCTTCTTGTCCATTTCCGCCTTTTCCAACTCTACTGTTGTATATACAAGCTTCCGATTAGAATTCCTGAGAACCTCATTTAAGGGATATGAACTTACTATGTTTTTTACTGCAGATTCAATAACCTCATCCAACACACCCTGCCCTCTGTCTTCAGTTCCTAATGAGGTATAAAATCTTAGAGGGTCAACTATTTTCCAACGAGCCCATGTATTGATACCAATGTTTTCTTTATCTCTTGTTAAGATATCACTTGGCTCACCGTCCCATTCAAAGATTCTCTTTTCGAAGTATCTTACTTTTTGAATAAAAGGTGTTTTCATATTTAACCCCGGTGTTATTACAACCTTTACCGGCCTGCCAAATTGAGTAATCACACATTGTGATTTGATGTCAACCACATAAAAAGTGTTACTGACTACGATAATTAATCCCACTACTGCGATTACTGCTATTATAATGTATATTTGTGCTGTTTGCTTCATTTCACCACCTTACTTTCTCCCAGATTGAGTATTGGCAAAATCCCTTTCTGATCTTCGTCTATTATATATACCTCTCCACATTTTGGTATCACCTTTGCCATAGTTTCGAGATAAAGTCTTCTCCTGGTTACGTCTTTTGCCTTCTCATACTCTTTCCAAACGGCAATGAACGCCTTTGTATCTCCAGTTGCCTCATTTATCCTCCTGATCTTATACCCTTCCGCCTCACTAATTGCCTGTTCCTTTTTTCCCATTGCAGCCGGTATAACCTTGTTCCTCTTTCCCTCAGCTTCATTTGTAATCTGGTCCCTCATCTGTACCGCCTTGTTAACAGCATCAAAGGCATCCTTAACCTGCGAAGGAGGATTAACGCCTTTCAGGTTTACCGCCTGTACATCAATTCCACAACCATACATATCAAGTAGCGTTTCTATTTCTCCCTCTGCAATATCCTCTATATCCCTTCTTCCTATAGTCAGTACCTCATCAATAGACCTGTCACCTATAAGCCGTCTCATCACAGCTTCAGAAACATCCCTTATGGTACTTTTCACATTCCTCACATTAAAAAGATACTCTTTCAGATTTTTAATTTTATATCTTACTACCCAATGCACTTCGGCACAATTCCTGTCCCCGGTCAGCATTAGAGAAACTTCCTGTGCGCCTCTAAAATTATAGTCAATCATACTCTCTCTGCCGGATCGAAGTGTTCTATAACCGAATTCCTCATTGTATATACGCTTAACCTCTCCAGCATATACCTTGTCAATACCAAATGGTAACTTAAAATGTAATCCCGGCTCAACAGTCTCCATATACTCACCAAACCTTAGTATGACAGCTCTCTGATTGGCCTTTACAGTAAAAACTGTAGAATATCCAAGTATGATAATACCTATAACAATTGCTACGGGTATTACATACTTCTTAAATGGTTCAAATTGTATTTTATCAAATTTGAATTCCGGGTTGTCTCCATAACCATTCATAAATTACCTCTCACATAATTGTTCAAGTATTATTCCTCTAAGCGCTTAATATAATACACTTAAAAGGTGTTTCTGGAATTGCATTTAAGTAAGAATTCTACAAGTAATATCAATAAGTGTCAAGCTAATTATAATAATCAGAGCAGGTTATACATATCTGCCCTTTGATTTATATGATCCTGGTAATTTCGTCTACTTCAAAAAAGGGTAAATCTCTCGCCTCTCTGTTTCTAATTATTTTCAGGCCATCCTCTTTATCAGTTATTTTACCAATCACCGAACACTCGATACCATTTTGCACGAGTTTACTTATCACTGCCTCTCTGTCATCAGGACATATTACTATTAACAATGCGCCTGAAGCTATAACGCCCATTGGGTCCAGTCCATACTCAGAGCACAAGATCCTTGTTTCCTCCAGGCACTTGATCTTCTCTTCATAAATTATAACACCTGTGTTAGATACCCTTGCAAGTTCGAATAACCCGGCAGCCAATCCTCCCTCGGTAGGGTCATGCATCGCATGAATATCAGCCGCTTGATTTGCTAGAAGAGCCTCCTTTACAACGCTGATCCCTGGATCGTGCAAGAAGTTCTGGACTTTTTTGACAAACAAATTGCCATATTTTCCAGATAGCTCCTTTTCTTTTTCTCTCGCAAGAAGCGCCATCCCCTCGATTGCAATACCCTTGGTCAATATAATATCATCTCCCACCTTCGCATTTGAATTCTCCACTAACTTTCTTTTATCCACCTCGCCAAGCATATGCCCTGATACTATAGGTCTATCCAACCCTTGAGTAATTTCTGTATGTCCGCCACAAAGAACTATCCCTAATTCTTCAGCAGCCTTTTCAATATCGTGGAATATCTCTTTAACTAATTTGCTATCAGTTTTGTTTTCCGGCAGGAAGATTGATGCAAGAAGCCACTTTGGCGTCCCCCCCATAGTTGCAATATCGTTTGCATTTACATTAACCATATACCATCCTATCTTATAAGAAGTAAATGTAATGGGGTCGGTTGTTGCAATAAGATACTTATCTCCAAAATCTATTACCGCAGCATCTTCACCAACTTTCGGGCCTACAATAACTCTTGGATCTTTATTTTTTACAGCACTCAATAATTCACCAAGGAGATTTGTATTTAACTTGCCAACTTGAAATGTATTCATTTGTATTCAATTGTGGAATTAAGGGATTTAAGGATTGAGGGATTCAGAAGATTCTATTTAAACCCTCAATCCTTTTTGTGATTTCTCAAATACTTTAATTCTTAAATCCCACAATCCCTAAATTCTTCAATCCCTTATAATAAGTTTGAAGTTTAAAGTGCCTACCCGCCTGCCAAGCAGTTCGGGCAGGAAGTGAGCTAAAGTTGCGGAAACCACGTTAAGCGTGGTAAACAATTTATTTAACTTTAGGCACTTTGTTAAGTCTTAAGCTTCCTCACTCCTTCAATTCCTCAATTCCTCAATTCCCAAATCCCTGAATTCGCCAATTCCTCAATTTCTTCATACCAAGTCCCTTATGTCTCTCAACCCCAATTTTTCACGGCTCGCAAATGGCTCCCCGTATTGCGTTCCAATCAATGACCCGTAATACTGGCCGTATGAATGCAATTTCCCATTCACGTCTTTCCATCTCTCTTCATTAAATGCAAATTGAGACTTATATGATTTTACTACTTCAACCTTGCTTTCAAACTCATCACTAATATCAATAATAAAGGCCGGCTCCAGATGCACCCTCTGGTGAGACCACAGATAATAAAGAATACGCCCGGGATACCACGGTTCGCCTGCTAAATCGGTTTTTGTCAGCTTTGCATAAAATCTTGCAGCCTCACAAATCTGTGTTGCCTGTATATGATCAGGGTGGGCATCCTCCCAATAAGGCAGAAACATGATGTCCGGCCTCACCCTGCGAATAACCTCGGCTACCGTATTTCTCGATTCTGTATTGTCAAAAAGATAACGGTTTGGCAGACCCAGAGCCGTTCTGTCTGTTACGCCAAGTAAAGCCGTTGCCTCTTTGCATTCTTCACTCCTTATTTCCGGAGTACCATGAGGTGTGGGTTCTCCGTTTGTAAGGTCTAAAATATGAACTTCATGGCCAAGTTTCAGAAATTTTATTATACTGCCCCCCATCCCCCCTTCAACGTCATCAGGATGTGTGCCTATAGCGAGAACTTTTATTTTCTTATCCTGCATTATATTAAACGTTTTTCATTAACACACCAAACGGTGTGGCAAGTCTATAAGGTGACAATTTTCAAGCAAAAAAACAAGGAATTGTCGACTTATAGACTAAATATTAAAATAGGTTTGCTTACCTGAGATTGTGGCATCACTCAGTATATTTTTTTCATTTAAAACGTTTACGGCTTTTTCGGTAAGAGACTTACTGTTTGTGTAAAAACCAACATATCTTTCGTGATGCTCCTGAGAAGGTACTTCCTGTGCTATCAGCGTAATATGGATATTATGATTTTTAATTATCGATATCCAATTTTCGCGAATTATGTCCGCATTCTTTGTCATAATATGAACGTTGTCCGCTATCTTTTCAATAGGTGCGTCTGCAATGCCTATAATGAATATTTGATCAGCATAGCTCGCTAATTTTGCATATCTTTCACTGTGTTCCTTGAATCTGCTTAATTCCTGAAATCCGGAATATAATGTACACCGTTTTTTATGTATCCTCAACGAATCTTCGATAACCCTGCTCATCATAAACAATGTTTTCTTTGATGTCGTAAAATGATATTCACCATCAAGCGAATCTGTATGGAGATCCTCAAAAAGTAGACTTGGATCGTGAGATTCTGTTAATGCCCTCACTTCTAAAATCAGATCATGAAAAATGTTGTTTTTGTTTAACACAGAACTTAGCTCCTTTCAGTCGCTAACTTCTTAGTTTTGCTTCGCAAAATGAGACTACTCTTAAGCAGACTGTGTAGTAGCAAAATTGGACAACTCCTACCATACAAGATATAAATCCACCTATTGTCCTCTTTCTCGAGCTAGGCGCATCCCGACACTGAGTCGGATCTGTGAACTGGCCCACAGGGTCGTCCTCAGGTGCCCTGCGGCCGGACTGCGATTACCAACTGTACCACGCTTAGCGGGGTGTAGCGGAATGGCTTTAGCCTTCCACGTCCACGGCTTACTAGCAAAAAATGGTTATATGAACATTCAAAACCGTCCGAACGGATTCATCCGGGCGGGTTGGTATTGAATACGTTGTGTGTGGAGGTTAGCCCGCCTGCCTGTCCCTGTCTGCCGACAGGCAGGGGCAGACAGGAAGTGAGCTAATTTATTCAACCTCAAACTTTCCCTGTTCATGTTTATACTTAGGATTGTCCAGGTCGGAAATCCTTTCCATGTATTCCTGTAATGGCACTTTATTATGCCAGTATCCTGTAACTCGTGCCGTATTCATGAAGACTACGAATAAACCCACAACTAAACCTGCATATACAGTATAATGTATCTTCTTGCCAAATCCCAGAAGCTTCATATCAAGAGTGTCGTCTACCGGGCACGAATCAACACAATCGTAACATCCCAGACATTCTTCACTATACACGATACTCTTTTTCTCCACTTCAATATATACGGGACAGACAATGGTACATTTACTGCAATCAATACATGTTTCCTTGTTTCTAACTATTCTAAACACACTGGCCCATCCTAAAATACCAACCAGGGCACCATATGGACAGAAATATCTACACCAGTAATTCTTATTGAAGATGGAAAAAACAAACATAGCAGACAAAACAATTATTGCCAGTATGGAAAGGTTAAGGAAAAATTTCATCATCATTACATCCGCAACCTTCATATATGGAGCTTTGGCAAAAATCAATCCAATCTGTTCAGCCGGCATCTTGATCACGATATTAACGGCAAAAAAAGCCAGGAGAGAATATTTCCATGCCCGGGCAATTGAATCCTCCACACGGGCCGGCCATATCTTCCTGGGAAGGGCAAAAGGTATGATTAGAGCTATAATCATACCTGAAATCATAACCATAAAAAGAGAGAAAGATTTGTAGTATAACAATTTAAAAGAACCCATATCTATAATTTCAAGCAGCATCAAAGCAACTATCGGAGTAGAAATCATGCTGAGACCACATGTAAGTTTTACCGGAAACGCTTCTACCCAGTATTTAACCCCTTTATTGAATTTAGATGTTATCCAATCTCCAAATCTCCATGCCCATTCCGATATTGTACCAACGGGGCATATCCAACTGCAAAAGCCCCTTTGAAAAAGAATTGATGTCACCAATATAGAGGCAAATATAACAAAGCCTGCCGGATGCAAAGGATCGACCTTCCCAGTACCGAGAAAATACTTAAGCCCCATAAAGGCGCCTATAGGCAAAAATGCCTCTACTCCTGGCGGCCTTGGCACATAAACAGTAGCGCCGCCGGTTTCACAATATCGCACAAACAGATAAAACATCCACCCTACGTATATTGTTAAAATAAAAAAAGAAATCTGTGATATCCATCTGAATCTAAGTGAAGTCATCCATGATGACGACTTACGCTTTTTCTTAGACACTCTTGATGCATCAGATTTCTGTATTGAATTTTCTTTCTGTGAAGCCAAATCATTCCTCCATTCTAATGATAAGCACGTAATCCATTAGTCCCTTTATAAAAATATTTTGACCAATTTTGGCAAAAGATTACGATTTACGATTTTAGAAGTACGATTTAAATACCAAAAAACAAATCCCAAATCGTAATTCGTAAATCTAAAATCCTGTTCCAACTCGTTCGGGTTAGGCGCTTACCAATGTAATATTCTCCTGTTTTTACTATATAATTCACCTGTTTCAGGCTTAAAATATATCATAAACCGCCATAAGGAAGTGTCAAGTATTTTGTTTAATTCACACTTTCACCCAAACAACCTCTCTTTCGAGAGGATTCCAGAATTGGAATCCTCTCGAAAGAGAGGCCTGCCTTCTATTCTGTATACCAATAAGGAAAGTTTGAAAACCGCAGGTTTTCATTTTACAACTTGGACGAGCCAGAATTTATTTAGATATCTATTCGTGCCAATTCGTGCCTTTTCCTTGCCCTCGGCGCTTTTTGTCCGTGGGTAATTCGTGTCTAGCATCTATCACTTTTTCCGGTTCCGCCTCTGCCAAGCTGTGCAAATATTATAACTTGAGTTTACATAAAAAACTGTTAGAATGAAATTGTTAAAAATTCGGTATTTATAAATATATACAGCCTTTAAATGACAAATAGACGTAAAACAAGAACTGTCATGGTTGGTTCAGTAGCGGTTGGTGGTAATGCACCAATCTCTATTCAATCAATGACAAATACCCATACAGACGACATCGAGGCAACAGTAAAGCAGATTCACGAGCTGGAAGCGCTCAAATGCAATATTATCCGGGTTGCCGTTCCTGATGTTAAAACAGTCAAATGCCTCGGTGAAATCAAAAAGAGGATAAACATACCACTGGTAGCAGACATACATTTTGGACATAATCTAGCCATAGAAGCCATCAAACAAGGTGTAGACAAAATCCGTATCAATCCCGGCAATATGAAAAAGAAAGATAAGCTGGAGGAGATCGTACACCTGGCAAAGGACAAAGGTATCCCCATTCGGATAGGAGTTAATTCCGGTTCTATCAGAAGTAATAATGGACATGAAGAAGACCTTGTAAAATTAATGGTTAAGACAACATTAAGGTATTGTGAGCATTTCGAGTCATTGGGTTTTAAGGATATAGTTGTCTCATTGAAGGCATCGGATGTACAGAAGACAATGGATGCATACAGGTCTATAGCGAAACAGTGTGACTACCCCCTGCACATTGGTATTACGGCTGCAGGAGCGCCGGATGATGCAATAATAAAATCCTCAATCGGTATTGGAGGTATGCTTTCAGAAGGAATTGGAGATACGCTGAGAGTCTCTTTTACAGGCCCTCCTCATCAGGAAATAAAGGCAGGTTATAAGATTCTGGAAGCGCTTGGACTAGCAAAGAGAACGGACGCTGAAATAATTTCGTGTCCCACTTGCGGACGCTGCGAAATAGATCTCCTGAATATTGTTAATGAAGTAAAGAAGAGGCTCCCTTCTCAAAAAAAATCTGTACAGATTGCCGTTATGGGATGTATTGTTAACGGCCCCGGAGAGGCGATGGAGGCCGATATAGGGATTGCCGGTGGAAAAGGTGTAGGCTTTTTATTTAAAAAAGGTGAAAAAATAAGAAAGATTCCAGAAAGTGAAATGGTTTCTACACTGTTAGAAGAGATAGAAACGTTGTAGTACTTAATTCGCTCACAATTGAACAGTTAAATAACAAATTACAAATTACAATATACAAATGACCAAAATTATTAAACTATGTATATGCTCACTGTCTAACGGAACAAGTGAAATCTAATGTTTTGGTAATTGGGTTTTGTTTGTAATTTGTAGATTGTGTATTGGAATTTGTCAATAAGGTATAGAATTCTCGAAACATTATATTATTACAAATGAAGAATGTAGTCATTCTCGGATCAACCGGTTCAATTGGTAAAAGCGCTCTGGACGTTATAAGAAACCTGCAGCATAAATTTAAAGTTTCGGCTTTATCGGCAAATTCACAATGGGAGCTTCTGGCAAAACAAGTTAATGAGTTTAAGCCTGAAAGTGTTTCCCTTGCGGATGAAAGATGGATTGATTCACTTAAAAATAATCTTTCAGAGAATTCGGTACAAATCCTTACTGGTGCAGACAGCGTAAGGGAAATGGTTTCAAAGGATGATGTAGATATAGTTATTTTGGCTATAGTAGGTGGAGCGGGACTCCCTGCGGCAGTGGAGGTCATCAAGAGCGGAAAAACACTCGCCCTGGCAAACAAGGAAGCATTAGTCATGGCGGGCGGGTTGATTGTTTCAATGGCAAAGAAATATGGCGCACGCATTATTCCCATCGATAGTGAACATAGCGCAATCCTACAGGCATTAAGAGCAGGACACCGTGATGAGGTAAAAAAGATTATAATTACGGCCTCCGGAGGACCGTTTTATAACCTTCCGAAAGAGAAGCTGTCAGAAGTAACAAAAGAAGAAGCTCTCAATCACCCAACATGGAAAATGGGGGAAAAAATTACTATAGACTCTGCAACAATGATGAATAAAGCGCTTGAAGTAATTGAAGCAAAATGGCTTTTTGGCCTGGACTCAACTCAGATCGAGGTGATCATACATCCGGAGTCAATAGTCCATTCGCTTGTAGAGTTCTGTGACGGCTCTGTCATTGCTCAAATGGGATTACCTGATATGAAGGTGCCTATCCAATTTGCGCTGACATACCCTCAAAGAGAAAATGGTAATGTTGAATCTCTTGACCTGGTAAAGCTGGGCAGTCTTAACTTTAAGAAGCCTGATATGGACAAATTCCCGGCATTAAGATTAGGATACGAGGTAGTTGAAAAAGGAGGTACCATGGGGGCTACGCTTAACGCAGCAAATGAAGTAGCTGTCCAGGCCTTTCTAAATAGAAAAATTAAATTTACAGATATCACAAAAACGGTGGAACACGTTATGAAAGAGCACAATTTTATAAAAGACCCCACTTTGCAGGATATCATGGATGCGGACAAATTCGCACGCAAGGAGACTAAAAAATGCCTTTCATAGGAATGTCATCTAATATTGTTTTAGTAATAATTGGTATAGGGTTACTTATTTTTATTCATGAGCTTGGACACTTTTTAGTGGCCAAGAAGATTGGTGTAAGAGTACTCGCATTCTCACTTGGATTTGGCCCTGCAATCTTCAGAAAGCAAATAGGTGATACAGATTACAGGATTTCACTCATCCCATTAGGTGGTTACGTAAAGCTCGCAGGAGAACAAAGAGATGGATCGAACAAGGGTGAAGAGTGGGAGTTTATGTCTAAAAAGCCATGGCAACGTGCTGCAGTACTCATAGCAGGTGTCGCTTGTAATACGCTCTTAGCGTTCGTTGCCTTTATCATTGCTTTCAGGGTTGGAGTCCCATTCATTACTGCAGAAATAGGACGCATAATGCCGGGAAGTCCTGCCTGGGAAGCAGGCATAAGGCCAGGTGACAAAATTGTCAAGATCGACAACATCTCTGATCCGGACTTTGAAGATGTCTTCATTTCCGTAGCACTTAGTAGTTCCCCTGAAGGCATTAACATGGAGATCGAAAGAGACGGTGAAACATTCGACGTAAACGTTATGCCAAGATATGACCCTAAAGTTGGTATCCAACGCATAGGAATCGCACCGGCTACCACTCTGGAGATTCACAAGATTTTTGCCATTAAGAACTCAGATGCGCCTGCACAAAGATCAGACTTGCACGTTAATGATAAAATACTGGAGATTAATGGAAAGGCGATCGCTACAGAAAGTGATTTCAGGGAAATAGAACTGGCAAATCCCGGCAAAGAGCTCATCCTTACCGTATTACGCGATGATAGGAAAATCGATGTAAAGGTTACACCATCTGTTGTTACTCGATGGATGATAGGGCTTTCATGTGCTACAACAAAGATTGAAAGTGTAAAGTACGATAGTCTTGCACATTCTGTCGGACTGGAAAAAGGGGATGAGATAGTTAAGGTAAATTCACAGGACGTTCATGGCTTTACTGAATTAATTAATACAATAAAAGATTCACCGGATGGAATAGTCACATTACAGGTTGCAAGAGGTAATGGCACAAAATATATAAAATTCACAAAATCCGGGGAAGAAACAGTTAAAGAATTCGCAGAAGGTATCTTCCCTCACTACGGATTGATTGTAGATTCAACGGTCGAAGGTTTCCCTGCCAGGAAAATTGGTATAGAACCCGGTGATACTATCACATCAATAGACGGGGAGAATGTTACAGAATGGAATCAACTCTTAACATTAGTTACCTCCAGCCATGGCAAAGAATTTGGGATTTCATGGATACATAATTATGAAACGTTCAGCAAGACAATCATACCCAAGAAAAATGAAAAGAATGCACAAGGATCGATAGGAATTAAGTTCAAAGAAAAAAAGATAATACGAAAATATGGCTTAGCCAAATCATGTGTTGTAGGTACGCATAAAACGATTGTGAATATCAAAAGGATTTATATGACCATACAGGGCTTTGTTTCTAAGAAACTATCAACAAAGGCCTTAGGAGGCCCTGTACTTATAGCTCAAGCCTCTTATGAATCTGCCAAATCCGGGATTGGCAAACTCATGTATTTCATGGCTATCATCAGTATTAACCTGGCAGTAATAAACATATTACCAATCCCTGTGCTGGATGGTGGACATCTTCTGTTTCTTGGTATTGAAAAGATCAAGGGCTCTCCCATAAGTGAGAGAACAATGGCAATTGCGAACTACATCGGTTTTGCATTAATAATATCCCTTATGATCTATGCTACCAAGAATGACATCATGCGGCTTTTTAATATATAATATACTCTAATCCCCTGTATTCCCCCTTTATTAAAGGGGGAATACAGGGAGATTTTACATGTCATCAACCATGCATTCTGCCTCATTTCCCAGTTTAACAAGCGCCCTCTCCAATGATGCCCGGTACTCCTCCACATCAGACTTTTCCAGTTTAGGCGGTACTATAATAGGATCTCCATAAAAAATTCTCGCTTTAGAAAAAGGTTTGGGTATACAAAATCTGTCCCAGCTTGGAAGTTCCCAATACTTTGCCAGATATATCATTACCGGAATGATGGGATATTGCGTCTTCTGCCCTAATAGTATTGCTCCTGATTGAACAACAAATCTGGGGCCTTTCGGGCCATCGGGCGTTATTGCCAAAGACATCGATTCCTCTTTTATCTTCTTTATCATTCTTAGCAACGCCTTTGCACCTCCCCTGGTTGTAGACCCCCTGGCCACACCATAACCTAACCTCTGAACAACCTGTGAAATATATTCACCATCACGATGCTGGCTTATCAAAACCTTTACATTACGTTGTCTGCCTACGTAAGCCGGAAGCAGCATATGTGCATGCCAGAACACGTATATCGCATGTTTACCCTGACGCTCCAGGTTTTGTGAATAACCATCCGGAATTTCTTTAATACTCATTGTACTAAACAAAAGCCTGATAATAATAGAACCAAAAATACCTACCAGGAAATACTTAATTTTTTCTAAGTTCATTTTCTCTTCACCAACTACTAAATAATCCTCACGCCAAGCTCCCCGGACTTAAAGGCGCCGAGGACGAGTAAAAGGCGCCAAGAACGCAAATGATTATAAAACTTTTATCTTTAATTGCTTTTTTAGACTTTGTTATCTTGGCGATCTCCCTGCCTGCCGGTAGGCAAGTGCGACTCCGCGTGATAACCCTTCTTTTTCATTCTCTCCGGATGCCAGAACGCAATGGGATTACACTATTGCATTAATTGATAGAAGAAGTACACATCTCTTGCATGCAATATCATCGCTTTCGCAAAAATCCTTAAATATCTGCAAAAGCCCCTGCTGGCGTCTTGCCGTATTCACCACGTTTCTTTTCTGTGTATCTTTGCCCAGGATTCTATAGTTCATAAACCTCGTAATATTATTAGGTGATAATTTTGAATGCAGCTTATACGCCTTAAACAACCTTTCCTCTAATACCACATCATTCATTTTTCGTGCGTATGCCAATAATACCGGAATAATTATGTTAATGAATATGACGGAAGACCGTTCCTTGCCAATTAACCTTCCCCTGATTTTCAACCTTCTCCCTCCAAATATATAATAAAAGGACCAGTATTCATCATAAAGCTCTAAAAAGATAGACTCTGTATTTTTAATGATAGCCTTAATTCCTTCTATGTCACTCTTGTTATTATCTCTCTCCTCAAAAGACTTTAATATTACTCTGAATATCCCGGTTTCAAAATTTTCTGCCAGGAGACGGCTGATCGCAGCAATCCTCCTTGTCGGATAATTTCCCGGCCTGGAATACTTGAAACTCCATAACCCTCCATCCATCGGTTTGCTTTTAATATCGTTTTTGATTACTGACCATATCTGTTCGACTTCATTGATATATTCAAGAGAATACTTATCTTTAGCGCTTGCGTATCTGGATATCTGACTCGGCAAGAGTCCTGACATGCCAAATAATAGTGCCTGTATCTTCCTGCTTCTCTCCTGTATGGAAACATCCAATGGTATTAAGCTTTTTATGTCATTTATTGAAACAATAGTCCCCAAATGTTTGAACTGCTCTTTATTATTCTTATAACCAAGTGACTCCATAATTGCTTCATACAGGACCTGTTCAAACGTCTGCGTATTCAGGCATTTTCCAAATCTGCCGGCCTTAACCAATATCCTTTCATCACCGGCATAATCAAGAAAGTGTCCAATCCATTTGTCATCAAGTGAGATTGCGCTCAGTCTCTTCTGGCAAGGCCCGGCATTAGCGCTGCCGGTGTGTGGATAGTTCTCGATATCGATCATATCGGCAAGTTTGTCCAATTTATATTTCAAGTAATTATAAAGCTCTAACTGCGGAACCAACCGGTTCTTTAATTTAACATATTTATTCTTCCCGTCATTCCACATAAAGACGTGCAGGCACACACCTTCATACTCCTTTTGTTTACTGTGCCCATGGCGTATCCAATCGCCCGAACAGACATGTATCTCAACATCCCCCCTTACAACACCCTTTCCTTCTAAAAGAATTTCAGCGTCTTTGAAATCCGGACCTTCTTCCAGATTCCATACACCGGATGAAATAACCTCCATCCTTAATCCATCCTCAGTATACAGTTTTTCCTTCTTGAAAAGCTGTTCAGACCATATACACTTTACTAACTGCTCCTTAATCTTCTTTCCTTTTGCGCTATACCTGAGGTCGCCATCTTCTTTAACTCCACAATATCTTCTGACACTCTCACGATAATGCAGCGTACAAAAACTATCAGAATAATCCTCATTCTCAATCATCAAAATCCTCCCTGATTTTGTAATACTATTAAATGCGCCTGCGCAATATTTCACATGGTATACATATCATGCATTTTCGATGTTATCAACCAACACACTTTTCCTCTTACTTATCACCATCGCTATCAATAACTGCACCAATATACCTGCGGTTCCATTCATTACCAGGTCTCTTATATCAAAGACCCTGTTAGGTAGTAACCACTGAATTGCCTCATCAATAGTCCCAAAAATAAATACAATAAGTGAGGATAAAAAATATATAGATCTATTATTTATGTCATGTGTAAGGGCCAGATAAATTAAGGCGCTGAGGATTCCGTATTCAATAAAATGAACCTGCTCCTCTGGCAATTCAAGAATATAAATAACCAGCCCGTATAAACAACATATAAATAGAAACCACAAATATTGGCTCACACCATAACGTTCACGGTTACTAATGATATGAGCCAGGATAAGAGACAATATTATAAGAAACATTGCAACAACGCTCAGGTTCAGGTAGCCCTTTAAGGTCATCTTCAAGAAATTCAGGATAGGCCTCATTATGTAAAGCGTTGAGTAAATGAGCGTAACGTAACAGGCTATTAACGACCATACAAATGACTTGCTTCTGAACCATTGATGATGTTCTTTTTCGTTTTTTAAATACATTTAAACAAAAGGTAATAAAATCAATTATTAAAATCAAGCAGTTTAATTTGCAGTAGTGAAAAAGATGGCTGACTGTTTAAAGAGATTTAATGAAGGTGAGATATTTACTTATGTTTCTTTAAATAGGAAAATAGATACTCACTGTCTAAGCTGAGCTTTGCAGATTTGTATTACAGGAATAGAAAAGAGTTAAAAACCCGAATCTTGTAATATACAACTAGTTCTTTATGTCCTCATAATCTTGTGCTTATCTGTCTTAATCGGTGTCTAAAACTATTATCCAGAGCACCAAGCCGCCCGCCTGTTTGTTTGGCGGGTACCATTTCTTCGTTAATCAATTAACACGTCCTGGCATATCTGATAGTTTACCATTATGATCTAGTTTTTCTTCGCATTCGTCTAACCACTTTTCTATTTCATCAATCTTAAACGGTTTCTTAAACATTTGACAGCCAAGGCGCTTAGCATGTTCAAGGTCTTCATTTGTCCATCTCCCCGACATCACAGCTATGTTTTGAACTTTACACCCCATACTTTTCTGGTGCTCTAAGAATTCAAACCCTGTCATATTGGGCATATTAATATCAGTAATAATAATACTCGTACAAATATGTTCAACTGGACAGGGACATTTGCTGTCCAAATATACGGAACAGAAAAGGGGCTCAGAAGAAGCGTGGACTTCATATCCACGATTTTTCAATATGCCGCAGATTAAATTCCTTATGATATTATCGTCGTCAAGAACTATAGCCCTTATTTTTATTTTGTTCATATTTCTCATTCCCCTTACTCTCATCAATTTCCATACAAGATTCAAGTGATTTGAACGTATCAATTAACCCTCTTCGTCGTTTCTTCATAGTTCATTCTCCAACAAGTGCTATCAACATTAATATGATATGTCGCATCGCACATGCCAAATACATACTACAATAAAAGTTATTTTTGGGAACGGTACTTAAGTGCTGTTATTTTGGTATGATACGAGAAATAATTCTGGTATGTAATTGAATGAATAGTAAAAAAAAGATAAATGACTATGTGTTAAATTGTACAATTATTACCCAAAGCATTAATCATTATCTTCCCAGTTTCATTTAGTAGCAAGGACAAAGCAGAAACACACTTTAAAGAAAGAGAGGAAAAATGCTGGAGGTCAATTTATGATCGAGGTATGTTGAGAAATTTCTTACTCTTTCAACAAGAAGTCTAATTCATCCGTGATCTTGTCATAGTCGCCGACATTAAGGCTTAGTAGATTTCGGAGATGTGTCATTGTCTCTACATCTTCACCCAGGAATTTAAATCCCAGATTATTCTTGTGTATGTGTGTAAGCTCAGAATCAAAAACCAACTTAATATCAGACGAATGGAGGCTGATCTTTATTACACAACGATCATTCAATTTTAACGGAACCTGATCTTTAAGACTTAACAATGCTCCTCTTAAAGATAAATCTAAAAGCTCTCCTTCATAAACATTATCATTGAACTCTACTTGGGTACTGGCAGTAAAATTGATACGGCTGAAA
>JACZYU010000183.1 GCA_022570935.1 Planctomycetota bacterium | reverse complement strand
ATACCTTTCCCTATAGATCTCATCACCTCTGGAAGCCTTTTACCAAAGATAAGCAGCGCCACAATAAGGATTACTATCCATTCAATACCCCCTGGCATGCCAAACATTTTTCTATCCTCCGTTATTGAAAATTTAATTTAATGTCTAAGAATTTCAAAGTTTATGTGAAAGTGAGCTAAGGTTAACGTTTGTGCCTTTGGCACTATTAGTTTTAATAAAACAATACGCGCTGAAAGCGCTTCCGAAACTTTAGGCACTTCAAACTTTAGTTCACTTTAGGCACTTTATACTTCCCGCCTAACAAACTGGCGGGCGGATAGGCACTTTTTACAAAGTTGCCGAAGGCAGCTTAATTCAATAGAGTCTTAATCTTCCTGAGAGTCGTAATTAAATTCTGCATATCTTTCGGTATCTCAGCCGTAAATTCCATCGTCTTATTATAAACCGGATGGGTAAATCCGATCCTATAAGCGTGCAGTGCCTGTCTCTGAATAATCGGCTCACTTATATTATTACACAATTCTGTAATTTTTGCAAGGCTATGTATGTCTTTGCTTGAAACATGTTTCGTTAAATCTTCAATATAACAAGTGTCACTATCGCTGTATGCTGAATCAGCTATGACAGGATGGCCTATAGTCTTCATGTGAACTCTTATCTGGTGTGTCCTTCCGGTTTCCAGGATAACCCTGACTAATGCATAACCTGGAAAGCGTTCTATTACTTCAAATATAGAGACAGCGTTTTTACCGGTATCATGACGAATGGCCATTTTTTTTCTGTCCCTTTTATCCCTTCCAATTGGCAAATCTATCTTATCAGAATCCAGTTCTGGTTCACCATTAACCACAGCAAGATATTCTTTCTTTATCGTCCTTTCTTCAAATTGCAATGCCAGATGCTTATGTATTTTCTCATCTTTTACTACCAGAATCGCTCCACTCGTATCTCTGTCCAGCCGGTGAACTATTCCCGGTCTCAAAGGGCCATTTAATGTAGAAAGGTTGTTACAGTGAAAAGCAAGGGCGTTTACCAATGTCCCATTAGCATGGCCGCATGCAGGATGTACTACCATGTCCGGAGATTTATTCAGAACCATTAAATATTCGTCTTCATATATAACATCAAGCGGAATATTTTCCGGTATAATGTGATCGTCGGATTTGGTTGGCAGTTGGATTGAAATAGCATCGTTTAATTTTATTTCATAATTACTTTTTACAGCAATGTTGTTTACCTTAACCGCCTCTTCCTTTATTAACCTCTGTATGCTGCTGCGGGAATAATCCTGTAACCGTGAAACAAGATACTTATCAATTCTCTTTGAAGAATATTTCTTTTTAATTACTAACTGAATTTGACCTGATTCTTCAAATTCCAGTGCAACCATTTTGCTTAAATTCATTGTATTTTACTCAATGTCTTCCAGTCGATACTCAGCCATTTTTGCACAGCTACTTTCAGGGAATGAACCAATTACATCTTTGTATGCAACCACAGCGGAATTCAATTGTCCCAATTTTTCATAACACCTTCCGGCATCTAGCGTAACTTGTGCTTTAAGGTATGTGGATTCCGGGGCATTTGCAATCTTTTCAAATTGTTCGACAGCCTCTTCTAACTGTCCTTTTTCCTCAAGAACGTAACCTAAGGATTGTCTTATGATGGGAGCCAAAGAATGTTTGCCAAAATGTGCTATGAACTCCCTGTACGTGATAATTGCCTCATCGTGTTTTTTTGCCTTATATTGAACATTGCCCAGTTCTAAAAGCAACCACGGAGTAGCATCTGTCGTTGATAGATTATCCTTTAGAAACGTATACTCACTAATGGCGCCTTCGATTGCTTCGGTCTTTTCTTGAGGTCCCTCATTCTGAGCAACTGCTAATTCGTAGTTAATCTGGTAAACCCGGCTCCAGACTTCGTTGAAATCACTAATTTCCTTCTGGTTGTACAAATATACGGGTACACCAATTGCGATAGCAACGGCAAAGCCAATAGCTATCTTCAGCTTATATTCATCTAATATCTTTAAGCACTTACGAATTCTTAGTTTTGCAACTTCCATAGGATTGTATATTTTATTATGTATCGTAAACTTGTGTCAAGAACTAAACCCTTACATTTACGAAAATGTTCTAAAAAAATAAACTATATTATCAGGTAATTATAAATACGCCCGAGAGGATTCGAACCTCTGGCCTACGATTTAGGAAACCGTCGCTCTATCCATCTGAGCTACGGGCGCTTTTTCAATTATTCATGTCAATTGAAAAAGGCCGGCAATCAATTAATGCAGGCCTCAATATCGAGCACGCTAAATCATTACTTCAGTATTGAATCAGGGAGAAGACATCATATTTACTTAACAAGTCTCTTCCGTTTAGAAAACCGAGTTCGATTATAAAAGCACAGCCGGTTATTTTACCGCCAAGTGATTCTACCAGTTTACAGCTGGCTGCCATTGTACCGCCAGTTGCTAAAAGATCATCGATCATAAGGACGTTATCATCAGCTTTAACTGCGTCTTTGTGTATCTCAAGAGTGTCAGTACCATATTCTAATTCATATGTCGTGCTTGCTGTTTCGTATGGAAGTTTTCCAGGTTTCCTGACTGGCACAAATCCTGCATTTAAGTTTATGGCGACTGCGGGCCCGATAAGGAACCCCCTCGCTTCTGCCCCCACAAGTATATCGATTTTTTGATTTGCATAGTGATCAGAAATCTTACTGACGATTTCCTTCAAACTCGATGGATTAAGAAATAATGGTGTTATATCCTTGAAAACAATTCCCTTTTTAGGGAAATCCGGAATATCACGAACTAGTTCTTTAAGCAATTCTTACTCTTCCTTTCTAATATGTTCTATCATATGTTCGACTGGAGAAGCGTTGGTCCTGTCTGTCAGTATATTACTTCAGGAAGGAGTCTCATTATTTGGTATATTTTTTTGCTATGCTGCTGTTTACAAGATTCAGATTTGCCCTGATAAGTTGTTCACGTGCTTTTTTATCACCCTTTTGGGTTTTTCTATCAACTCTTTTCCCTGCTCGAATGTTAAAAGAGTCATACTGGTTAATTTTCTTTTAAGTATGATTGGAGTGATGCCACAGTATAATGGCCCGCCTCTCCGGTCATTTATTTATTTTCATCTTTTTCTTCATCAACTGTTTCTTCAATAGCATCTTCAGAAGCTTCTGTATCAGTTTGTTTTTCTTGAGATTGGCTTTCCTGTTCTGGCGCCTTCTCAACACCTTTAAGGCTAAGACCTATCTTTCTCGCCTCCGGTTCTATCTTTACAATCTTTACATTCAGTTCCTGTCCGATGGAAAGAACGCTTTCAAGGTTTTTAATCTTTTCATTAGATACCTCTGAAATATGTAATAATCCTTCCAGGCCGCTACCCATGTCTATGAATGCGCCAAAATCAGTCATCTTGGTAACCTTGCCTTTTACAATATCGCCGACAGAATATTTTTCCGGTATCTCTTTCTTCCATGGATCTTCACTAAGTTGTTTAATACCTAATGATACTCTTTTCTTATCCTTATCAACTGACAGTATTTTAACTTCTACTTTATCACCTTTCTTGATTATTTCTGAAGGGTGCGTAACTTTTTTCGACCATGACATGTCTGATATATGAAGAAGACCATCTATGCCTTCATCTATTTCTATAAAGGCGCCGTAATTAGTCAAATTCCGGACTCTTCCCTTTATTGTGATTCCCGGCTGGTATTTTTCTTCTATATTTGTCCATGGATTTTGCTCAACTTGCTTGATACTTAAGGAAATTTCTTCTTTACCCTTGTTTATATTTAATACTATGGCCTCAACAGAGTCTCCAATGGCAACCACTTCTGAAGGATGATTTATACGTCTTGTCCACGACATTTCAGAAATATGTACCAACCCTTCGATACCAGTTTCCAGTTTGACAAATGCACCATACGACATAATGTTCACTACTTGCCCTTTAATCTTTGAACTAGTTGGATATCTCTCCTCTACGTTTGACCATGGGTTTTCTGTTTTTTGTTTTAATCCAAGAGAAACCTTGTCCTTTACTTCATCAATATCAAGTATCTTTACTTCTGTCTCATCACCAATTGCTAACATTTCCGAAGGATGACTGATCCTCCCCCAACTCATATCTGTAATGTGAAGCAGCCCATCTATACCTCCAAGATCAATAAACGCACCAAAGTCTGCAATGTTCTTAACTACGCCTTTCACGGTCTGCCCAATCTCAACACTATTCAGGAATTCGCGTTTTAGCTTATTTCGTTCTTCTTCTATAAGCTTTCTTCTTGATACTATAATATTCTGTTGTACCTCATCGATCTTTAATATCTTGCACGTCACTTCAGTACCAATA
>JACZYU010000182.1 GCA_022570935.1 Planctomycetota bacterium | reverse complement strand
ATATCGAACTTTTTCCACCTTTCTCCCGGGTAATCATCTTCAATAAACGCCATTGTTAATTGAATAGCCCTGTCCTGTCTATAGTTGAAGTGAATAACAGAATCCCCGTCTTTTATCCCCTCATAATTTCCAATTATTAAGGGTAGAATATATTCGTCAAACATATCCTTGTCATTGGGAGTTTTGGTTTTGTAGGCGTCCTGTATTGCCTCTTCTATATTCTCTATCCTTGTCCCCTGCCCCTTTGTTATTGCGTCGTAAGCAGTTGTCGTAAGCTGCCAGTTTTTGCCCCTGTCCATAGCATAGTATCTACCTATAATAGTAGCAATCTCCCCAATTTTGTATTCTTCTATTTTTTCTTTTAAGGCACCAATATAGTCTAGTGCACTTTTAGGGGCGGTGTCTCGTCCGTCGGCGAAAAAATGGATATACAGTTTCTTGATACCCTGCTCCTTTGCATATTTCATAATTGCGAACAGATGATCCTGGTGTGCGTGTACGCCTTCATCCTGTACGAGTCCCATTAAGTGAAGTGATGAATCTTTATCAAGGACGTTTTTTACAGTCTTCTGGAAGATGGGGCTATTAAAAAAAGATCCATCTTGAATGTCATGCATTATCTTCGTCATCTCCTGTTCTACGATCCTGCCGGCACCCATGTTGAGGTGGCCGACTTCGGAAGATCCCTGATAACCCTCCGGTAAGCCGACTGACTTACCGGAGGCTTCCAGTACAGTGTTTGGATATTCCTTCAGGAGAGAATCTGTGTTTGGTGTATGGGCATTTTTTACTGCATTATGATCCGTATTCGGGTTTATGCCCCAACCGTCTCTGATTATGAGGACAATAGACTTTTGCATACAAAGTGATCTAAAGTTAAAAGTGAGCTAAAGTGTCTAAAGTTAGGAAAAAGGAATAAAATATAAGAAAATCCAAATGCACGGACAAACAAGTTTGTCCATGCCACCCATGCATACTACCCTGGATTTTTTGATTAAGACTTTGCTTTAAAACTTAATCCCTGTAGGTATAGCCAAATTTTACAGCACGAGTATTTTCTTCAAGGAATTTTGAGCGAAATTCTGAATCAAAATCTACCTTTTCGATTTTGATCCCAATTATGTTGAGCAATCTTCCCAGTGCTATCATATTCACAAATACAGGGCTATGGAATTCATCCATAGCAATTTTGGCAAAAGGCACTTTTTCTGATATAGAATATAAGAGGTCACTATCATATGCGGTTTCTTCTACGATTAATTCTTTGGCATTAATCTGCCCCTTCTTGCTTTTTGATAAGCATACACCCAGATCAGCTTTGTCAAAGAATGGGGTATCTATCTTTTCGTCAGAATAGATCAATTCCGCCGTTATTTCTCCTCCACGTACTTCTGTACCATAAATAATATTAAGTGATACCTCCTTGCCCATTTTAGCAAGTATATTACCAAGGGTATGTGCCATGAGTTTTATGCCTTGTCCTGCTTCACCGACAAGCACTATTTTCTTTGCTATTTTTTTGACCGGTACTGGTGCCAGCGTTTTTTCCATTAAGATGATGCTGATACCAAAAAACTGTTCATCGATGAATGATTTTTCTTCAAAATCAAAACTTTTGAACAGTTTGTATGCAGCTTTTGCTTCCGGATAAGCAAATACTCTTGCCTCGTGGCATGACTTTCTTGTAAATTGTTTAATCGTTTTGTCCGTAAGCACTTTTGCATATCCCCTTTTCCTGTATTCTGGTTTAACTCCTAACCAATGGATATTACCAATGCCATCAGAGACCAGGGCAAACATAAAGCTGATGATTTCCTCTCCCAACTTTCCTATTAAATAGATGTTGTTTTTATCGTTTAATTGTTCCTTAACTTTTTTCACAGGATGAGTCGCCTTATAGTGTGAACGTTCGATATTAGAGCTGTCTGCGTGCAATTCATCAACTATTGCCTTGAATAGTTCTACAGTCTCCTTAACTTCGTGTTCTTCAAGCTTCTTTATTTCGTATTTCATTTTATAATTCCAATCTCATTGTGTTCTAATGCATTCGTGTTATTATTGATTTTGTAGTTTTCCTTGTATGACATTAACATTTCATAAGAGTTTTTAAAACCACGCCTGCGGCCGTCATTTGTAATACATTGACTCTTTATCTCTACAAATGAAAATCCTTTGTGTTGCAATGCCTCAAAAATACATTTCATTGCATGGTTAAAATGGAATGTAGTAGAACGGGCATAAAAGCAATTGTGTCCCGTAATTAATGCCTGTACGTTGACAGGTGTATCTACGTTTCCACGTGGGGTGGTTAGTGTTTTTGAACTTATTTCAGTAGTGGGAGAGCATTGACCGCCTGTCATACCGTATATAGCATTTGAAATGCATATTACAGTGATGTCTGTGTTTCTTCTTGAGGCATGCAGGAGATGATTTCCCCCTATTCCAAACAGGTCACCATCGCCACTGATTACCATTACGTTTAATTCTTCATTTGCCAGTTTAATTCCCTCGGCTACAGGGAGCGCTCTACCATGAGCCGTATGTACTGAATCAAGATCAAAAAATCCTGCGCTCCTCCCGGAGCAGCCAATACCCGATACCATAACGGTACCTTTTTTCGGAAAATTCAGTTTCTCCATAGCAAGGCAGGCAAGTTTAAGGACGATTCCGTTGCCGCATCCGGGACACCACTGGTGTGGTAATCTGTCCTGTTTCAGATACTTAAGATAAGTAAGTTCTTTGGTCATTTTCCCTTCTTGATTCTCCTTAGTTTTGTCCAAATCTCATTTAAATCAATTTTACCTCCCATGATTGAAATAAGCTTAACCTCACGATGCAGCAATCTTTCAACCTCATTTGCATATTGCCCTGCGTTCATTTCCATTACGACAATCTCTTTATATTTTTTTGCAATTTCTTTGATTTTCTCAACTATCGGGAACATTCTTACAGGTCTATAAATTGCAAAATCTTCTTTAAGGTCATATGCAGCCCTGGACAATGCACCGTATGTTATTAATAGTATGTCTGAAGACTTATTTTCAATATATTCATAATTATTGTACTTCCTGGATACTTTCTTTTGCTTTGCCTCAAGATGTTTTATTAACTTCCTGTGTACCTCGGGATCAGATGTTACCGGCATTGAATCCTCATGAGTAAGGCCCGTGAAATGTCTATTGGACGTTCCCAATGGAGCTAAAGTCCTTTCAGATATTGGGTAATCGACTTCCTCAATAGTTTCGTAAAGGTGGCCGACATAACCGTCACTTAAGAGTATTACAGGACTGAGCGATTCTTCAGCGGCATTAAATGCATTGAAGGTAAATTCATATAGTTCAGCAACCGAGTTCGGATAAAAGACTATTGGAAAATAATCACCATGACTGCCATATTTACATTGCAGGATATCCCCCTGGGCAGGAAACGTAGGCATACCTGTGCTGGGACCAACACGTTGGACATTTACAATTACAAGCGGGACTTCCATCATATGAGCATGACCGATACTCTCCTGCATTAGTGAAAATCCCGGCCCTGACGTCGCCGTCATAGATTTCGCACCTGCCAGAGAAGCGCCAAGGATAGCATTGATTGAGGCAATTTCGTCTTCCATCTGCAATACTTTTATTGTTTCCTGATTAACCAGTTCATGTAAAATTTCTGATGCAGGCGTGATAGGGTATCCTGCAAAAAAATTTAAACCGGCTTTTACAGCAGCCAGGGCTATTGCCTGGTTACCCTGTAGGAGTCTTTTTGTCATCTTTAGTATCTATAATAAGTGCCATGTCCGGACAGTATTTTTCACATTGCATACATGCAATGCATTTCCCAAGCTCTTTGAGTCTGTTTTGATTTATTTTATAATTTTGCACAGGACAGATTTTAACGCAAATGCCGCATACTTTACATCTTTTATGATTTATATAAACAATTCCCTTTTTCTTAGCCATTGGTCAAGACTATGTAAATAAGATAATAGATTTTGAGTTCTTCCAGTTGCATACGAAACCTCCTTTGAAATACAATATAACAGCAAAGCAAAATGACTGCAACGCCAAATGACTAAATGACGTGAAGTATACTGACGGTTGGCTCAGTCAGCTTATCCGCTTATCATCTTCTCGACTGCTTCTCCAATATCTGCCGGACTGTCTACAACGGTGACACCGGCATTTCGTAAACATGAAACTTTTTCTGCAACACCACCTTTGCCTCCGGCAATAATTGCTCCTGCATGGCCCATCCTTTTGCCCTCCGGCGCTGTTAATCCGGCAATGAAACTTATTACGGGCTTGGTTATTTCCATCTTTATGAATTCGGCTGCCTCTTCCTCTGCACTTCCGCCAATCTCACCAATCAGGACTATAGCTTCGGTGTTGC
>JACZYU010000181.1 GCA_022570935.1 Planctomycetota bacterium | reverse complement strand
TGCTTTGGGGTTCCGGATTCGACAGGGTAGTTTGTAATTGACAGGTATACCTTTTTGATATAAAACTTGCTTGTTAAATTCTTTTAAAATTTTGCGGGAGATAAGCCTTGGCAAAAATAGAAAAAACTGTTGCAAGAGAAATACTCGACTCCAGAGGTAACCCGACAGTTGAAGTAGACATAATACTTGATGACGGCACAACCGGCCGGGCGGCAGTTCCGTCAGGCGCATCTACGGGCCGTCATGAAGCCTGTGAGTTGAGAGATGGTGATCCAAAACGATACTTTGGGAAGGGTGTTACCAAAGCCGTTAATAACGTAACAGAAATAATAGGTCCAAAGATTAAGGGTATGGATCCTTCCGAGCAGGAAAATATAGATAAACTTATGATAGAACTAGATGGTACAGAGAATAAAAGCAGCCTGGGCGCTAATGCCATCCTGGGTGTCTCAATTGCTATAGCAAGAGCTGCCGCAAGCGCATCAGGCAAACCGGTGTACAAGTATCTGGGAGATGATGACGCCCATATCATACCGGTACCGATGATGAATATAATTAATGGTGGTGAGCATGCCGATAACAATCTTGATATACAGGAATTCATGATCATGCCGGTTGGGGCTGATAGCTTCAAGGAGGCTTTAAGGATTGGAGCAGAAGTCTTCCATTGTTTAAAGAATATCCTTAATGCCAAGGGTTATAACACCAATGTAGGTGATGAAGGCGGCTTTGCCCCGGAGTTAAAGTGTAATGAGGAGGCCCTGGGGACTATAATGGAAGCCATAAATAAGGCCGGTTACGAGCCGGGTAAGGATGTGTTACTGGCGCTGGACACAGCTGCAAACGAAGTCTATAAAGATGGGAAATACGTTTTAAAG
Organism: Planctomycetota bacterium; assembly: GCA_022570935.1. Classification (GTDB taxonomy): domain Bacteria; phylum Planctomycetota; class Brocadiia; order Brocadiales; family Scalinduaceae; genus Scalindua. Next base: position 3,531 of record JACZYU010000181.1, on the reverse strand, counting down.
GCGGAAGAAGATCCGGAGAAATCTATAGAAGGTATGATCTCGTTTTACGAGGGCTTGATCTCTAACTATCCTATTTATTCGATAGAAGACGGTCTGGCAGAGGATGATTGGGATGGCTGGAAAGCGTTAACGGAAAAACTTGGCAACAGGGTACAACTGGTCGGAGACGATTTATTTGTCACAAATATAAATAGGTTTAAAAAAGGCATTGATCTGGGTATAGCCAATTCAATATTGATCAAGCTTAACCAGATAGGCACAATTACAGAAACCATACAAACAATAGAAATGGCTAAATCAAAGGGCTACACTACCGTCATATCACACCGCTCCGGGGAAACGGAAGATACTTTCATTTCTGATTTTGCAGTAGCAACCAATGCCGGGCAAATCAAAACAGGTTCACTTTCCAGAACAGACCGTATATGTAAATACAACCAGCTCTTAAGGATTGAGGAAGAACTCGGTAATAATGCTGTTTATGGTAAAGTGAAGATAAAGTAGTTCGATGCTGAATGCAGAAGATTATCTAGCATCTAGAATCAAGTATCTATTCCATCTATTATAATGAATAAAACATGCTAAGACGTTTCCTTTTTACTTTTTCAATAGCAGCTTCGATAATAATTATTTTTTCTGTTATCGTTACACAAAAAAGGGAAGAAAGGAGAGCTTTTGAGGCAACGCAAAAGGAGCTTACCGAAAAGGTCGTTTCTTTAAGGAAAATTAACGAAAAACTGAAAAAGGAAAATAAAGCGCTCGTTAATGATCCGATACAAATCGAGAGAGAAGCCAGGGACAACTATGGATATACCAGAGAGGGAGAAGTTACTTACAAAAAATACAAATTTAATATTTCAGAACCTGAGAGTGGCAAGACAGAGAAACCAACTGAATCTGGCGGGTTGGAGTCGTTCTTGTTTGATGGCCCATTTCCCTGGCAGGTGCCAATGGGCTTGATACTGATAGCCACACTGTTTTTATTGCTTTCTTATAAATATGAACGTTAAAGCTTATATCGATAAAATTGTATATGACGCCAGGAAAGCATCACGCCTTATGGCTGTTGCCGATACGTCAGTAAAAAATGCTGCACTTGAGCAGATGGCGCTCAATCTCGTAAACAGCAAAGAAATGCTGATAGCAGAAAATAATAAAGACTTAAATGCCGCGCAGGAGGCCGGCATATCTTCTGCCATGATCGACAGATTAAGGTTGACTGATTCACGTATAGAAGATATGGCAAAAGGCATAAGAGAGGTGGTAAATCTCGGCGATCCTGTTGGGGAGGTAATGGAAAAGACTGTCCGTCCAAATGGGCTGGAAATTCAAAAGGTGAGAGTTCCGATAGGCGTGATAATCATTATTTATGAGTCCAGGCCAAATGTCACGGCAGACGCCGCATCTCTCTGCTTGAAGGCAGGTAATGCCACAATACTTCGAGGTGGTAAGGAATCTATACATTCTAATATAGCCATCTACAGACAAATAAGCTCGGCGCTTGAAAAGGCAGGTCTGGATAAAAATGCCATTCAGGTTATTGAAACTATTGACCGGCAGGCGGTTGACTATCTTCTCAAGGCAGATGAATATGTAGACCTGGTAATTCCCAGAGGCGGAGAGGGTTTGATAAGAAATGTCGTTGAAAATTCCACCATCCCGGTCATAAAACATTATAAGGGTGTATGTCATGTTTATGTTGACGAATTTGCTGATCCGGACATGGCAAGCGGGGTATGTCTGAATGCTAAGCTTCAGAGGCCGGGTACATGCAATGCTATGGAGACCATGCTTGTGCACGAGAATATAGCAAAAACATTCCTCCCTGATATCTTCAAGAGTATGTCTGATTCGGGAGTTGAATTGCGGGGATGTGAAAAAAGTCGCAAGATTATGCCTGAAATAAAACAGGCTACTGAGGAAGATTGGTCAACCGAATATTTAGAAAAGATTCTTTCAGTAAAGATTGTGGCATCGATTGATGATGCTATCGGGCATATTTCGGCCTATGGTTCTTCACATTCAGATGCCATAATAACTGAAGACAAATCCAATGCAAAGAAATTTACAGAGGAGGTTGATTCTGCTGTGGTATACGTAAATGCATCCACGCGCTTCACCGATGGTTTTGAGTTCGGAATGGGCGCAGAGATTGGCATCAGTACAGACAAGCTTCACGCCCGTGGCCCAATGGGACTCAAAGAACTCACATCATACAAATACATCGTTCATGGAACGGGACAAATCCGCAAGTGAAAACCCGTTAACAAATGATACAGATAAGACAAAGGAACATCAGTTGCCCCCATAAAACTAAACAGGTTTTCTTAGAAATTCCAGGAATTTTACTTGAAAATTACTATCAAGTAATATAAATCATGACTATGATATTAGAAATATACAGACGCCGTATATTTCTAATATCATAGTAGCTGTATATTTAACTGTAGGAAATCATAGCAATATCAAACAATAATTCGACATAAAAATATAATCATGAAATATAAAGAGATAACGTTAGAGCAAGGTTCTAGTGCTTGGTTAGCTTGGAGAAACGAGGGTATAGGAGCATCTGATGCGTCCACTATAATGGGAGAAAACCGATTTAAAAGTCGAGAAGAATTGCTCCATGAAAAAAAACACCAGATAAATGAACCAGCTAATGCTGCGATGATGGAAGGAACACGACTTGAGCCACAAGCTAGAATTGCTTATGAAAAATCAGTGGGGTTTAATGTAGAACCTCTTTGTATAGAATCACTTGAATATCCTTGGTTAAAAGCAAGCCTTGATGGAATATCTCAAAAAAGAGATTCACTCGTGGAAATAAAGTGTGGAAAATCAGCTATGCGTGAAGCTCAACGCGGAGTCATTCCCAAATATTATTACGGACAAATACAACACCAATTAATGGTCACTGGTTTAGAAAAAATTGATTATTGGTGTTATCGACCAGAGGAGGGTGGAATTCTACTTGAAGCATCGCGTGATAATTCATACATCCGCAAACTTTTAAAAATAGAACTTGAATTTTATAATGCAATGAATAATTCCTAACGAATAAGGTTAGATTGTGTGAGGAACGAACCACAATCTGAACCGTTTGTTGGACAAGCCCGTTGTTTGGGGATTAAACTTTATATAAGAAAATATCTTTTGAAGAATGCCTCTCTTTTTGCGTCGCAGAAGCTATGATGCGAAAGAAGAGAATTTTTTGTTGCTGTTATCATACTGTGGTAACCAAAAAACAGGATTTTTGGGCCATTTTACCCCAATTTTGAGCGAACGGGAGCCCTCTCGGCTTGATAATGCCGTTTTTGTGAATCTTAGATGTATAGCGGATTCGATTACATAACCAAGACAGCCTCCTCTTTTGTTGACTTGTAGGTGAGAGTCATTAACCAGTGTAGTGGCGGTATCATCGTTTTTATGATCCTCATTATTCCACCACAGCATTTGCACGTGAGCTTTGGACGCTCTCTGACCCAGGCCAGCGCCTTGTTCGGATTGATTCCGGTCAGGTACTGAAGC
>JACZYU010000180.1 GCA_022570935.1 Planctomycetota bacterium | reverse complement strand
CAATCTCTGCACTTGAAACCACCCTCAATGGAATGTCCAGTTCCTCAAGGGCACGTAATAATCCCGCTTCATCAGCCTTTAAATCCACAGTCCCTGCCAGCCTGACCCTTTCAATAGGCATGCCTGCTTCATTGAGAGCGTTACGAATTGCCTCCTTAACCTCGGCACTGCCTATGCCGCGCTTACAACCTATACCGACTATAATGTCCTTTTTTGCCTCTGTCCCTGTAGTAATAACAGCATCAGTTTTAAGAATATTTGCAACTCTTTGAGCCAGACTATTAGCCCCTCCCTCATGACCTGAAAGCAGACTGACAACAAATCGTCCCACATCATCAACCACAACAACTGCGGGATCCTTATGCTTGTTATCAATATACGGCGCGATTACACGTACTACAATACCAGAAGCCATGATAAATATTAATCCATCGTAAACCGAAAAGATATCTCCCATCTGATCAGCAAGTTTTTTTGAAAAGTAATTTGCAGTAAGTTTTGATTGTTTCAGTTTTTGAGGCAAAAAAACCGCTACTTCTCCGTTCAGTTTTTCTTTGATACGTACTGCTACCTTAATACCATCTGTTGTTACAGCAATTAAAGCCAGGTTCATAAATTAGCTCCTTTCTGCCCGCCCGTACCGAACGACAGCCTGAACGACATAGTCTGACAGGTACGTTCGGGCGGGTCGCTAATTTATTATATTACGGTAATAATTATGACTGTCAATAGAAAGTCATAACGGTAAAGAATGATTTGTTACCATGGCAAATCATTATGTGTGCCGGTTACTACTTAACAATATTTCATATAAAAAATAAGTGTATACTAATCGTTTTATGTTGTAAAAATGGGCACTATTTACTAAAAAGAGTATACACCCCAAAGTAACTCAGTTCATCAATAGATCGTAAGTATTATAATGCAGGTACTATACGACTTATATCATTGATCAACATTGCCTTGGCACATCAATTGCTTTTTTATACAATTGTAAATACAATTATTATAGCCAAAGAGGTAATTATGCATAAGTTAAAATCAAATCAAGATAGTATTCCAATGTGTGAGGTTTCAGAGAGAAGAAAGTATCAAAGAGTTGAGAAGCCAATTATTATAAGATTTCGAATCAGGCCACAAAAAGGTCAGGCAATAGCTTCTTCTGACTGGGACATGGTAGGTGTAAATGATTTGGGTGCCAGAGGTTTGTTTTTTAATTCCAGCTACAATATAGAAATCGGCACTGTACTGGAATTAAAGATAGGGTTCTCCACAACTACAGCTCCTGTTAAGTGCATGGGAATCGTAACGCGCGTAAAAAAGCATCAGGACACATCTATATTTGGTATCGCAACTGCATTTACGGAGATAGAAGAACACGAAAAAGAGATGATAGATAGATTTGTCAATGCAACTCTAAGCTCCAATCTCCCCCATACTTTTTGAATACCAACCTGGCTGAGCCAGAACCAAAAAGGTATGAATTTCTTATATGTTCTGGCTCAGCCAGGTTGTTAAGTGTAAGTTTGTAGAAAAGCAACTTCTTCCATCATAATTCCACTTATGGCGTCCTTCATGGAACCTGTTAGTGGCGGTCTTTCCCATAAAGAACCATATCGAACCCTTATGCCCATATTGCCAAATCATTGTCACAATCTGTATCGGCTTCTCAGGGCCTCCTTTTTCACGCAACAACTCCACATCCAGTGTTAAGTTATCAGCCACCACCGCCTTTTTTCGCCACTTAATAGTTATTAGAATGTCTCGATTACAAAAATATACAAGATGTCTTTTTTATACACATCACAAAATAGTTTTCGAAAAAGACTGAAAACTATTTTGCCCTCGCCTAAGGCGAGCAGGCGAGTAAAGTCCTCCCCGCCTGCCGGACGGGCAGGGGCGTCTTTCAGTCCGGGGATAACTGCAACCAAGATTTGGTCTTTGAGAAAACCAAAAAACCAAATCGGTTTTAGTATAAAAGCAATTGTTTATTTGTCCTCTCACGGTATAATCTTGACAACTTTATCGAGTTAGTCGCATCCTGCGCAACTCTTACAAAATGGCTACAATGACATCCGTGTCGTTGCTTCACGCCATTTTGGATATGTGCTGGCGCACAAAAAAACATGATTTTGAATTTCCTATACATAAATTTAATGCCATTCGGGCAGACTGATTGCTAACCGAAGGTACTGGAACGGTCCCAATTATCAGCTAACCAGGAAGCAACCCACGATTCGGCATGACAGAAAGCGAAGATATCAGGATAACAAGAATTATTTTAAAATGAAGATAGGTATTCCAAAAGAGATCTCTGAGAAGGAAAGACGTGTGGCCATAGTCCCTAAAATGGTCAAACAGATTGTGAGCGACGGTCAGGAAGTGCTTATTGAATCCGGCGCAGGCGAATCGGCGAATTTCTCTGACCTTGAATACGAACAGGCTGGCGCCAGTATCGTTAAAGGCACACAACTTCTTTATTCAGAAGCTGATTTGATAATGAAGATTCATCCTCCTCAAAGACATGAAGTTGAGATGATGAAGACGGATTCAATTTATATCGGTTTTCTCGCTCCTGTTTCAAACCTGAGTGTTATACAACTGATGGCTGAAAAAAATATTGCGAGCTTTGCCATGGAGTTTATTCCACGTATTGCGCGTTCACAAAGTATGGATGCAATCAGTTCTATGGCAAGCATTGCCGGTTATCGCGCAGTCTTAATCGCAGCTCAATATCTTGGGAAATTCTTCCCTCTTATGATGACAGCCGCAGGAACCATTCCACCGGCGAGGGTCTTAGTAATCGGCGCTGGGGTTGCCGGTTTACAGGCAATTGCCACTGCACGCAGACTGGGTGCAAAAGTTGAAGCATTTGATACTCGCCCTGCAGTTAAAGAACAGGTAGAAAGTCTTGGGGCACAGTTCATAGAGATGGAAGTTGTTGCAGACGCTGAAGCAGTTACTGGGTACGCAAAGGAAATGTCAGACGAATTTCTTAGAAAGGAACGCGAAATCATAGGTAGCAGGTTGGCACAAAACCATGTTATAATTACGACAGCACAAGTCTTTGGCAAGAAGGCACCTGTCCTGATTACGGAAGAAATGGTAAAGAAAATCCGCAAAGGCTCTGTTATCGTAGATTTAGCCTCAGAACAAGGGGGGAATTGCGAACTTACGGAAGCAGGAAGGAACATTAAGAAATATGATGTTACTATATGCGGCACAGTGAATCTGCCATCAACTCTTCCGGTAGATGCCAGCAGAATGTATTCCAGAAATATTACACACTTCTTCAGGCATTTATATAAAACTGAGGACGGTGCTCCTGACTTTGAAGATAAAATTACTAAAGACTCGTGTGTCACATACAAGGGCGAAATCGTAAATGAGATTGTAAAAGAGGCTCTTCTGAAGAGAGGAACAAACACACATGATTGATCCATTACTGGTAGCACTCTATATCTTCATCCTGGCAATTTTTGTCGGATTCGAGATAATCACGAAGGTGCCACCCCTTCTGCACACACCGCTTATGTCCGGCACTAACGCAATATCCGGCATAGTGCTTGTAGGCGCACTAATCAGTGCAGGCTCAGGCCACTCAGTGCTCAGTACACTACTTGGCACACTAGCTGTAATAATCGCTACAATTAACGTTGTTGGCGGGTTTCTGGTTACAGACAGAATGTTGGAAATGTTTAAAAAGAAAAAGGGGGAAGGATAAAGCGTTCCAGTCATTAAAATATGAAAACAATAATTGTACTTGCATATCTTCTCTCATCCGTATTATTTATCCTCGGTCTAAAGAATCTTAGTTCTCCAAAGACTGCACGCCGCGGCAATCAGCTTGCTATGATTGCAATGCTCATTGCAATTGTAGCAACACTAATAAAAAATGAAATTGTTGATTTCACTTTTATTATCATAGGCCTGATTATCGGCAGCACAATTGGCGTAATAATAGCCAGGAAGATCAGCATGACGGCTATGCCGCAAATGGTAGCGCTCTTTAATGGTCTCGGAGGCGGTGCATCTGCTTTTGTAGCATTAGCAGAGTACTATCGTTTAACGGGTGGTGTAACATTTAATGTTATCATTTCAATGATAATCAGCTTGTTTATTGGCGCGGTAACACTTACCGGCAGCCTTGTAGCTTTTGGTAAATTACAGGGGATTATCAAATCCGCTCCAGTAGTTTTCAAGACTCAGCGCTTTCTCAACTTACTAATATTTACGTTATTTCTGATTGCTGGAATTATGTTTATAATTAATCCTGCTAACAATGCATACTTACTTGCCATTCTTGCAATAGCCATGATGCTTGGAATCTTGCTCGTCATTCCAATTGGCGGTGCAGATATGCCGGTAGTTATATCATTACTAAACTCTTGTTCCGGTCTGGCAGCGGCGGCTACAGGCTTTGT
>JACZYU010000179.1 GCA_022570935.1 Planctomycetota bacterium | reverse complement strand
CGACAAAGAGCGGCACGGCTAATACAAAGGCAGCAAACAGGAGATGCAATTGAGAAATTATCCAGACAACCAGCCTGCCATCAATCCCGAAGAAATTTCTGTAATCTACAACTTCATAAGGCTCTGGCTCTGACTCTACGGTTGCTTCTGCTGTAGCTTCGGTAGTTTTTGCAGTTTCTGCATTCTCCTGAGCCATACCTGTACCGGTGGCCAGTGCTATAAGGAAAATGGCCAGGAAAAGCGTAAGTACAATCCTCAAATGAAGCTTTTTGGACGTGAAATTTCTGAAAGGTTTTATATTATACATTCTCTATCTTGTTATATATTAAAATTTGATTCTCTGCCTGCCAGACCCGTCCCCGCCAGAATGCTCGTCGGACTGGCGAACGGTTTGGCCGGGCGGATATTCATTCAGGCGGGCGAGAGCAGGAGCCTTCCTTTCGGAAGGAATCCAGTCAAATTTTCATTTTACCTTCTTTCTTCTTCTTCTTTTTTTCTTTTCCTTCTTTGTCAGTTCAAAATCTGCCTTAACTTCTCCACCGGCACTTACTGTAACTTCCTGTGTAGTCTTTCCAAGGGATTCCTGCCATGCCTGAACGGTATAAGTACCGGCAGGTACTCCTTCAAGCTTAAACTTTCCATCTGCACCTGTAAGAGCATAATATGGATTCGCCTGTACAATCAGCCATGAGGTCATCCACTTATGCACATCGCAGGTCATCTTAATAGTCTCAGGAAATACAAAAGTTTTAGACAGCTTTCCATGGCCGGCAACTCCTTCGTTAAATGCCGTATTCTTCATAGACCACGAATGAAGGTTATGCATTACATCATCACTGTTAAGCAGCTCAATGGTGCTTCCAAGAGGAACCATAGCAACATGAGGGAAAAAAACACAACCCTTCTGATCGATTGATGCCGTTCCCTCTTCAAACTTTTTCCCTTTCGAGATTTTTACAATAGATACTACAACGTTCTTTAAAGCACCATCACCAGAAACTATTAGAGCCTCTGATGGAATATCATCATGCCCGCATGTAGCCTGATCTTTGTCTACTTTTAACGTTTTTGCTGCCGGCACATCACCTGCAAGTTTTACAGTGCCCGTTATTGTTCCACCGTTAGACACATCGCCTTCCTCATACGCAGCCAGTATGTTCCTGGAATTACCAAAAAACAAAACCAGCGAAAGCATAGCTATCGCCAAAAAACATATATTATAACGATCTGTAAATTTCTTCATTCTTAATACCCCCTGTATTTGTGTCAAATTTTTTTCTGCTACTAAAAAATCAATTTGTTTTATATTAAAATTTAAGTGAAAACAAAATTTTAAAGAAATTCGACTTAATAAGCAACTTATAATTTAATGCTACCGTAACTTTGCTTTATTGACTTGACCGCAAGACAATAAAGTTTCATTTTATAACAAATAAATTTGAACATTTCAAATGTAATTTATCTTTATCTTAGAAAATCTTTAATTCAGTAATCAAGGAATAACTATTCTTCCTCCTCCGACTCCGACTCATCTGCTTGTTGTTTAAGCATCTCCTCTGGAAGATTCATCAGTAAGTCCTTTAATGCCACAGCCTGTTCCTCTGGAGTTCCAGGGAAAATATCTTGAAACATGCCTTCTCTGAAGAATTTAGGCATCTTCGTACCAGGCTGTATTAACTGAGGGTCCAACAACCAGTTTACTATCCAATCAGGTTTTAATCTATTCCTTGCCTTAGATAGATCAGGAGCCCAATCTGCAGGCTCACCTTCAGGCGTTATATCACCTCTAACATGGCAGGATGCACAGTTTACATTTTTAGACATAAATAAATGTTCAGCCATAGTTAAGTATCCCGGTTTTTCCTTTTCCTTTTCCTCCAAATACTTTTCTTTAGTTTCAACTATATATTCATATGGATATTCCTCCTTTTCTAAAACGGCAAAATACCTGGCTAACACCGTAGCCTCATCTTCAGTCATTTTAAAAGTAGGCATACGAACATCAAGCCAGGGCCTCAAGGCTACAGGTTCTTCGAGAAAGTCAAAAAGCCACGCACTCTGAACCTTCTTACCCTCTCCATATAAAACAGGAGGAGTAAACACCCTGGCCTCTTCAGCAACTCTTCCTTCCACCTCTATATGATAATCTATAATAAACTCACCAATATCTCCTCCTTCCGACCTGGACATACTTTTTATATCTTCATTTGATATCTGTATAGTTTCACCAGCCTTTCGTCCCAGCCCTTCATTATCCTCCCATAACTGAAAATACAGGTTTTCCTCCTCTTCAAGCTTAACCATTCCTTTTACTACTACCCCATCTTTCAGATGTAACGTATCTATACTGAACTGATGGCATCCCATACAATTAAACTTATCAATTACTCTTTTACCCTCTACCAAAAACTTTTTTTCACCTTCTAATTTGGCGATATAACTCTCCGGCAACTTCCCTTCTCTCATTCCCGTCAGCAGAATTAATAACGTCTGTATTTCATCTTTGGTCAGATTGAAGTCAGGCATCCTTAATTTATCTTCCGGCCTCTTATATCTTCCTTCATCAAACTGTCTTGGATCTGTTAATTTTGCCCTTAACCACGCACGCCTTGCCTCTCCAATATTCTCATGTGAACTTTCAAGTCCAACTTCGTGAAGTAACTTTTTCTCTAACAAACCAAAATCAAACAAATGTATATGCTTGGAGCCTATCGCGGAAAGCTCCACGCCTATCTTGGTTTTTTCTTCCATACCCTGTATCTTATGGCAACCAAAGCATCCATACCTGTTTATCAAATCCTTTCCCCTGCCGGCAGTTTTCTCATCGGTTAGCCGTGCTTTATTTTCATCTGATAAAATTTCAAGATATCCACTTTTCAAACTCATTAGAAATGCGGCAACATACTGTGCGTCTTCCTCGTCAAGCCTTAAATCAGGCATCCTCGTTCTGGGCTGGTGTTTTTTGGGTTCCAATAACCAGCTGACAAGGTATTCATAATTAACCTTTTCGCCAATCCTGGCAAGATTCGGACCATGAATTTTTCCATCTTCTTCTATATCACTATGGCATGCCAGACATCCTATACTCTCGAATATAAACGCACCTTCTTCTACAGTTTCTTCGTCAAATTCTTCCGGCTCACCAGGTTCAAACCCTTCTGAATTCTGCCAGAGATAAGACGTTATAGCCATAGCATCACTCTCACTCAACTTAAAATCAGGCATCCTTGTACTTGTCCTGAAACCCTTAGGTCCCTGCAGCCACGAAACCAACCATCCCGGATTAACCTTACTGCTTATCTCGATTAAATCAGGCCCTATCATCCTGTTTTTATCTTTATCAAATCCTTCAATCGAATGACAACCATAACATCCCAACTCTTCAACCAACTTTATTCCTTTCCAGATCTCTTCACCCCCTACCAATTCCTCACCCTTATCATGACATTTTACACATGAAGATTGCGCCATCTTACCTTTAAGCATGGGCTCCAGCCAGTACTCCACCTCTCCATGAGCCTTTTTCGGGCTTGTGGTTGCCCTTGCCTGTCCCTCATGACACAACGCACAACCAAACCGCTCCGGCGGATGATTACCAAGATACACTTCCCTCCTCGGATGGCGTGCATAAGGCTGCTCCTCTGAAACACCCTCTTTATTGTTTATACCAACATGGCAAGACATACACCTGTCTACCTCATTCAACTCCTCAAGATGTACCTGGTATACCTGCAACTGTGGACGTCTTGATCCTAATTTCGCCATGGTTTCTTTATATTTATGCATATTGCTCGAATGTGACTCCAATTCTTTTGTGTACCTTGTAATATTACTCTTAAATCCATCCAACTTCCTTTGCAGCTCAGATCTTTTCTCCTCGATGCGTTTTATCTTTTCAGCTAAAGCCTTGCTCTTGTCATCCATCTCTAAAATATTCCTCTTTGACTCACTTCTCTTGTACTTACCGTACAGGTATTCTTCTTCCAACATTTCATTACGTATGACTATTGATTCAAATCTTAACGGCGCCAATTCACTCTTATCCAAAGCACGCAATTCAACTAAAGCTTTCTTATATTCGAGTTGTATCTTCGGCTTCTCAAACTCTTTTTTTGCCTTCTTTAGTTTTCGTTCGGCCGCTTTGTACAGATCCTGTTCATCTTGTTGGCCAAATTCCAATACAGCCTCGTCATATTTCTCTTTTGCATCCTCATATTCCAGCTCATAAAAACGAGTCTGATACTCCTTCCATGGCCTTTTGCCTACAATTTCATTCCATAATGCCCACACGTTTGTAGCTGCAAGTATGAAACTTAACAATACATACCAACCTACATATGATTTTTCTTCTTCTTTTTTCATAATAGAACAGCCCTCAACCTAACGAAACTATTGAATCAAAATAAAAAGATTTCTGTTTGGAGTATACATGTAAT